>NZ_JACNME010000004.1:0-300000 GCF_014270065.1 Quadrisphaera sp. RL12-1S | reverse complement strand
CGCCGCGTCAACGGGTCCAGGTGCACCGAGCTGACCGGGCACCACCCCGTCGGCCACGCGCAGCGCCCCGCCCGCTGGCTCGCCGGGCTGCAGCACCGGCACCCCGACCACCGCGAAGACCCACGCGAGGCCGACCAGCACCGCCGACCGCGCCAGCGGCAGCCACGTGCCCACCGCCAGCGCCGTGGCGGTGAGCGCCAGCGCGGGCAGCAGCCACAGCACAGGCAGCCACGCCCCGGACACCCCAGGGGTGCCGGCGAGGACCTCCGCGGGCCCCGGCCCGGTGACCGCCGTGATCAGCAGCCCCCCGACCAGCGCCATCGGCACCGCAGCGGCCAGCACGGCCAGGGTCCGCCACAGCACCAGACGCCACCCCGCCGACGGCGTCGACAGCTCCACCTCGTGCTCCGCCCCCGCGGCGACCGAGCTCAGCGCCACGCCCGCCACCGGCACCGCGGGGGCCAGGGCCCACAGCAGCCACGCGGTGCCGCTCTCCGGGCTCACCACCCGGTGCGTCACACCCGCGAAGGCGACAGCCGCCGCCACCGCGAGGGCGACAGCACCCAGTGACGTCGGGCGCAGCGCCCAGCGCAGGTGCCAGGGTGCACCCGAGCGGGCGAGCACCTGGCGGGCGCCGGCGCGCAGGCGCCCGGGCACCGCTGTGACCCCCACGTCCGCGGGCTGCGGAGGGGTCACGAGCACCCGCTCGCGCGCCAGCGCCAGCACGCGGCGGTCGTCGTCGTCCTGAGCGACCACCCGCGCGAGCTCGGCCCGGCACGGGCCGCACGAGGCGAGGTGGGCCTCAACGCTCCAGGCGTCGGCGAGACGGGCACGACCCAGCGAGAAGGCGACCAGCAGCGCGGGGCTCGCGTGCCACGGCTGCTGCTCTGCACCGCTGCTGCTCATGCCATCGCCGCCCTCAGCTGCGTGCGGGCACGCATGGCCCGCGTCTTCACCGTGCCCTCCGGCACACCCAGGAGCACCGCCGCCTCGCGGGTGCTCAGCCCGTCCAGCACCGTCGCCTGCAGGACCGCCCGCAGCTCCGGTGACAGGCCCTCCACCGCTGCGGCCAGCGGGCCGGTCAAGGTGGTGTCCACCACGTCCTCCTCCGCCGAGGAGACCCACGCCCGGGCCCCCGATGTCGCGTGCAGGTGCTCCAGCTCGTCGTGGCCGTGGTGGGCCACCGACGCCGCACGCTCCCGCACGGCGCGCCGCCGGAACGCGTCGACGAGCCGGCGGGCGGCGATGGTCCACACCCACGCGGCCACCTCACCCCGCCCGTCCCACGTCCCCGCTGCGCGCCAGGTGGCGCTGAAGGCCTCCTGCAGAACGTCGACGACGACGTCCTCGTCAGCGCACCGCCGCCGCAAGCGCACGAGCACCATCGGGGCCAGCCGGTCGTAGAGCTCAGCGAACGCCGCCGCGTCGCCGCGAGCGCTGGCGCGCAGCAGCGCCGCGTCGTCGGCGGTCGCCGGGTCCACGCTCCTCACACCTCCTCTGACGCACGCCGCGCCTCGGTGGTTCACGGTCGCGATGATCTCTGCGCCGCGGTGTGAGCATCACGCGGGACCGCCGAGGGCCAGGTGACCCGCGAGCAGGTGCTCGCCCTGACGGCCGGTCCGGAGGTCGAACCCGCGGACGAGGGATGATCGACCTTCGGCGCTACCGGGCCACCGGGTCGCCTTCCTGGCGTCGAGGACGTGAGCATGAACGCCGCCGCCCTGACCGCCCCTCCCGTGCCGCGCGCCCAGCCCGCACGCCCGCGCCGCGCGTGGCGCGCCGTGGGCGAGGTCGTCGTCGTCCTGGTCCGCCTGCTGCTGGGGCTGCTCGCCCTGGCGGCGCTCCCCCTGCGGAACCGCTGGCCGCTGTCGGCGGCCGTCAGGAAGCGGGCTCAGGCGCTGCCGGCGACGAAGGCACGGATGTGAGCGTGGCCGTGGACGGCGCTGACGACGAGCGGGTCGTCGTCCTCCTCCAATGCCGCGACCGCGTCGGGCGGCAACGCGCGCTGACCGGCCAGGTACCAGCGCTCGACCGCCGTCCCCTCCCGCGCGAGGCGGCGAGCGCGCTCCGGGTCGTGCTCGTCCGCCTCGCCGGCGCCCCCCTCGCGCAGCACCTGCACCTGCAGCCACGCCTCCGGCGCGGTGTCGTCGCCGTTGCGCACCAAGGCCGACGCCGCGGGGTGGAGCGTCGCGGACACGTGCAGGCCCGGGACCTCCTCCGGGGCCCAGAACGCCGAGAACTGGTCAGGCTCGTGGCTGGCGTCCCGCTGCGGCGGGACACCGAGGACCTCCTCGAGTCGGACGAGCATGTCGGCCAGCGCCGCGCGGGCGGCGTCGTCGTCCGCTGAGCCGAGGTGCACCGAAAGGGTCGGCGGGGTCAGCGACGTCCAGGTGGTCAGGTCGGAAGGGTGGTCGAGCACCCACACGCCGCCGCGCCGGTGGCGCCGCCAGCCGCGGACGGTCAGCCCGTCGGCGAGCGAGCCGACGTCGTCGAGCAGCCCGTCATCGGCGGCCGCCCGCACCAGGTCCAGGACGACGGCGGACGCTGCTGAGGTCACGCGGTTCCCCTGCACAGCGGGGAGTGTCGCCCCGCGGCGGTCGCCTGGTCCACTGCCGCTGTGGAGCAGACCGGCACTCCCCACCACGCGGTGAGGGGGCGGTACCTGAGCTTCGCCCGGCTCGAGGCCGCTGGATCCTCCCGCGTCTACGAGCGACTCGCGCTGGCCGTGCAGGCCGACGACGCAGCGGTCGCGCTCCTCTGCGCGCTGCCTGCTGGGAAGGCCCAGCCGAACCTGCTGTTCGGCGCGCTGCGCTGGCACGGCGTGCCCGTCGACGCCCCGGGTGCAGCGCTCGCGTGGCTGCTCGACCACGAGGACGCCGTGCGCGACACGCTGCTGGAGCGCTCGACGCAGACCAACGAGGCCGCCCGGTGCGCGGTGCTGCTGCCGGGCCTCGCCGAGCTGGCGGCGCGCACCGACGGTCCGCTCGCCGTGGTCGAGGTGGGCGCGAGCGCCGGCCTCTGCCTCCTCTACGACGCCTGGCGGTACCGGTACGCGCTGCCGGACGGGCGCGAGCACGTCGTCGACGGGTCGGCGGGCAGCGCGGTCGGGCTGCCGTGCGCGGTGGACGGGCCGCGGGCGGAGCGGCGGCTGCCGGACGCCGTCCCCGCCGTCGCGTGGCGCGTGGGGCTGGACCTCTCCCCCCTCGACCCGTCCGACGTCGACACCCGCCGCTGGCTGCAGTGCCTCGTCTGGCCCGAGCACGTCGACCGGGAGGAGCGGCTGCGCCGAGCCCTGGACGTCGCGGCCGAGCTCCGTCCGTCCGTGGTGGCCGGTGACATGACCACGGACCTCGCGCCGCTGCTGGCGCAGGCTCGCCGCCACCTCGACGACGTGGCCGGTCTCGGACGCGGGGCCGTCGTGGTGACTCACAGCGCCGCGCTGGCCTACCTCAGCCCGGGCGAGCGCGGCGCCGTGCGGACGGTCATCGCCGAGGCCGGGGCGCACCGCCTGGGGATGGAGGGCCGAGCCGTCCTCCCCGACCTCGTCGACGCCCTGCCGGAGCAGGTCCCGGGTGACGGCCGCTTCGTCGTCTCGCTCGACGACGTGCCGCTCGCCCTGGCCGCGCCGCACGGGTCGACGCTCGCGCTCCTCTGAGCATCCGCCGAGGGCTGCGGCACGACCTACGCCGTGGGCGCCGGTCCGTGGACCGTGATGGCGTAGCCGTCCGGATCGGCGAGCACGAAGGTGCGCCCGAAGGGGCTGTCGAACGGGGCCTGCAGCACCGGCACGCCGGCGGCGACGAGGTCGTCGTGGAGGGCCTGCGCGTCGTCCGCGGCGAGCCACAGCGCCACGCCGGCGCCGGGCCGCGGGCTGATGGCGCCGAGGTCGAGGCCGGGCAGCGGCTCTCTCACGGCGAAGGGGGTCGGCGAGGTGGCGAACACCACGGCGCCGGGCGGGCTGGCGGGTGCGCGACGGAGCCCGAGTCGCGTCTCGTAGAAGGACGCCGAGGCGGCGACGTCGCGCACCTGCAGGGCGATGAAGTCGGGACCGGAGACGACAGCCACGGGAACGCTCCTCACTGTGTCAATTAGACTGACACGGGCGACTCTATGTCAGACTCCTGACATGGGGCAAGTGAGGGTCGATGTCGACAGTTCTGCCGGGCTGGCGCTCAAGCGCGCCGCAGCAGCGCTGCGCTCCGCCATGGACGAGGCCCTCCGCCCGCTCGACGTCTCCGTCACCCAGTACGCCTGCCTGGAGCAGCTCCAGCACCGGCCGGGCATGTCGGCGTCCGACCTGGCCCGCGTCACCTTCGTCACCCGGCAGTCGGCGCACACCACGCTGCAGGGGCTCGAGCAGCGCGGGCTGCTCACCCGTCCGGAGCAGGCGCCCTCCGGGCGGGCCCTGCCCACCCGCCTGACGGCGGCCGGCGAGGAGCTGCTCGCTCGCGCGAGCGGTGTCGTGGCGCGCGTGGAGTCCGCGATGCTGGCCCCGCTGGGTGACGGCGGCGCGCAGCGCTTCCACGCCGACCTCCTGGCCTGCACCGCTGCGCTGCAGGCCGGAAAACCCCTCGACGCGCCGCCAGCCGCTCCCCCAGGGTGACCGCATGGCGCACCAGCCCGGACCGCCTGGCGCCGTCGAGGACGACGACGTCGACGTGCTCCTCGCCGACGCCCTCGCGGCGCCTCTGTCCGGCTGGGACTTCTCGTGGGCAGCCGGCCGCGTGCACACCGCGCCGCTGAGCTGGTCCTACGAGGACCTGGCCGTCGCCCGGCTCACCACCGCCGGTCGGGTGCTCGACGTCGACACCGGCGGCGGCGAGCTCCTCTCATCACTCCTGTGCCGAGCCGTCCTCCCAGCCGCGGACGGTCGCAGGGTGACGGCCACCGAGGGCTGGCCGCCCAACATCCCCGTCGCGGTGTCTCGGCTGGGCCCGCTGGGCGTCGTCGTCGTCGAGGCGCCCGCCGACCACCTGCCCCTGGCGGACGCCTCGGTGGACCTCGTGCTCGACCGCCACGGCCGGCTGGTCGCCGGTGAGGTGGCCCGCGTCCTCGCCCCCGGGGGCTCGCTCATCACGCAGCAGGTGGGCAGCGAGGACTGCACGGACCTCAACGAGGCGCTCGGGGCCGCTGCGCCCCGAGCGCCGGGCTCGTGGACGGCGCGTGTGGCCGCCGACTCACTGACCCGCGCCGGGCTGGTGGTCGAGGACGTGCGCGAGGAGCGCCCCGCGATGGTGTTCGACGACGTCGGCGCCGTGGTCCTGCACCTGCGGTCCGTCCCGTGGCAGCTGCCGGGGACGTCGGTGACCGACCACCTCGACACGCTCCGCCGCCTCGGGGCGCGAGGGCCGCTGGAGGTGCGGACCCACCGCTTCCTCGTCACCGCCCGTCGCCCGGCCACGCCGTGACCAGCGATCTCGACGGCGCGGACGACGACGGCGACGCCGCCGAGGAGGTCCTCCACGGGGGCTTCTCCACCCGCGTGGTGCGCAAGGGCTCGACGGTGCGCCGCACCGCGTCGCCGTGGACGCCGACGGTCCACGCGCTGCTGCGGCACCTGCGCGCCTCCGGGGTGACGCGCGTGCCGCGCCCGCTGGGCTTCGACGAGCAGGGCCGCGAGGTGCTCGAGCACGTCGAGGGCAGCACCGCGTGGTGGCCCTGGCCGGAGCCGCTGCGCTCGGACGCCGGGCTGGTGGCCGTGGCGCAGCTGGTGCACGAGCTCGGCGAGGCGCTGGCGACCTTCGTGGAGCCACCCGACGCCGTCTGGCACAGCGGCCCCGCACAGGGCTCGACGCACCAGCGCGGCCTCGTGGTGCGCCACGGCGACCTGGCCCCGTGGAACACGGTCTGGCGCGGTGGGCGGCTCGTGGCGCTCATCGACTGGGACACCGCCGAGCCGGCACCGCAGGGCTGGGACGCGGCGCAGGCAGCGGCGACGTTCGTGCCGCTCGGGCCGATGACCCGCTACCGCGCGGAGCACCCGGTGCCGCCGCGACAGGTGGAGCACCGGTTCGCGCTGTGGTGCGCGGAGGTGGACGTGGCGCCGGAGCGGCTGCTCGACCTCGTCGAGGAGGTGCAGCGGTACGAGCGGGACCGCATCGCCGAGCGCGGGGCGCGGGGCGTCGAGCCGTACGCCACCTTCCTCGCGCGCGGCGACGTGGAGGTGGTCGACGCCGAGCGCGCCTGGCTCGCCGAGCACCGCGAGCGCCTCGTCGCCGCGGCGCGGGCCTGGAAGCGGACCTGAGCCCGAGCCGCCATCCGGACGGGGACGTCTCCGGCCCGCGCCGCGCGCGCCGAACCGTGGGAGGCTGACGATCTCGCTTCCCCCGAGCGCACCGCCGAGTGACCTGGAGCCGCACATGCCCCTCGCCGTCGTCACCGGAGCGCGCTCGGACCGCGGGACCGTCAGGCCCCACAACGAGGACTCCGGCTACGCCGGCAGGCGGCTCGCGCTGGTGGCCGACGGCGTCGGCGGCAGCGCGGCGGGTGACGTGGCCTCGGCGATCGTCATCGGTGAGCTGCTGCCCCTCGACGACCGCGACGACGAGCTGCACCCCGGCGAGGACCCCGCCTCCGCCCTCGGCGCTGCCATCACCCGCGCCCAGGACGCGCTGCTGGAGCACGTGGTCCACCACCCCGAGACCGCGGGCATGGGCACCACGCTGACGGCTCTCATGGCCACCGACGACGACGTGGTGCTCGCGCACATCGGCGACTCGCGCGCCTACCGCCGCCCGCTCGGCGGGGCGCTGCAGCAGGTCACCCGCGACGACACCTACGTCCAGCAGCTCGTCGACCAGGGGGTGCTGACGCCCGAGCAGGCCGACTCCCACCCGATGGGCAACATCATCACCGCCTGCCTGGGCACCGCCGGCTCCCACAGCACTCCGGTGCTGAGCCGCCACGCCGCCCACGCCGGGGACCGGTGGCTGCTGTGCTCCGACGGGCTGTCCGGGGTGCTGTCGGTGGAGACGATGCAGCAGGTCATGGACGAGGAGCCGTCGGCGTGGGTGTGCTCCCTGCGCCTGGTGGAGCTGGCGCTGCGGGCAGGGGCCACCGACAACGTCACGTGCGTGGTGGTCGCCGTCGTCCAGGACGACCAGGTGCTCCCGTTCCCGCCCCGCCTCGTGGGGGCCGCCGCGGACGGTGCCGACGCCGACGGGTACGGCCAGCACCTCTGAGCGCTCCCCCGACCGTCCCCCGGTCACCGCCGGCGGGCAGTGCGCACAACGCCCATGATCACGGACGGCGTGGCGGGTGCGCTCAGGTGAGGCAGAGCGCCACCACGGCCACGTCGTCGGTGGCGACCTCCGGCAGCATCTCGGCGAGCACGAGGTCGAGCAGCTGGTGGTGGTCGACGGCCTGCGGGGCCACCCGCGCCACGACCTCCTGCAGCCGTGCGATGCCCTGCTGCAGCGGCATGTCGCGGCGCTCCACCAGCCCGTCGGTGTAGAGCAGCAGCGTCGCGCCCACCCGCAGCGGGTGCTGCGTCTGCCGCCTCGCGGTGCCCGGGTCGACGCCCAGCAGGAGGTCCGTGGCGGGCGCCGTGAGCAGGCGCACGCCGCCGTCGTCGTCGAGGACCAGCGGCGGCGGGTGGCCGGCGTTCGACCACTCCACGAGCACGGGCGCCTGCTCGGCGCCGGGAGCGTCCGGCTCGGGCAGCCGCACCACGGCGGCGGTGGCGGTGGTGTCCATCCCGGAGGCGCGCATCAGCGCGTCAGCGCGGCGCAGCACCTCGGCGGGGCCGTCGTCGGTGAGCATCCCCAGCGTGCGCACGGTGGAGCGCAGCTGCGCCATCGAGGCGGCGGCGTCGGTGTCGTGGCCCATGACGTCGCCGATGACCGCGACGGCCGCCCCCGACGGCTGGGTGAAGACGTCGTAGAAGTCGCCGCCCACGCGCGCGGCCTCGGCGGCCGCCACGTAGCGGACGGCCACGTTCACGTGGCCGGGCACGGCCCCCGGCGACAGCGTCAGCAGCGAGCGCTGCAGGCCCTCCGCGAGGTCGCGCTGCTGGCGGAAGAGCCGGGACCGGTCCAGCGCCAGGCCGGCGCGGGCGGCGATGTCGGCCCCCAGGTCGACGTCGCGCGCCGTCAGGGGTGCGCGCTCGGCGTCCGTGCCCACCGTGAGCAGGCCCAGCGTGCGCCCGGCGCTGCGCAGCGACCAGGTCGCCATGGACGAGGGCGCCAGCTCCAGCAGCGCGTCGCGCGAGGGGCCGGGCCGCAGCAGCCCCGCCAGACGATCCAGCACCGGGCGACCGTCCTCGGTGGTGCCGGGCGCCGCCACGGTCAACGCCCCCGGTCCCAGCAGCGACTGCAGCACGCGCTGCCCCTCGCCGCTGAGCTCGTCCAGCCGGCGCTGCGCCACCACGCGCACGAGGTCGAGGCGGGTGCCGTCGTGGTGCCACCAGGCGACGTCGCGCAGGCCGTGGCGGCGCCGTGAGGCCGGGGTCGCGCCCGCTCCGCCGTCGTCGTCCGGGGGCTGGGCGGCCACGGAGGTGTCGTCCCCCACCACGGCGACCATCGCGAAGTCCCCGAGCCCCGGCACCACGAGGTGCGCGAGCCGGTCCACCGCGGCCTGCGCGTCGGTCACCTCCGACAGCTGCCGCGTCACCTCCGCGAGCAGCTGCAGGCGGGAGTTGGCCAGCTCGGCGTCGGCGCGGGCGGCCTGCTCAGCGGCCAGGGCGCGGTCGCGCTCGGCGTCGGCGGCGATCCGCCCGGACACGTCGGTCTGGATGCCCACGTAGTGCGTGACCTGGCCGTCGGCGTCGACGACGGGGCTCATCGCCACCTGGTTCCAGAAGGCGGTGCCGTCGGCGCGGTAGTTGAGCAGCACCTGGGTGATGGAGCGCCCGGTCTCCAGAGCCTCCCTCATCCGCAGCGTGGCGGTGCGGTCCGTGCCGGGCCCCTGGAGGAAGCGGCAGTTGCGCCCGACGGCCTGCTCGAAGGTGTACCCGGTGACCGCCGTGAAGGCGGGGTTCACCCACACCAGCGGCAGGTCCGGCTCCCGCGCGTCCGCCACCGTGAAGGACAGGCCGGTGGCCAGCACGGCGGCCTCCCTCACGGAGACCGCGGACGTGCGGCCGGTGGAGGTCGACGACGACGCACGCCCGTGCGCCTCGGCGGCTCGCTGCTGCATCTCCTCCCGGTCGCGCACGGGCAGGAACACCACCAGTGCGCGTCCCTGCAGGTCAGGGGCGTCGTCGAGGGGAAGGGCCACCACCCACAGCGGCTCGCGGCTGCGCCCGAGGTCCGACCGGCGGGCGGCGGAGACGCCCTGCCCGGCGACCGGCTCGAAGCGGGCGATGCGCGACAGCGGGTGCGCGGTCTCGTCCAGCTGGTCGCCGTCGAGGTCGCGCAGGTCGGCGGCGGCCGCCCACTCCTCCACGGGGACGGGCAGGTGCAGCCCGGGGGCCAGCTGGCCGGCCACCTCGTTGGCGTAGAGCACCCGCCGGCCGGCGAGGTCCACCACCAACACCGCGGCCGGGGCGTCGGGGCGCACCTGCGCCACGCCCCGCGGCAGGACCAGGCGGTCGCCGCCGGTCAGGTCGAGGGCCAGGACGGCCTCGTCGAAGGGGTCACCGGTCGAGGTGGCCTCCGGCACAGGGCCGTCGGCGCTCACTCCGAGGCGCCCTGCTGGCGGACCTGCTCCAGGGCCTGCTCGCGCGTCTCGAAGACCTCGAGCACGGCCGGCAGCCCCAGCGAGGCGAGCAGGTGGCGCAGCTCGTGGTTGGGCCCGGCGAGCACGAGGTCTCCCCCGCGGCCGCGCACGTCGCGCAGCACCGACAGCAGGGCGCCCACACCGGTGGAGTCGACGAACGGCACCGCGGTGAGGTCGACGACCACGGCCGTGGCCCGAGCCGATCCGTCCTCCGGCTCGGCCAGCAGCCGCGCGGACCACGCCCGCAGCTCCGGTGCCGCCTGGAGGTCGAGGTCACCGTCGAGGTGGAGGACCTCCACGTCCCGGTCACGGGTCAGTTCGGCGTCGAGCGGGCGGCGCACGGGGCCTCGTTCTCTGGAGGTCGCAGGAACGGCCGGGCACGGGCCCGGCCGCGGCCGGCGGGCGCCGGCGCTCCCGCAGAGCCTCCCCCACGGCTGCCGATCTCGCGCGTCGAGCCGATCGTCACCACGGTCGTGCCGCACCAGGGAGTGACGGCTGCCGGACAGTGCCCTTCGACGGCCCGACCGCCGCGCAAGATCCGCGGAACGCGCGGAACCGCACCGGCGGGTGCGGACACTCCTGCGTGTGGAGGGCCTCGACGACACCCCCCTGTGGGAGCGCAGCCTCACCGGAGACGGTGAGGCCTTCGCGCTGCTCTTCGACCGCCACCAAGCACGGGTCCACCGCCACGCCCACCGGCTGACCGCGGACGCCCACGACGCGGAGGACCTCACGGCGGGGGCGTTCCTGGAGCTGTGGCGCCGCCGCCGGGACGCCCGCGTCGTCTCGGGGTCGCTGCTGCCGTGGCTGCTCGTCACCACCACCAACCTGGCGCGCAACCACGCCCGCGGGCTGCGACGCCACCGCGCCTTCCTGGCACGCCTGCCGCGCACCGAGGCCGTGGTGGACGACCACGCCAGCTCCCGCGTGGACGAGCGGTGGTCGAACGCCCTGGCGCGCCTGTCCGCCGCAGACCTGCGGTTGGTGGCGCTGGTGGTGCTGGAGGACCAGCCGCTGGCCGACGCGGCGTCGGTGCTGGGCCTGACGCCCCAGGCCGCGAAGTCCCGGATGCACCGGGCGCGGCTGCGGCTGCGCGCAGCGATGAGCGAGCCGGACGAGGGACCACCCGGCGCCGGCCCTGCCGCGCGGGAGAGCGACCCGTCCCGGACGACAGGAGGACGACGTTGAGCGGACCCACCCTCGACCCGCGGTTCGCCCGCGCCCTGCGCGGTGCTCTCGTCGAGCGCGTGCGCGCTGGCGCCCGACCTGGCCGCCACCGCTGGCGCCGACCGGCGGTGACGGGGCTCGGCGTGCTGGTGGTGGCAGCGGCCGGTGCCGGGGTGGCCGGTGCGAGCGGGTGGTCACCCCTGCAGTCGTCCTGGCTGCCGGGGGCTCCTCGCGACGCCGCCCTCGGCCCGGTGCTCCAGAGCACGCGCACCGGCTCCGCCAGCATCCCCACCGACGACGCGCCCACCGGTGCGACCAGCGTCGAGGTGACCGTCTCCTGCCTCGACGCGGGCACCCTCCAGTGGCCCGACGGGTCGTCGAGCACCTGCGACGGAGCCCTCGGCGGTCCCAGCCCGATCGGCGTCCTGGACCTCCCGCCGGACGGGGCACCGCTGGTGTTCACCGCCCCCGCCGGCATGCGGTGGGGGCTGTCCATGACCTACGTCCACCGCGAGCAGACCGACTGGGCGGTCAACGCCCGCGGGGAGACGTACGGCACGCAGAAGGAGGACGGCGCTCGACCCGACCTGCTGGCCGCGGTCGCCACCAACGGCGTCCAGGGCTACTTCCGCACGAGCGAGTTCGATGCGGCGCACGGGACGGGCCCCACCTCGCCCGAGGACGCCGCCGCTTGGTACGCGCGCCCCGTCGTCGTCGTGGAGATCCCCGTCTACGCCTCCGACGGGACCACGGTCCTGGGCCAGTTCGACGTCCCGACCAACGCACCGGGGGCCGTCGGGGTGGCCCGGGCCGACCGCGGCCCGCGGGCGGTGAGCACAGTGGTCCCGTGACCAGCAGCCCGCACGACGAGGACCGGCCGGACGAGGGGGACGTCGACCTCGATGACGAGAGCGCCTGAGCGGCCGGCGGAGCGCTCGGCGTCAGCCGAGGGACTCGTCCCACCACGCCGAGTACGGCCACGGCCGGGGCGTCACCGCGGGACTCCCCGGGCGCAGGTCTGCCAGGCGGTCGCGCCGGCGCTCACGCGCGCGCACCAGCACCGGGAGCAGGCGCTCGGCCAGCCACTCGGCCACCGTCGTGGCGCGCGGCCGTCCCCCGGCGAGGGCGCACACCGGGCACGCCGGCACGGCGCACGGGCCCACCGCGGGTAGCACCGAGGCCTCCAGACGACCGTGCTCAGGCATGTGACCGCTCCTTCCGTGCGCTCGGTCCGGCAGGCGGACCACCCGGTCGCGCCGGCATCCGCCCCGCACCAGCCTGCAGCCTGGAGATCACGTCCCTCCACCCCTTTTCTGCGCCCTGTCCGTCGACGGGCCCGGTCCCCTACGGTCGGCTCGTGCTGCTGGCCCACCTCAGCGACCCCCACCTGCCCTCCGGTGCGCTGGCCGCCGGCCCCGCCCGCGCGCTGCACACGGCGCTGGGGAGGACGGCGGCGCTCGACGTCGACGCGGTGGTCGTCACCGGGGACCTCGTCGATCGCGGCACGCCGCAGGAGTACGCGGTGCTGCGGGAGGTCCTCGACGACGCCGCCCGCTCGATGCGCGCCCCCGTGCTGCTGGCGGCGGGCAACCACGACGACGCCGACGCGCTCGTGGCGGCGTTCGGGGGTACACCGCACCTCGGCGGAGGTGCGTCGACGCGCTACGCCGTGGACCTGCCCGGTGCGCGGCTGCTGGTGCTCGACTCCGCCGTGCGCGGGCAGGGCGCGGGCCGGCTGGGAGCGGAGCAGCTGACCTGGCTGCGGGCCGAGCTCGCCGCCCACCCGGACACCCCGGCGCTGCTCGCGCTGCACCACCCGCCCACCCCGGTGGGCGTCCCGTTCCTCGACGGGATGGGGCTGGAGGACGCCGGCGCGCTCGCCGTCGTGGTCGCCGAGCACCGGCAGGTGGTGCGCGTCCTGGCCGGCCACGTGCACCGGTCGACCACCGCCGCCTTCGCCGGTACGGTCGCGGTGACCGCGCCCAGCACGTGGCGCCAGAGCGCCCTCGACCTCACGGTCCCGGGGCGCATGGGGTACCTCGACGAGCCGTCGGGGCTGCTGCTGCACCAGCTCGACGAACGCACCGGCGGCCTGTGCGTGACGCACGCGGTGCCCGTCGAGGCCGCAGCTCCGCTGTTCCCGGTACCGCGCTGACCGGGCAGCGTCACAGCTGCGGGGCTCAGCCTCGGTCAGCGAGCTCCTCCTGCCACATCACCGGACCGTCCTGCCGTCCGCGGCCGGTGATGTGTCGCGCACGGGCTTGATCGTCGCGGGGCCGGGGCGGCCGGGGGTGGAGGGTCACGGCCGCCCCGCGAGCGCCAGGGCCTCGTCGCACCAGCGCACCAGGTGCGCCAGGGCCAGACCGCGCTGCTGGTAGAGGTGGTGGGCGTCCGCGGGCCGGTGGTAGGCGGCGTGCTCCGCCGCCCCGGCGCTGCCGAGCAGCAGGGGCAGCAGCCACGCGTACTTCACGCACGAGGCGAGCACCCCCAGCCGCACCTCGTCGGCGCTCCCGCGCCACCCGGCCTCCCGCAGCCCCGCCAGGTACGCGGCCACGCACGCCTGCTCCAGCTCCTCGAACCCCTCGGCCGGCCAGAAGAGGTCGAAGACGGCGTCGGGCACGTGGTTGCCGACGTCCTCCCCCACCGCCCCGTCACCGGCGAACGCCCAGTCGAGCAGCACCACCTCGCCGCTGGGCCTGCGGATCTCGTTGGCCACCCACACGTCCAGGTGGCACCGCGTGCGGGGCAGCTGCTCCGCCACGCGGAGCAGCTGCTCGCGCGCGGCCAGCAGCCGGCGCCACCCCGCCCGCAGGGACGGCGGCCAGGTGTCGCGGACCAGCGGCTGGCGCCAGGCGTCGTCGTCGTCGACCAGGTCCCAGGGCACGCGCTTGCTCTCGGAGTACTCCCGCAGGAAGCCCCGCGACGCCCAGGGCGCCTCCAGCGGGCCCTGCGCCTGCCAGCGGCCGAGCCCTGCGGCGAGCGCGGCGTGGTCGGCCAGGTCGAAGCGCTCCCCGGGGGTGCCCTCGACGTCCTCCATCCACAGCACCGCGCCCCCGTCGAGCTCCTCCACGGAGCACGAGGGCAGGTCGAGCCCGGTGCCGCGCAGGCTGGCGCGCAGCGCGGGGTCCCGGTGGACGTCGGCCTCGCGCCGCCAGGAGTTCCAGTGCCGGGGGTCGTCCGAGGCGGCCCACAGCCCCGGTGACCGCGACGACGACGAGGTCGCCGGAGCACGCAGCTGCTTGCGCACGAGCGTGCGCCCGTCGGCCAGGACGACGCGCTCCACCGAGGCGGTCACCTCGTTGAGGGGGTTGTGCCGGAGCTCCTCGCGCTGGACGGTGTCCGCGCCGTGGTCCACGGGACCATCGTGGACCAGGGCGCACGGCCGCCGGCGTCTACCCTTTTCGGGGGACGCCTGCGGCCTGGTGATCAAGGCAGGGTCGTCCGACGCCGAAGCGAGGGCGTGTCCAGAACCTCCCTGCGGGCCCTCGCCGAGCGGCCCCGGCGCCACACCGCGGTGGTCGCGTGGTGCTACGTGCTGGGGAGCCTCGTCACCGGTCTGTCCACCGTCCCCGCCCTCACCGGGTGGACCAGCGAGCCGGAGCTGGCGATCGGCACCTGGGTGCTCTCCGTGGCCGGCCTCGTGACCGGGCTCGTGGCGCTGGGCCGCCGACGGCTGCGCCCGCGGGTGCTGGACGCGATGGTGGTCCTCGCCGCGGTCGTGGTGGCGGTCGCCGTGCTGCTCGCACCGGACCGGGAGACCGCCCTCGTGCTGGCCGGCGCCTGCACCCTGACCTCCATCGACTGCGCCTTCACCTCGGGCCGCCGCGTCGGCGTGAGCCGGGCGGCGGTGCTGCTGGTGCCGGTCGTCGCCGCCCTCACCTGGCAGGGCGTGGCGGTCACCGCTGCGGCGGCGCTGGTGTGCTTGCAGCTCGGCGTCGTCCTGCTGGTCAGCCACATGGTCCGCCAGGCTCCGCAGCGCGCGGTCGACCTGCTGACGGGGATGCCGGACCGGCGCGCCTTCGACGCGGCCCTGGAGGTCGCGGTGCTTCGGGCCGTGCGCCACCAGACACCGCTGTCGGTGGTGCTCCTCGACGTCGACGGCTTCGGCGCCCTCAACGAGGCCGACGGCCACGAGAACGGGGACCGGGTGCTGGTGCGCCTCGCCGCCGACCTCGACGCGGCACTGCGGGCGGAGCCGCGGCACGGCCGAGGTGCGCTGCTGGCGCGGCTGGGCGGTGATGACTTCGCCGTCGTCGTGCCGGACTGCGACGGGGCCGCGGCGCAGGAGCTGGCACGGCGGCTGGTGGCGGCGGCCGCACCGCTCAGCATCTGCGCGGGCACGGCCCTGCGAGAGCCCGGTGAGGAGGCCGCCCCCCTCCAGCGGCGCGCCGCAGCCGCTCTCAGCCGCGCCAAGTCGATGGGCAGGGGCCTCGTGGAGCACTCCCCGGCCACGGACCGGGAGCTGGTGCGCGACCTGGTCGACGCCATCGCCTCCGACCGCCTGCAGGTGGTGCTCCAGCCCGTGGTGGACCCCGCCGACGGGCAGCTCATGGGTGTCGAGGCGCTGGCCCGGTGGCACCACCCCCGACGCGGCGCCGTCCCGCCGGACGTGTTCGTGCACCTGGCCGAGACCCACGGGCTGGTGGTGGAGATGGGCCGCGCTCTCCTGCGGCGCGCCATCGCGGAGGCCACCTCCCTGCGGGACGCCGTGGGACGGGACCTGCTGCTCACCGTCAACGCCTCCGGACTCGAGCTGGTCCACCCCGACTTCGTGCCCCAGGTGGTGGAGGTGCTCGCCGCCACCCACTGGTCACCGCGCCACCTCGTGGTCGAGGTGACCGAGAGCCTCGTGGAAGCGGACTCCCCCGAGGCGCGCGAGGCCCTGGAGGACCTGCGCTGGTGCGGCATCGGCGTGGCCATCGACGACTTCGGCACCGGCTACTCCTCCCTGAGCCGCATGGACGAGCTGCCCGCCGACTACCTCAAGCTCGACTCGGGGTTCATCGCCGAGATCTCCGAGAGCCCACGGCGCCGGGCCCTGCTGCGCGGTCTGGTGGCCATGAGCCGGGAGATCGGGCTCGTGGTGATCGCCGAAGGCATCGAGACCTCGGACCAGGCGCTGCTGGTCAGCGAGGTGGGCTGCCCTCTCGCCCAGGGCTTCCACTTCCACCGCCCGGCACCGGCCGCCGACCTGGTGCGCCGCTTCCAGGCGCCCACCCTCGCCCCCGCCGCCGCCCCCGACACCGCCCGGGCCGACGCCGGGACGGGCACCGCCTGACGCAGGAGGACGCCTCGCGGCGCCGGCGCTCACTCGCCGGTGGAGCCGTCGACCGCCTCGCGCAGCAGGTCGGCGTGGCCCGCGTGCCGGGCGTACTCCTCCACCAGGTGCACCAGCACGTAGCGCACCGACACCCGCTCACCGCGGCGCTCGAGCGCGCTGAGCCGCCCGAGGTCGTCCAGCGGCAGGTCGGTGCGAGACCGCTGCACGGCGGAGCGCCAGAGACCGCGCAGCGCGGCGGGGTCGTCGGTGGCGGCCGAGTGCCAGTCCCAGTCGGGGTCGTCGTCCCACGGGGCCTCGTCCCACGGTGGGGCCGGCGGGCTGCCGAGCAGCACGTGGCCGACCCACTGGTCCTCCACGTAGGCCAGGTGCTTGAGCATCCCTCCCAGCGTCATCGACGACGGCGGGTGCACCGCCGCGAGCTGCTCGGCGCTGAGGCCGTCGGTCTTCAGCGCGACGGTGTCGCGCAGGAAGTCGAGGAAGCCGACCAGGGTGGTCGCCTCGTCGGCGGCCACGGGCGGGTCGGTGCGGGGGTCGTCCACGCACGGGACCGTACCGAGCGCTCCCCAGGCGTCAGCCGTCCAGGCGCTGCAGCAGCCTGGCCCGTTCCGCGGCGGGCAGCTCGGTCACGTCGCGCAGCAGGGGCAGCAGCTCGGGGCTCGTCGTCGTCGCGGCGAACGCGGTCCGCACGTCCACGCCGTGGGCGGGCCGGGAGAGCACGCGCACCGCGTCCCCGGCGCAGACGTGCCCGTCGCGCAGCACGCGCAGGTAGGCGCCCGGCGTGCGCGCCTCGGTGAAGCGCGGCACCCACCGCTGCTGCCCCAGCCACACCGCGAACGTCACGCACGGGATGCGCGGGGCGCTGACCTGCAGCAGCGCCGTCCCCACCTCCCACACCTCGCCGACCACCGCGCCGTTGACGTCCACACCCACCGTGGTGAGGTTCTCCCCGAACGTCCCGCCGGGCAGGTCCCGCCCCAGCTCGCGGCCCCAGGCGTCGAGGTCCTCGCGGGCGTAGGCGTAGACGGCCTGGTCGTCACCGCCGTGGTGGGCGGTGTCGCTGATGTGGTCCCCGGCCAGGCCGCTGGCGCCGGTGCGCCCGGCCAGCTTCGGGCCGGGCGCGCGCACGGCCACCGGCCCCTCCACGGGGCGCTTGTCGATGCCGGTGGTCCCGCCCTTGGCGGCGATGGGCCGCTCCTGCCCGACGTTGACCGAGAGCACCCGGCCGCCGTCGTCGTCCTGGCCGCTCACCGGTAGAGCCCCTCGGCGTAGCTGGGGCCGTAGTGGGCCTGGAGGTCCTCCAGCGGGGTGTCCTTGCGCTCGAGGGCCCGGGCGATGTGGGCCCGGCTCGGCACGCCGCCGGCGACGGACGACGTGCCGCCGTCCCAGGTGGCGGTGTCCCACAGCGACGACCGCAGGAACGCCTTGGAGCAGTGGTGGAACACCTCCTCCACCTCGATGACCACCGCCAGCAGCGGCCGGTGCCCCTTGACCACCATCGCGTCGAAGAACGGCGCGTCGCGCACCAGGGTGGCGCGGCCGTTGACCCGCAGGGTGTCGCTGCGCCCGGGCAGCAGCGAGATGAGCCCGGCGTGGGGGTTGGCCAGCACGTTGAGGAACCCGTCCACGCGGCGGTTGCCAGGCCGCTCGGGGACGACGACGGTCCGGTCGTCCAGGACGTGCACGAAGCCGGGCGGGTCCCCCTTGGGCGAGACGTCGCAGCGCCCGTCGGCGCCCGCGGTGGCCAGCAGGCAGAAGGGGGACGCGGAGAGCCAGGCCCTGTCGAGGTCGTGGAGGTGGTCGCGCTGCTTGGCGACGGCGGCGGGCGCGGGCTCGCCGACCAGCTCCCGCAGCTCCGCCTCGCCGGTGATGACCTCGCCCCAGTCCCTCAGTCCCACCCGCGCAGTCTCGTCCGCCGCGGGGCACGGGGTCCAGCAGGTTCCCGGCGCCGTGGTGGGCTGGGCGCGTGACCGTCTACGTGGTGAGCCACCCCGAGGTGCAGGTGGACCCGAGCGTCCCGGTGCCGCGGTGGGGCCTGTCGGCCGCCGGCCGTGAGCGCCTGGTGCACCTGCTGGCGCTGCCGTGGGCCGGCGCGCTGACGCGCGTGGTGAGCTCCGCGGAGACGAAGGCCGTGCAGACGGCCCGGGCGCTCGCCGAGCCGCTGGGCCTGGACGTCGTCACCGACGAGGCGCTCGGGGAGAACGACAGGTCGGCCACCGGGTACGTGCCGCCGCAGGAGTTCGAGCAGCTGGCCGACGCGTTCTTCGCGCACCCGACCGCCAGCGTGCGCGGGTGGGAGACCGCAGAGCACGCCCAGTCACGCTTCGTCACCGCGGTGCGGCGGCAGCTGGACGGCGTGGACGGGGACGTCGCCGTCGTCGCCCACGGGGGTGTGGGGACCCTGATGCTCTGCCACCTGCTCGGCGTGCCCGTCTCGCGGGAGCTCGACCAGCCCGGGCAGGGCAGCTGGTACGCGTTCGAGCAGGTCAGCGGCGCAGTCCACCACGGCTGGCACCGCATCGAGCCAGCGGGGCCGCCCCAGCGGTAGATGACAGGAGGCCGACAGGTGGCTGCCAGTCGTCTGGAGAGCGTCCGGAACGCCAGCAGAACCGGCTGCGGAGCGTGATGCTAGACCCGTGGACAGACACGACGCCTTCTCCCTGGACCTGCACGCCGTCGAGCCCGGCCTCATTCCGCAGCCGCGCAGCCACAAGGACGGCCTGATCTGGCCGGCCTGCGAGTGCGCGGGCTGCTTCGACGAGGGCGGCTCGTCCTGGGCCACCATCACCCAGACCACCCGGGTCACGGCCACCGCTCAGCGCTGACCCCGGTGCCGGCGTCCCGTCAGAGGGCGCCGGTGAGGAACTGGGCCTGGCCGCCGCCGAACGACCAGTCGGCGGCCCCGTTCTCGGTGATGGTGACGACGAGGTCATCCGCCCGCACGCCGCACCGCTCCTCCAGCCGCTGCGCGAGCAGCTGGTAGAGCTCCACCTTCTTCTCCTCGGTGCGCTCGCGGCTGGTCACCCGCACCACGACGAGGCCGGCGGTGCGGGAGATGCCCAGGCCGGTGTCGAGCGCCACCAGCTCGAACGGCTCGTGCTGGGTGAGCACCTGGTACCTGTCGGTCTCGGGGACCTCGAAGGCGTCGACGACGGCGGACTGCACCACGTCGAGCAGCTCTCTGAGCTGCTGCTCGGAACGACCACGGACGACGTCGACGGCGAGCAGGGGCATGGTGGTGCGACCTCCGGTGGAGCGGGCGGTGGGCGCGCCGGGTGGGGCCGCCCCACGTAGCGTCGCACCGTGAGGATCACCGTGCTCGACGACTACCAGCGGGCGGCGCGCGCACGCGCCGACTGGACGGCGCTGCCGGACGGCGTCGAGGTGGAGTTCGTGCACCAGCACCTCACCGGTGCGGCGCTGCGCGGGGCGCTGGCCGGGTCGGAGGTGGTGGTGGCGATGCGGGAGCGCACCGCGTTCGACGCCGAGCTGCTCGCCGGCCTGCCCGACCTGCGCCTGCTCGTGACGACGGCGATGGCGAACGCCGCCATCGACCTGGACGCCGCCCGCGCCCGCGGCGTCGTCGTCTGCGGCACCCGCATGGTGGTGCCGGGGACCGCGGAGATGACGTGGGCGCTGCTGCTGGCGCTGGTCAAGCAGGTTCCCCGGCTCGACGCGGGCGTGCGCGCCGGGGCGTGGCAGCAGAGGCTGGAGCGGCCGTCGGGGATCGGGGGCGACCTGGCCGGGAAGGTGCTGGGCGTCATCGGGCTGGGCAAGCTCGGGCAGCGGGTGGCGCGGGTGGCTCAGGCCTTCGACATGGAGGTGCTCGCGTGGTCGCAGCACCTCGACCACGACCTCGCCCGGCAGCTGGGCGTGGAGCCGACCACCAAGGACGACCTGCTGGCGCGCGCCGACGCCGTGACGCTGCACCTGGTGCTGTCGCGGCGCTCCCGCGGCGTGGTCGGTGAGCGGGAGCTGGCGCTGATGAAGCCCGGGGCGCTGCTGGTGAACACCTCGCGCGGGCCCCTGGTCGACGAGGCCGCGCTGCTGGCAGCGCTGCGGTCCGGGCACCTCGGCGGCGCCGGGCTGGACGTCTACGACGTCGAGCCGCTGCCGGAGGACCACCCGCTGCGCACCGCACCGCGCACCGTGCTGACGCCGCACGTCGGGTACGTCACGGAGGACACGTACGCGGCGTTCTACGAGGACGCGGTGGAGGACGTCGCGGCGTGGCTGGCCGGGTCACCGGTGCGCGTGCTCACCTGACGCGAACAGGACCCGTCCGCCCGCAGGAGGATCCGCTGCGGTACCGGACGGTCCACGATGGACCGGTGAGCCCGACGACCGATGGTCCACGACCACGTCAGACCCGCTGGTGGTCGCCGCTGCTGGTCGTGCACGCGGCCCTCGTCGTCGTCGTGGTGGTCAGGGCCCTCCTGGTGGCGGCCGGCATCCCGGCTCCCGACCTGCCCAGCCCGGTGTGGAGCGGGCTGGACGCAGTGCTGCTGCTGCTCGGGGCCCCGTGGTGGGCGCTGGTCGTGCCCGTGGCGCTGGCGCTCCCGCTCCCCGAGGTGGCTGCGCAGGGACTGGCGACCGGAGCCCCCGTGCTGGTCAACCTGCTCCTGCACGCCGTGCTGCTGCGGGCCGTGCGCCGTCACGAGAGCCGGGTCGAGCGGATGCGGCCAGGCGCCGGGTCCCCCGCCACTGCGGTGCGTCCAGCCAGCCGGTCGACCCAGACCGGGCTGGCCGCACTGGCGGGAGGGCTCGTGTGGGCGGTGTGGCTGGGATGGGACCGGACCGCCTCCTACGACGTCGTGACCGGCGCCGTGCAGTCGCCCTACGTGACGCTCCAGGTCGTGGGGTGCGCCCTTTCCGTCGGGGTGCTGACCGGCGTGCTCGCGACTCGCTGGTCGCCGGTCGCGGTCGCCGCGGGGGTGTCAGCCGGGTTCCTCGTCTGCTGGACGGTGCTGGCCGCCGCTGTCGACGACTCGGGGCTCTACCTCGTCGGTGCCCTGCTGCTGGCGGTCGGGCTCGCCGCGGGGACGTCCCTGTCCGCCGCCGTCGGCCGCCTTGTCTGGAAGGTCAGGCAGCACCGGCCGGTGTCGTGACGAACGTGCAGGTCAGCACGGGTTGTCGGTGGTGGGTGATCAGGTGTGGGCATGGGTCAGGGGCCGGTCTCGCTGCTGGAGGAGCGCATCGCTGCGCACCTGTGGTGGCGCGCGGTGGCCCACCCCGACGGCTACGAGCTCGCCCCTGACACCCAGGTGCTGCACCTGGAAGAGGAGGACGGGGGCGACGACGAGCCAGCCCCGCCCGAGGCCGCAGCAGAGCCGGAGGCTGGCGCCTCGCAGGCCGGGGAGCATTCGCGGGTGCTGCTGCCAGAGGCGTGCCTGGTCGGGGTGCGCGACGAGGTGGCGCTGCTGTGGGCGGCGCGCGCTCCCGGGGTCGGGCTGGTGGCGGCGGTGGAGGAGCTCTGGGCCGACCTGACGGTCGACCTCGAGGCGGCGTGCCGCTCCACCGACAGCACCGACACCACCGACAGCACCGACACCACCGTCTGCGTCGGGGTCTCGGACGCTGAGCTGGTCGAGGCTGTCGCGGCGTGCGAACGCCAGATCGCGGCACTGGCCGCGCGCCGTGACCAGATAGCGGGGGTGTTCGCCTCCCGACGCCAGGCCGAGGCCGAGGCCGACGTCGCTGATGCTCGCGCTGCCACCGCCGCCGATGGCACGGGCCGCCCGTGGGCCACCCGGGTGCGCTCGACTGCTGCCTCGGAGCTGTGCGCCCGGCTCGGCATCGGGTCGACGGCGTCTGAGGTGTTGGTCGAGCGGGGTCTGGCAGCGGTGGGGGCTCACCGGGACGTGGCTTCGGCGATGGCTGCCGGGGCCCTACCCGCAGGGGCCGGGAGCTGGCTGTTGGAGCAGCTGTCAGCGGTGCGCACCACCTCCTACCTGAGCGCGCTGGAGCGTGAGAGCGCTACCCGCGAGCGGGCGCTGGAGGCGCAGCGTGCCACCGAGGACGCCGCCCGCGCCCAGGCCGGGCTGGTGCCGCCGACGCGGGAGGAGGTGCGGGCTCGGGCCGCTGCCGATCGGGCGCAGGTCGACGCCGAGGCGGAGGCAGCGGCGGCCGCCCACGCCGAGCAGGTCGCTGCGGCGGTGCGCCGGGAGCTGCTGGGCAAGGCCACCGGCACCGCGGCCTGGACCACTGACGGCACCGGTAGCGGCAGCTCGGTCTCGGACGGCTCCTGTTCGGACGGCTCCTGTTCGGACGGCTCCTGTTCGGACGGCTCTCCCTCTGAGGGGTCTGGATCTGAGGGGTCTGGATCTGAGGGGTCTGGATCTGAGGGGTCCGGATCTGAGGGGTCCGCGCAGACGGGTCCGACGTCGCGTCCCACCGCCGGGGCGGGGCTGGGCCCGAACCGGCGGGCGTGGACCAAGCGCCTGACCACCGCGGTGTCCCGCGCTGACGGCCCCGCCGCCCAGCGGCGCGCGGTCAAGGCCCGCGCGGCGTGCTCCACCTCCCGCTGGTCCGAACCGGACGGGCAGGCGGCGCTGCAGCTGCGCGGACCCGCCGAGGACATCGCGGTGATCACCGCGGCGATGGACGCCCGCGCCCGACGCCGCCAGCAGGAGGCCCGCGCCGCTGAACGTGCCGCCGCCCGCGAGCAGGGCCGTCCCTTCGACCGGGGCGCGGTGGGCTCCCTGGACGCTCACCGCATCGCGGCGCTGGTGGAGTGGGCGAGCGCAGCACTCGAGGTCGCCGGCACCTCCGGGGTGTGCGGGACGTGGTACCCGATCGCCCGCACCGCCGCCTCCAGGCCGGTGGTGCACCTGGTGCTGCCGTGGACGGTGGCCGCCGGGGTCTCCACGATCGGGGCGCAGCTGGCCGGGTACGGGCCCATCGGTGCGGTGGCGGCGTTGCGGATCGCCGCGGACGGGTTGTGGCGGCGGGTGCTGGCTGACCCGGTGTGCGGGGCGGCGGTGGCAGTGGAGGAGGGCGCGTGGCGCCCCTCGACGGCGTTGGCGCGGTTGGTGGGGCTGCGGTGGTGGTCTTCGACGATGCCGTCCTCGACCCGTCCGGTGGGGTTGGACCACGGTCCCGCCGGTGGTGGGGGCGGTGGTGGTGGTGCTGGGGGTGGGCAGATCGACCACGTCCAGGCCTATGACAGTGGCGGGGCGACGGAGGCGACGAACCTGCAGCTGCTGGCGCAGGTGGAGCACCTGCTCAAGCAGGCCGGGGAGCACGCCCGTCCCGGGCACGGCTGGAGCGTGGCGGTGGCGCGGACCGCTGCGCAGCCAGGGCCGGGGGACGCGGTGGTGTGGACCGCGCCGACCGGGCACACCTACCGCGTCAGCCCCCAGGTGCTGCTGGACCCCGACGACGGCCCCGACGACGGTCCTGGTGACGGGCCCAGCGATGGTCCTGAGGGTGGGGGTGAGCTGCCGGGGTGGGTGCACCGGTTGCTGGCTGATGTCCTGCCCGCGTGGGTGGGCTGGCCACCGGATGGTCGCCCAGATCCTCCCGGTGGGCCGGCGGGGGTGGCGTGGTCGACGGACTGGACCCGTGCGGCCTTCACCGACGCACCACCGCAGCCGCGCCCAGGTGCTGACGGTGACCCCGGCGACGGGGAGGAGCCGTGCCTGTTCGACGACCTCCCCGCCGCCTGATGCTGGCCGCCCCTGCTCCCCAGGGTCAGCGCTGGGGGTACCGCGCCAGCTCCCGGCGGAGCTCGGCAGCAGCACGGGCGAGCTCGCTGGGCGAGAGGTGCAGCTCCACGCACCGCCAGTCGTGAGCGCGTTCGGGGAACGGAGGTGGTGCCCACTCCGCTCCGAGCCCCACGAGCAGCCGCACCGCGGGGCCCTCGCCCTCGGCCACCCCGAGCGACAGGCACGGTTCGACGAAGACCTTCCAGCCGTGCTCGTCCAGCTCGTCCCACCAGAACGGGACGTCCTCGTCGGGCTCGTCGGGCTCGTCGGGCTCGTCGGGCTCGTCGGGCGCGCCGTCGTCCGCGAAGGTCCACGGGGGGACGAACGGCACCTCACCCCGCGCTGCGCCGTCCAGCCAGTCGGCCGCCTCGGCGACCTCCCACGTGGTCAGCCCGGGGTCGCGGAACGACCACGTCCGGCCGGCGCTGGTCCGGACCCGCCCAGCGATGACGAGCCAGTTGGCGTCCCAGTCATCGCCACCCGGGTCGGCGTCGCGCTCGGGGAACTGGTACCCCGCGACGCTCAGCTGGACCGACGTCCCGTCCCTTCCGACGAGCAGCACAGCACCAGCCTCCCAGCACGCCGTCTGCGTGGTGCGCGGACCACGTGAGCGACTCGTGCACGACCTTCACCGCCCGGTCCCGCGCCGATCGCCTGCCAGCAGGTCCTCGGCCCGGTCGCAGCGATGCTGTGACCGCCGGGCAGGGCGTCGTGCTCGGTGTGCGGCTCGTCCTGCTGTCGGTGGGGCTGCACCGGTCCACCCCTCACCTCCACGCCACGTCCACGCCCTTGCCGTCGCCGTCGCCGTCGCCGTCGCCGTCGCGGCGCAGCAGCGCTGAACGGGTGGGCGGCGCGCTCCCCCGGTGCTCCCCTCCCGCGCTCGTGCCGATGTCGATCACAGGACCGCACCCCGCGGCCCCCGAGGACGACGACGAGGAGCCCCTTCGATGCACCGCACCCTGCGCTGGGCCGCCGCGACGGCTGCCACCGGAGTGGTCCTCGTGGTCGCCGCGCACAGCGCCGGTGCCGCTGCCGGGACGTCGTCGCCCGAGCCGTCGTGCGAGCTGGTGCGCCAGCAGGCGCGCGCTCTCGCTGACCGCTACGAGCTGGCCTCCTCGCAGGCGTCCACCTACGCCCAGTCCGTCATGCGGTCGTCGGAGCTGACCGGACAGCGCGCGACACCGGAGCAGACCGCGGAGATCGTCCGCCTGCGACAGGTCGCGGAGGAACGCATCTTCCTGCTCGACGCACACGCCCTCGGCTCCCCGAGGTGCTTCGCCGCCGACGACGTCGAGATGGCACGCCGGTCCGTCCAGCAGCTGGCCCTCGAACTCGCCGGGGTGTGACGCCGGGCATGCAGAGCCCGACCGGCGGCACCGCGCGTCAGGCGCCGGCCGCGGCCTTGAGCGCCGCGGCGCGGTCGGTGGTCTCCCACGTGAAGCCCGGCAGCTCACGACCGAAGTGCCCGTAGGCGGCGGTCTTCGCGTAGACGGGGCGCAGCAGGTCGAGGTCGCGCACGATCGCGGCGGGGCGCAGGTCGAAGACCTCCTTGATGGCCGCGGTCAGCCGGCCCAGGTCCACGGTCTCGGTGCCGAAGCACTCCACGTACAGGCCCACCGGGTGCGACGCGCCGATGGCGTACGCCACCTGCACCTCGCAGCGCCGCGCCAGACCCGCCGCGACCACGTTCTTGGCCACCCAGCGCATGGCGTACGCCGCGGACCGGTCGACCTTGGACGGGTCCTTCCCAGAGAACGCACCACCGCCGTGGCGGGCCATGCCGCCGTAGGTGTCCACGATGATCTTGCGGCCGGTGAGGCCGGCGTCACCCATGGGCCCGCCGATCTCGAAGCGGCCCGTGGGGTTGACCAGCAGGCGGTGCCCGGAGGTGTCGAGGTCGACCCCCTCCAGCACCGGCGCCACCACCTCGGAGCGGATCTGCTCGGCCAGCTCGGCGAGGTCCACCTGCGGGGCGTGCTGCGTGGACAGGACCACGGTGTCGAGGGAGACCGCGCGGTCGCCGTCGTACCCGATGGTCACCTGGGTCTTGCCGTCGGGACGCAGGTGCGGCAGCACCCCGTCCTTGCGCACGGCGGTGAGCTGCTCGGACAGGCGGTGCGCCAGGTAGATCGGCAGCGGCATGAGCTCGGGGGTGTCGTCGCAGGCGTACCCGAACATCAGGCCCTGGTCGCCGGCGCCCTGCGCGTCGAGCGGGTCGTCCGAGACGAGCGTCCCGGAGCGCTGCTCCCAGGAGGAGTCGACGCCCTGCGCGATGTCCGTGGACTGCGCCCCGATGGAGACCGAGACGCCGCAGGAGCGGCCGTCGAAGCCCTTCTCAGAGGAGTCGTACCCGATGCCCAGGATCGTCTCGCGCACGATCTGCGGGATCTCGACGTACCCCTTGGTGCGCACCTCACCGGCGATGTGCACCTGCCCGGTGGTGACCATGGTCTCCACCGCGACGCGGCTGGTCGGGTCCTGGTCGAGCATCGCGTCGAGGATCCGGTCGCTGATCTGGTCGCAGATCTTGTCCGGGTGCCCCTCGGTCACCGACTCGGAGGTGAACAGGCGCAGGTCCGCAGCAGCGGCCATCAGGAGTCTCCCGGGTTCTCGACGTGCACGAGCTGCGCGACAGCGTCCCAGACGGCGTCGGCGATGCGCTCCTTGGGCGCGGGCCCCACGGCCCGCTCGGTGCCGTCGGCACCGATGATGACGACGGTGTTGTCGGCGGTGCCGAACGCGCGTCCCCCGCCGACCTCGTTGACCACGAGCAGGTCGGCGCCCTTGCGCCGGGCCTTCGCGCGGCCGTGCTCGAGCACCGACCCCGCGGCGTCTCCGGTCTCGGCGGCGAAGCCGACCAGCACGGTGGCGGCCGCGACCCGCCCCTCGCGGCGCGCGGCCACCAGTCCGGCCAGCACGTCGGGGTTGCGGACCAGCTCGACGACCGGGACGGACTCGCCGTCGTCGTCCTTCTTGATCTTCGACTCGGACGGCGCAGCGGGACGGAAGTCGGCCACCGCCGCCGCCATGACCACCGCGTCGGCGCCGGCTCGGGCAGCGGTGAGCACCGCGTCGCGCAGCTGCAGCGCCGTGCTCACCGGCACCACGTGCGCCCCCGCGGGGTCGGGCACCTCGGTGTGCGCTCGCACGTACGTCACGCGCGCGCCCCGGGCCAGCGCCCGCGCGGCGAGCGCCGCGCCCTGCCGCCCCGAGGAGGCGTTGCCGAGGAAGCGCACCGGGTCGAGCGGCTCGCGCGTCCCCCCCGCCGAGACCACCACGTGCCGTCCGGCGAGGTCGGCGCCGGCGCGCTCGGCGCCGTCGTCGTCCTGGTCGGCCGCGGAGGAGGACGACGACGACGCGGGGCCCGCGCCGGCAGCCGGGCCCTGCAGCAGCGCCATCGCGGCCGCGTGGATGCGCTCGGGCTCGGGCAGGCGGCCCGGCCCGGTGTCGGCGCCCGTGAGGCGCCCGCTGTCAGGGTCGAGCACGTGGATGCCGCGCTCGCGCAGCAGCGCGGTGTTCGCCACCACCGCCGGGTGCTGCCACATCTCGGTGTGCATGGCCGGGGCCAGCAGCACCGGGCAGCGCGCGGTGAGCAGGACGTTGGTGAGCAGGTCGTCGGCGAGGCCGTGCGCGGCGCGGCCGAGCAGGTCCGCGGTGGCCGGGGCCACCACCACGAGGTCGGCCTCGCGACCCAGCCGCACGTGCGGCACCTCGTGGACGTCGTCCCAGACGCCGGTGGCCACCGGCTGGCCCGACAGCGCCGCCCACGTCGGCTCCCCGACGAACCGCAGGGCGGCCTCGGTGGGGACCACGCGCACGGACGCGCCGCCCTCGGTGAACAGGCGCAGCAGCAGCGCCGCCTTGTAGGCGGCGATGCCACCGCCGACACCGAGGACGACGCGCGGCGCGGTCATCGCGAGGAGCTGGAGGGACGTGGGCCGGGAGGTCGGCTCAGAAGCCGCGCGCGTCGTCCGCGGGGGCCGCGAACGGGTCGGACGGCGCGACGGCGGCGGCCTCGGCGGCCGCCTCCTCCGGGCTGACGGGGCGGATGGTGAGCAGGCCGGCGTCGATCTCGCGCAGCGCCACGCTCAGCGGCTTCTCCTGCACGTGGGTCTCCACGAGCGGGCCGACGTACTCCAGCAGGCCCTCGCCGAGCTGGGAGTAGTAGGCGTTGATCTGGCGCGCGCGCTTGGCGGCGTAGATGACCAGCCCGTACTTGGAGCCGTCAGCGGCCTCGAGGAGGTCGTCGATGGGCGGGTTGGTGATGCCCTCGGGGGCAGCGGCGGTGCCGGACACGGGTGTCCTTCCAGATCGGTGGAGGCTGGTCGAGCGCGGTGCGGGTCAGACGGTCACCGACGGGTGAGCGGACCCAGACCCATCCATGATACGAGCTCGTCAGCAGCTCGGCTGACGTCGTCGTTGACGATGGTGGTGTCGAACTCCCCCTCGGCGGCGAGTTCCACCCGTGCGGTCGAGAGCCGGCGCTCCCGCTCCTCGGGTCCCTCGGTGCCGCGCCCGACGAGCCGGCGCTCGAGCTCCTCCCAGCTGGGAGGGGCCAGGAACACGAAGTGCGCGTCGGGCATGACGGCCTTCACCTGGCGGGCGCCCTGCAGGTCGATCTCCAGCAGCACCGGGGTGCCGGCGGCGAGGGCCTGCTCCACCGGCCCGCGGGGGGTGCCGTAGCGGTGGCGGCCGTGGACCACGGCCCACTCCAGCATCTGCCCCCGGTCCACGAGCGCGTCGAAGTCCGCCTCGGAGGTGAACAGGTAGTGCACGCCGTCGACCTCACCCGGGCGGGGTGCGCGGGTGGTCGCCGAGACCGACAGCCACACCTGCGGGTAGCGCGCGCGGACGTCGGCGGCCACGGTGCCCTTGCCGACAGCCGTCGGCCCGGCCAGGACGACCAGCCGCTGGGGCGTCGTCCGGGCCGGGCCGGTGGTCTGCTGCGAGCTCAGCGGCCGAAGCGGTCGATGAGGGCGCTGATCTGGTTGGCGCCCAGACCGCGCACACGACGGGTCTCGGAGATGCCGATCTCCTCCATGACCTTCTGGGCGCGGACCTTGCCGACGCCCGGAAGGGCCTCCAGGAGGGCGGAGACCTTCATCTTGCCCACGACGTCGTTCTCCTGGCCCTCGCGGATCACGTCGCCGAGGTCACCCTGGGAGTGCTTGAGGCGGTTCTTCACCTCCGCACGCTCACGGCGGGCGGCGGCGGCCTTCTCCAGGGCTGCAGCACGCTGCTCGGGGGTCAGGTTCGGGAGCGGCACGGACAGTCACCTCTGAACGTCGTCGGGAAAAGGGGCCTGGTCAGTCATGCACGTGGCGTTCACGTCGCGATCGGCGGTCTCACCCCGGGGGCTCGGCGCCGACCCTGGTGCGAAACCTAGCCACGTCACCTGGTCAGAGCAACGCCGGGGGGTCACTCTTCGTGACGCAGAGCGGCCCGGCAGGCGTCGGCAGACCGTACAGCGGCCTCCTGGAGGGCCAGCACCGAGGGTCCCGCCCCGAGCACCTCCCGGCTGGAGGAGGCCAGGACGGCGCGGCGCGCGGACCCGAACACCCGGGCCAGGTCGGCCGGCCCCGCGCCCTGCGCCCCGATGCCGGGGGCGAGCAGCGGACCGTGCACGGCCGCGAGGTCCACGTCCAGGCGGGAGGCGGCGTCACCGGTGGTGGCGCCGACCACCAGGCCCACGGACCCGAGCGCCGCACCGGCGCTGCGAGCTGCGGCGTTGCGCTGCGCGGCGGCGCGCGCGACGGCGGCCGCCACGGCCGTCCCACCGGCGTCGCGGGCGTGCTGCACGGAGGCGCCCTCGGGGTTGGAGGTCAGCGCCAGCACGAAGACGCCGCGGCCGGTGGCCTCGGCCACGGCGAGGAGCGGGTCGAGCGAGCCGAAGCCGAGGAACGGCGACGCCGTCACGGCGTCTCCGGCCAGCGGGGAGCCCTCCCCGGCGAACGCGTCGGCGTAGGCCGCCATGGTCGAGCCGATGTCGCCGCGCTTGGCGTCCACCACGCACAGCACGCCGGCGGCGCGCGCGTCGGCCACCACCTGCTCCAGGACGGCGACGCCGCGGCTGCCGTGCCGCTCGAAGAACGCCGCCTGCGGCTTGATCGCGGCGCACGAGCCCGCCACGGCCTCCACGACGGCCCGGGAGAAGCTCTCCAGGCCCAGGACGTCGTCGGACAGCCCCCAGGCGCCCAGGAGGGCCGGAGAGGGGTCGATGCCCACGCACAGGGGCCCGTGCGCGTCCATCGCGGCCGCCAGCCGCTGCCCGAACGGCGCGGTCGGCGCGGGGGTCTGCTGGCTCATCAGGTGCTCCTCGTGGTGCCGCGGCCGGGCTCGTGGGCGATGCCGACCACGTCGGCCAGGCGCTCGACCCCGCGGCGGGCCAGCTCGCCCTCCAGCTCGCGGGCCACGCGGGCCGGCGCCGAGGGGTCGGCGAACGTCGCCGTCCCCACCTGCACGGCGCAGGCCCCGGCGGCGATGAGCTGCAGCGCGTCGGCGCCGCTGGCGACACCGCCGGCGCCCACCACGGGCACGTCGGGCAGCACCCCGGCGCGCTGGGCGGCGGTGAGCTGCCAGACGCAGCGGACGGCGATGGGCCGGATGGCCGGGCCGGACGTGCCGCCGGTGACGCCCGCGAGCTGCGGACGCAGCGTCACCGGGTCGACCACCATGCCGAGGGTGGTGTTGATGGCCGTCAGGCCCGTCGCACCACCCTCCGTGCAGGCCAGGGCCACCGCCACCAGGTCGGTGACGTCGGGGCTGAGCTTGGCGAGCACCGGCAGGTCCGGGCGCGGTGAGGCGCTAACAGCCCCGCTGACGGCCTCCAGCACGGCGCGTGAGGCGCCGGGGTCGCACGCGAACACCAGGCCGCGGTTGGCGACGTTGGGGCAGGAGATGTTGACCTCGACCGCCCCCACCGGGCTCTCGGGGCCCAGGGCGGCCAGGCGCCCGGCCAGCTCGCCGAACTCGTCGGCGTCACCCCCGGCGATCGAGACGACCACGCGCGCACCGGCCCGGGCTAGCACCGGCAGGTCGTGCTCGAGGAAGGCGTCGATGCCCGGGCCCTGCAGGCCGATGCTGTTGAGCATCCCCGAGGGCGTCTCGGCCATGCGCGGTGTGGCGCGGCCGGAACGGGCGTCCCGCAGCACCGACTTGGTGACGACGGCGCCGAGGGCCGACAGGTCCAGGTAGGGCGCCAGCTCCGCCCCGGCGGCGGCGCACCCGGAGGCCGTCATCGTCGGCGCCGGCAGGTGGAAGGAGCCGATGGACGTGGAGAGGTCCACGCTCGTCGTCGTGGTCGTCCCAGTGGTCGCCTGAGCGGTCGTCTCAGCGGTCGTCTCAGCGGTCATCTCAGTGACCTCCCGGGCGCGGGGCGCCGACGGCGTCGTCAGGGACCAGCGCTCCGCCGCGCAGGTGCGGTGCGGCGCCGATGGCGTCCCAGCGCAGGGCGTCACCGTCGAAGACCGGCCCGGCGGTGCAGGCCCGCAGCATGCGCGTGGCGCCGTCCGCCTCCCGCACGGGCAGCACGCACGTCATGCAGACGCCCACGCCGCAGGCCATGGACTCCTCCACGGCCAGCCACGTCCGCGCCCGCTCCCCCAGCACCTCGCGGGTGGTGGTCTGCACCGAGCGGAGCATGGGCATCGGGCCGCACGCGTAGACGGCCGGCTCCCCGAGCTCGCTCAGCTCCAGGAGCACCTCGGGCAGGGCGTCGGTGACGCGACCCGGGGCTCCGAGCGATCCGTCGTCGGTGGTGACGACCACCGCGTCCGCAGGACCGTCGGGGCCGTCCAGCGCGGTGGCCTCGTCGACGGCGCTCGTGCCGAGCAGCCGGTCAGCGCTGGCGGCACCGACGATCCCCACCACGCGCGACCCTCCGGCGGTGAGCACCCGCGCCAGCCAGGGCAGCGGCGCCGCCCCGTAGCCACCGCCGATGACCACCGCGGGGGTTCCCGGGGCGGAGACCGGGAACGGACGCCCCAGCGGCGCCGTCGTGGACACCACGTCACCGGGCCGCTTCGCAGCCAGCAGGCGGGTGCCCGGACCCGCCGCGGCGACCACCACCTCCAGCGTCCCCGCCTCCGGGTCGGCGGCGTGCAGCGACAGCGAGCGGCGCAGGAGCATGCCCGAGTCGCCCACCCCGCAGGCCACGAACTGCCCCGGCTGCGCGCGCCGGGCCGCCTCGGGGGCGCGCAGCACGAGGTGCGTGTACGCCCCCACGGGCCGCGCGGAGACGACCTCGGCCTGCTCCTGCACGCCCACCGTGCCGCTCACCGTGCCGCTCACCGTGCCGCTCACCGTGCCGCTCGCCGTGCCGCTCACCGGGTGGTCTTGAGGTACTCGGCGTGCTCCTGCAGCGAGCGCACCCGCACCGGCTCCCCCGCCGCGCGGGCGGCGTGGGCCGTGTCGATGGCGGCGGCCGCCGCCGCCAGCTGCTGGACCGTCGTGAAGACGGGCACGTCCATCGCGGCGGTCGCCGCGCGGATCTCGTACCCGTCGGCCCGCGCGCCCGCGGCGCTCGGCGTCTCGCCGGCGCTGGGCGTGTTGATCACGAGGTCGACCTCGCCCGCGAGGATGCGCTCCACGACGGTCGGCTCGCCGTCCGGCCCGGTGCCGAGCGAGTGCTTGCGCACCACCGTGCTCGCCACGCCGTTGCGGCGCAGCATCATCGCGGTGCCCTCGGTGGCCACCACGGTGAACCCCAGGTCCACCAGGCGCTTCACGGGGAAGATCACCGCGCGCTTGTCGGGGTCGGCCACGGAGACGAACACCGTGCCGGACAGCGGCAGCCCGCCGTAGGCGGCGGCCTGGCTCTTGGCGAACGCCGAGGGGAAGTCGACGTCGATGCCCATGACCTCACCGGTCGAGCGCATCTCCGGGCCGAGCAGGCTGTCGACGACGAGCCCGTCCGGGGTGAGGAAGCGCTTGAACGGCAGCACCGCCTCCTTGACCGAGATCGGGGAGTCGGCGGGCAGGTCGCCGCCGTCCCCGGCCGCGGGCAGCAGCCCCTCGGCGCGCAGCTCGGCGATGGTGGCCCCCACGGCGATGCGCGCCGCGGCCTTGGCCAGCGCGACGCCGGTGGCCTTGGCCACGAACGGCACCGTGCGGCTGGCGCGCGGGTTGGCCTCGAGCACGTAGAGGACGTCGGAGGCGAGCGCGAACTGCACGTTGAGCAGACCGCGCACCCCGACGCCGCGGGCGATGCCCTCGGTGGCCTGGCGCACCCGCGTCAGCACCGAGGAGCCCAGGGTCACCGGCGGGAGCACGCAGGCGGAGTCACCGGAGTGCACCCCGGCCTCCTCGATGTGCTCCATGACGCCGCCCAGGTAGACGTCGGTGCCGTCGAAGAGCGCGTCGACGTCGATCTCCACGGCGTCGTCGAGGAACCTGTCCACCAGCACGGGGTGGTCGGGGCTGGCGACGGTGGCGCGGCGGACGTACTCCTCCAGGGAGCCCTCGTCGTAGACGATCTGCATGCCGCGCCCGCCGAGCACGTAGCTGGGCCGCACGAGCACCGGGAAGCCGATCTCCTCGGCGACGGCGCGGGCCTGCTCCACCGAGGTGGCGGTGCCGAACTGCGGGGCCCGCAGCCCGGCCTGGGAGAGCACCCGGCCGAACTCGCCGCGGTCCTCCGCGAGGTCGATGGCGGCCGGGGTGGTCCCCAGCACCGGGATGCCCTCGGCCTCCAGCTGCGCCGCCAGGCCCAGCGGGGTCTGGCCGCCCAGGGTGGCGATGACGCCGACCAGCTCGCCGGAGGCCGCCTCGGCGTGGAGCACCTCGAGGACGTCCTCCAGGGTGAGCGGCTCGAAGTAGAGCCGGTCGGAGGTGTCGTAGTCGGTGGAGACCGTCTCGGGGTTGCAGTTGACGAGCACGGCCTCGAAGCCGGCGTCGCGCAGCGCCATGACGGCGTGCACGCAGGAGTAGTCGAACTCCACGCCCTGGCCGATGCGGTTGGGGCCCGAGCCGAGCACGACCACCTTGCGCCGCTCGCTGGCGGCCACCTCGGACTCGGCCCCACCGTCAGCGCCCGTGCTCTCGTAGGCCGAGTAGTGGTACGGCGTCTGCGCGGCGAACTCCGCGGCGCAGGTGTCGACGGTCTTGAAGACGGGCCGCACCCCGAGGCGGTGGCGCAGGGCGCGCACCTCGGCCTCGCCGACGGCGCCGAGCCCGCGCAGCTGCGCGAGCTGGGCGTCGGAGAAGCCGTGCTTCTTGGCCGAGCGCAGCAGCGCCTCGTCGAGCTCGGGGGCGGCGGCGACCTTCGCGGCCACCTCCTCGATGAGCAGCATCTGGTCGAGGAACCAGGGGTCGACCTTCGTGGCCTCGTGGACGCGCTCCACGCTCGCGCCGCCGCGCAGCGCCTGCTGCGCGGTGACGATCCGGCCGTCGGTGGGGGTCCTGGCCTTCTCGAGGAGCGCGTCGACCTCCTCGGCCGTCGGCGCGGGACCGTCCCAGGAGAACGTCGCACCGCGCTGCTCCACCGACCGCAGCGCCTTCTGCAGCGCCTCGGGGAACGACCTGCCGATGGCCATCGCCTCGCCGACGCTCTTCATCGTCGTCGTGAGGGAGGCGTCGGCGGCGGGGAACTTCTCGAAGGCGAAGCGGGGCACCTTCACCACGACGTAGTCGAGCGTCGGCTCGAAGCTGGCCGGGGTCTTGCGGGTGATGTCGTTGGCGACCTCGTCGAGGCTGTAGCCCACGGCGAGCTTCGCGGCGATCTTGGCGATGGGGAAGCCCGTCGCCTTGGACGCCAGCGCCGAGGAGCGCGAGACGCGCGGGTTCATCTCGATGACGATCATGCGGCCGTCGGCCGGGTTGATGGCGAACTGGATGTTGCAGCCGCCGGTGTCCACCCCGACCTCGCGGATGACGGCGATGCCGACGTCGCGCATGCGCTGGTACTCGCGGTCGGTGAGCGTCATGGCCGGCGCCACGGTGATCGAGTCACCCGTGTGCACGCCCATGGGGTCGAAGTTCTCGATCGAGCAGACGACCACCACGTTGTCGGCGTGGTCGCGCATGAGCTCGAGCTCGTACTCCTTCCACCCGAGGATCGACTCCTCCAGGAGCACCTCGGTGGTGGGGCTGGCGTGCAGGCCGGCGCCGGCGATGCGGCGCAGGTCGGCCTCGTCGTGGGCGAAGCCGGAGCCGAGGCCGCCCATGGTGAAGGACGGCCGGACGACGAGGGGGTAGCCCAGCTCGGCGGCCACCTCGAGGCACTCCTCCATGGAGTGCGCGGTGCGGCTGCGGGCGCTCTCGGCGCCGCAGCGCTCCACCACGCCCTTGAACGCCTGGCGGTCCTCGCCCAGCTGGATGGCGGGGACGTCGGCGCCGATGAGCTCGCAGTCGTACTTCGCCAGCACGCCGCTCTCGTGCAGGGCGATGGCCGCGTTGAGCGCGGTCTGCCCGCCCAGGGTCGCCAGCACCGCGTCGGGGCGCTCCTTGGCGATGATCGCCTCGATGACCTCGGAGGTGATCGGCTCGACGTAGGTGGCGTCGGCCACCTCCGGGTCGGTCATGATCGTCGCCGGGTTGGAGTTCACGAGGATGACCCGCAGGCCCTCGGAGCGCAGCACGCGGCACGCCTGGGTGCCGGAGTAGTCGAACTCCGCCGCCTGCCCGATGACGATCGGGCCGGAGCCGATGACCAGGACGGAGTGCAGGTCTTCACGGCGCGGCATCAGCGCGTCCCCTCCTCGTGCGAGTCGTGCGAGCTGGTGGTGGTGCTGGTCGGCTTGGGCGCGTTGAGCAGCGGCGGCAGCGGGGCGCCGGGGTCGGCCACCAGGTCGACGAACCTGTCGAAGAGGTAGTTGGCGTCGTGCGGGCCCGCGGCGGCCTCGGGGTGGTACTGCACCGAGAACGCCGGGGTGCCGGTGACCCGCAGGCCCTCCACCACGCCGTCGTTGAGGCCGACGTGGCTGACCTCCACCTGCCCGAACGGCGTGGTGGTGGCCCCCTCCAGCGGCGCGTCCACGGCGAAGCCGTGGTTGTGGGCGGTGACCTCGACGCGGCCGGTGGACCTGTCGAGCACCGGCTGGTTCACGCCGCGGTGGCCGTAGCGCAGCTTGTAGGTGCCCAGGCCGAGCGCGCGGCCCAGCAGCTGGTTGCCGTAGCAGATCCCGAAGAAGGGGATCTTGCGCTCGAGCACCTGCTGCAGCAGCTCCACCTCGTGGGTGGCGGCGCTGGGGTCGCCGGGGCCGTTGGAGAAGAAGACGCCGTCGGGGCTGACGGCGAGGACGTCGTCGATGGTCGCCATCGCGGGGAGCACGTGCACCTCGGCGCCGCGCTGGGCGAGCTCGCGCGGGGTGTTGGCCTTGATGCCCAGGTCGAGCGCGGCCACCGTGAGGCGCCGGGCGCCGACGGCGGGGACCACGTAGGCGTCGGTGGTGCTGACCTGGCCGGCGAGGTCGGCGCCGGACATCTGGGCGCCGGTGCGGACGCGCTCGAGCAGGGCCTCGCGAGAGGCACCTGCCAGGGACGCGCCGGAGAACACCCCGACGCGCATGGCGCCGCGCTCGCGCAGGTGGCGGGTCAGCGCGCGGGTGTCCACGCCGGAGATGCCCACGACACCCTGGTCCGCGAGCTCCTGGGCGAGCTCGCGCCGCGAGCGCCAGCTGGAGGCGCGGCGGGCGGGGTCGCGGACCACGAAGCCGGCCACCCAGATGCGGGCCGACTCGTCGTCCTCGTCGTTCCAGCCGGTGTTGCCGATGTGCGGTGCGGTCATGACCACCACCTGGCGGTGGTAGCTGGGGTCGGTGATCGTCTCCTGGTAGCCGGTCATGGCGGTGCAGAAGACGGCCTCCCCGGTGGTCTCGCCGAGGGCTCCGTAGGCCTGGCCGGTGAAGGCGCGGCCGTCCTCGAGCAGCAGCAGGGCTGGGGTCTCGCTCATGCGGCGTCCTTCCCGTGGGTCGAGCCAGTTCCGCGGGGGGCCAGGAGGCCCTCCACCAGGGCGACGAGGCGGGGTGCGTCCTGCTGCGGCTTGGTCCGCACGGCGCTGTCCACCTCCGCTCCGCCTGCTCCACCGAGCCGCCAGGTCACCACGACGAGGTCCTCCTTGCCGAACATCACCTTGCCCGCCTGGCCCCGGGCGCGGGTCACGCGCACGAGGTCAGCGGCGGGGATCGAGAACGAGGCCGCGCCGGGTCGGCGCAGCAGCAGGGCGGGCCGTCCAGCGGCGACGGCCTCCAGCTCCACGAGGCTGCGGCTGCCCAGGCCGTGCGCGATGACGCGCTCGAGGGGCCGGCCGGACAGCACGGTGGAGACGTAGGTGCCGGTCACGGTGCGGCCGGAGGCGCCGGTCGGCGCCCCGGAGGTGCCGCCGACCCAGGCCTCACCGGCGCCGGCGGGCAGCGGGGCCGGGGCGGGCAGGGCGGGGGTGCCCGCCGTGCCCGCGCTCTGCTCCGCGGCCCGGCGCCGCCACGAGCGGAGCATGAGCCACCAGACCACGGGGACCAGGGCCAGGAGCACGAGCCCGGCGATCACCTGGTCCACGGAGCCCCCTCCGGGAGGTCGCGCGGGGTGGCCAGGGCGCCGTCGAGGACGGTGGGGTGGCCGCCGTAGAAGGTGGCGACCACGCGGCCGGGCAGCTCGCGGCCGGCGAAGGGGCTGTTGCGGCCCTTGGTGGCCATGGCGGCGGGGTCCACGGTCCAGCGCGCGGCCGGGTCGAGCAGGACGACGTGGGCCGGGTCCCCGGCGGCCAGCGTCCCGCCCTGCTCGGCCACGCGGCCGATGCGGGCGGGGGTCTGCGACATGACGCGGGCGACGCCGGCCCAGTCGAGGTGGCCGGGCTCGACGAGGGCGGCCACCACCACGGACAGGGCGGTCTCCAGCCCGGTCATGCCCATGGCGGCGGCGGACCACTCGCAGTCCTTGTCCTCCACCGGGTGGGGGGCGTGGTCGGTGGCGACCACGTCGATCGTCCCGTCGGCCACGCCGGCGCGCAGGGCGCGCACGTCGTCGTCGGAGCGCAGCGGGGGGTTGACCTTGTAGACGGGGTCGTACCCGCGGACCAGCTCGTCGGTGAGGAGCAGGTGGTGGGGGGTGACCTCCGCGGTGACGTCGACGCCGCGCTCCTTGGCCCACCGCACGATCTCGACCGACCCGGCCGTGGAGACGTGGCAGACGTGCAGCCGGGAACCGACGTGGCCGGCGAGCAGCACGTCGCGGGCGATGACCGCCTCCTCGGCGACCGCGGGCCAGCCGCGCAGGCCCAGCTCCCCGGACAGCGCCGACTCGTTCATCTGGGCGCCCTCGGTGAGGCGCGGCTCCTGGGCGTGCTGGGCGACGACGCCGTCGAACGCCTTGACGTACTCCAGCGCGCGGCGCATGAGGACGGCGTCGAAGACGCACTTGCCGTCGTCGGAGAAGACCCGCACGCCGGCGGCGGAGTCGGCCATGGCGCCCAGCTCGGCGAGGCGCTCGCCGGCCAGCCCGACGGTCACGGCGCCGACGGGGCGCACGTCGCACCAGCCGGCCTGGCGGCCCAGGCGCCACACCTGCTCCACGACGCCGGCGGTGTCGGCGACGGGTGCGGTGTTGGCCATCGCGTGCACGGCGGTGTACCCGCCGAGCGCGGCGGCCCGGGTGCCGGTCTCGACGGTCTCGGCGTCCTCGCGGCCCGGCTCGCGCAGGTGGGTGTGCAGGTCGACCAGGCCCGGCAGGGCGATGAGCCCCTCGGCCCGGACGGTCCGCGCGCCGTCGGGCGCGGTCAGGGACCCGGCAGCACCGGTCTCGGCGATGGTGCCGTCACGCAGCAGCAGGTCCACGGGCTCGCCGCCCAGCGGGCGGGCACCCGTGATGAGGGTGGTCTCCATCAGTCCTCTTCTCCGGCGAGCAGCAGGTAGAGCGCGGCCATCCGCACCGCCACGCCGTTGGTCACCTGCTCGACCACGCGGCTGCGCGGTCCGTCGGCGGCCTCGGCGGTGATCTCCAGGCCGCGGTTCATGGGCCCGGGGTGCAGCAGCTGCGCGTGCGGGGGGAGACCCGCGAGGCGTTCGGCGGTGACGCCGTAGCGGCGGGAGTACTCCCGCGCCGAGGGGAAGTAGGCGGCGTTCATGCGCTCCAGCTGCACGCGCAGCGCCATCACCGCGTCGGGGGCCTCCCCCAGCGCGGCGTCGAGGTCGTAGGAGACCTCGCAGGGCCAGGTCTGCACCCCCAGCGGCAGCAGCGTGGGCGGAGCCACGAGCGTGACCCGGGCGCCGAGGGTGTGCAGGAGGCGCACGTTGGAGCGGGCCACCCGGCTGTGCAGGACGTCGCCGACGACGACGACGCGCCGCCCGGCCAGGTCGGCCCCGGTGGCAGCGCCCAGCTCACCGCCGCCCACGAGGTGGCGCCGCAGCGTGAACGCGTCCAGGAGCGCCTGCGTGGGGTGCTCGTGGGTGCCGTCGCCGGCGTTGAGCACCGCGCCGGAGGTCCACCCCTTCTCCGCGAGGCGGTGCGGGGCGCCGGAGGAGGCGTGACGGATGACCACGGCGTCGGCGCCCATCGCCTGCAGCGTCAGCGCCGTGTCCTTGAGGCTCTCGCCCTTGGAGACGCTGGAGCCCTTGGCCGAGAAGGTGATGACGTCGGCCGAGAGGCGCTTGGCGGCGGTCTCGAAGGACAGGCGGGTGCGGGTGGAGTCCTCGAAGAAGAGGTTGACCACCGTGCGGCCGCGCAGCGCGGGCAGCTTCTTGATCTCCCGCTGCTGGGTGGCCGCCATCTGCTCGGCCACGTCGAGCAGGCGCACCGCCTCGTCGCGGGACAGGTCGGCGGCGGACAGGAGGTGCTTCACGACGGCGCCCCCTCGATGCGCACCTCGTCCACGCCGTCGGTCTCCTCCAGCCGCACGAACACCCGCTCGGCCGTGGAGGTGGGCAGGTTCTTGCCCACGTGGTCGGCGCGGATCGGCAGCTCGCGGTGGCCCCGGTCCACCAGCACCGCCAGCCGCACGGCGCGGGGGCGGCCCAGGTCGGACAGGGCGTCCAGCGCGGCGCGCACGGTGCGGCCGGAGTAGAGGACGTCGTCGACGAGGACGACCGTGGTGCCGTCGATGCCGGCGGCCGGCAGCGTGGTCGGCTCGGGGGCGCGGGTGGGGTTCCGGCGCAGGTCGTCGCGGTGCATCGTCACGTCGAGCGACCCGACGCAGGCGACGGGGTCGAAGCCGGGCTCGACCTGGGCGAGGCGCTGCGCCAGGCGGCGGGCGAGGTGGGTGCCGCGGCGCGGGACGCCCATGAGCACGAGGCCCTCGGGGCCCTTGTTGCGCTCGAGCAGCTCGTGCGCCACGCGCGTCAGAGCGCGGGAGATCTCGGCGGCGTCGAGGACGGTCGCCGCGTGACCGGTGGTGGGGCGTGCGTCAGGCATGCTCGTGACTCACTGACTCCTTCCCCGCCTCACAGGACGGAGGTTGAAGGACCTCAGGTGCTCCTGTGACCGTACTGCACCCGGGGGGCACGGCCAGCACGGGCGGGGGACGGTCCGGTGGGCCGCCGACCGCACCCGGCGCAGCTCTGGGACGCTGTGCGCGGGGGACGGTGCGTCCGTCGACGGCAGTCGCCGTCAGGTCGTCGATGGTCACTCTGGGTGAACAGTTACTGCCTGTGACGTCGTTGGAGTTGACCTGGGGGTCACTCCCCGTGACGATCACTGTCAGTAGATGCGTGTGTGCTCAGGACGGAGAGAGGGGACGGCATGTCTGAGGAAGGATCGGGGTACGCCAAGGCGCTCGGCAGCCGGCTGCGCGCCATCCGCACCCAGCAGGGCCTGTCCCTGCAGGGCGTGGAGCAGCGCTCCGGCGGGCAGTGGAAGGCCGTGGTGGTCGGCTCCTACGAGCGCGGTGACCGCGCCGTGACGGTGCAGCGCCTCGCCGAGCTGGCCGACTTCTACGGCGTGCCGGTCTCGGCGCTGCTGCCGGACGGCGGCAGCGCAGGTCACAGCGAGCCCCCGCCCAAGCTGGTGCTCGACCTGGAGCGCCTGCAGTCGGTCCCCTCGGAGAAGGCCGGCCCGCTCGCGCGGTACGCCGCCACCATCCAGAGCCAGCGCGGCGACTACAACGGCAAGGTGCTGTCGATCCGCTCGGACGACCTGCGCGCCCTCGCCGTCATCTACGACCTCCCGCCGCAGCAGCTGGCCGAGGAGCTCATCAGCTGGGGCGTGCTCGACCCCGACGCCCGGCGCGCCGTCGCCCAGAGCAGCTGATCACGCAGCGTCGTCAGATCGACGGAGAAGACCCCCGCACCGGATCCGGTGCGGGGGTCTTTCGCGTCCACCGCGCTCACCAGCTGTGACCGCCGGCCGGCGGCGTGCGGGCGTCAGCTGTCGACGAGCCCCGGCTTGAGCTCCATGAGGCGGCTCAGCAACCCGTTGACGAACGCCGGAGACTCGTCGGTGCTCAGCTCCGAGGCCAGACCCACCGCCTCCGACACCGCGACGGCGTCCGGGACGTCGTCGCACCACAGCAGCTCGAAGACGCCCACGCGCAGCAGGTTGCGGTCCACCGCCGGCATCCGGTCCAGCGACCACCCGTGCGAGTACGTCTCCAGCAGCTCGTCGATCCGCTCGCGGTGCGCCTGCACGCCCTCCACGAGGTCCAGGCTGTACTGCGGCACCGGGACGTGGCCGCTGGCCAGCCGGTCGGCGGCCAGCGCCACGGGGTCGAGGGAGCGCTGCTCGGCCTCGAAGAGCAGGTCGAGGGCGCGCTTGCGGGCCTTGGTGCGTGCAGCCACGTCAGCGGCGGTCCGTCGTCGTCGTCGAGGTCAGCGGGTCAGTTCACCCGGCCGAGGTAGTCCCCGGTGCGGGTGTCGACCTTGACCTTGGTGCCGGTCTCGAGGAACAGCGGCACCTGGATCTGGTAGCCGGTCTCCACGGTGGCGGGCTTGGTGCCGCCGGTGGAGCGGTCGCCCTGCAGGCCCGGCTCGGTGTAGGTGACCTCGAGGACCACCGACGTGGGCAGCTCGACGTACAGCGGCGTGCCCTCGTGGACGGCGACGATGACCTCGGCGCTCTCGAGGAGGAAGTTGGCGGCGTCGCCCACGGTCGCCTCGGAGACCGTGATCTGGTCGAAGGTGTCCGAGTCCATGAAGACGAAGTCGGCGCCGTCGCGGTAGAGGTACTGCATGTCGCGCTTGTCGACCGTGGCGGTGTCGACCTTGGTGCCGGCGTTGAAGGTGCGGTCCACGACCTTGCCCGACAGCACGTTCTTGAGCTTGCTGCGGACGAACGCGCCGCCCTTGCCGGGCTTGACGTGCTGGAACTCGATGACGGACCACAGCTGTCCGTCGAGGTTGAGCACGAGGCCGTTCTTCAGGTCGTTCGTCGATGCCACGTGGAGCCATGTTACCGGGACCGCGGCGGTGCCCCGGTCACCGGCGATCAGGCGCTGATCGCGGAGTAGGCCGCCGCCAGGAGCGAGGGGTCCGGGCCCTCCAGCCTGCTCGGCTTCGCCACGTCGTCGAGCACGACGAAGCGCAGCAGGTCACCGCGGGTCTTCTTGTCGCGCCGCATGCCCTCGAGCAGCTGGGGCCAGCGGTCGCCCCGGTAGGTCAGCGGCAGGCCGACGGCGCCGAGCACGCTGCGGTGGCGGTCGACCACGGCGTCGTCGAGGCGGCCGGCCAGGCGCGCCAGCTCGGCGACGTAGACCATCCCGATGCTGACGGCGGCGCCGTGGCGCCACTCGTAGCGCTCCACCAGCTCGATGGCGTGGCCGAGGGTGTGCCCGTAGTTGAGGATCTCGCGCAGGCCCGACTCCTTGAGGTCCTGGCCCACGACGTCGGCCTTGACCTGCACGGCGCGCTCGACCAGCTCGCGGATGACGGGGGCGCCGGCGTCGCGGACGGCGGCCGGGTCCGCCTCGACCAGCTCGAGGATGCGGGGGTCGGCGATGAAGCCGCACTTGACCACCTCGGCCATGCCGGCCACCAGGTCGTTGACCGGGAGGGTGCGCAGCGCCGCGAGGTCGCACAGCACGCCCGCCGGGGGGTGGAAGGAGCCGACGAGGTTCTTGCCCTCCTTGGTGTTGATGCCGGTCTTGCCGCCCACGGCGGCGTCGACCATCGCCAGCAGCGTGGTGGGCACCTGGACCACCTTCACGCCGCGCAGCCACGTGGCCGCCACGAAGCCCGCGAGGTCGGTGACCGCTCCCCCGCCCACGCCGACCACGGCGTCGGTGCGGGTGAAGCCGGCCTGGCCGAGCACGCCCCAGCAGAAGGCGGCCACCTCGGCCCGCTTGGCGTCCTCGCCGTCGGGCACCTCGGCGAGGTAGGCCTCGAAGCCGGCGGCGGCGAGGTCGTCCCGGACGGCCTCTCCGGTGGCCGCGAGCGCTCGCGGGTGGACGACGAGCACGCGCTGCACGCGCTCGCCGAGCAGGCCGGGCAGCTCCCCCAGCAGGCCGGTGCCGACGAGCACGTCGTAGGGCGCCTCACCGGCCACGGTGATCCGGGTCGGCTGGGCTGCGCTGGGCTGGCCTGCGCTGGGCTGGCCTGTGCTGTCGGCGGTGCTCACGTCGACCGATCCTACGGAGCCCCCCACCCCCCCTCCGTGATCATGGGCGTTGTGCGCAGCACCCACCGTGATCATGGACTTCCGAACCCGACCGAGGTCACCTGCGGAGGCACCGGCCCAGCACCGCCCCGTCAGGACTGACCGAGGTCACCTCCGGGACTGACCGAGGTCACCTGCAGCCGCGGTCCACCGCCTCAGGTGCTGGCGAGCAGGCGCAGGACGACGTCGGCCACCGCGCGCGCCGAGCGTCCGTCGGTGGGGACCACGTGGTCGGCCACCTCGGCGTAGTGCCTCTCCCGGGCGGCCATCACCTCGCGCCAGCGGGTCTCGGCACCGCCGGCGAGCACCGGGCGGGTGCTGGTGTCGCCGAGCCGGTCGCGCACGTGCTCCCAGGTGGCCGTGAGCAGCACCACCGGCGAGCGCAGCGCCACGAGGTCGGCGCGGGTGTCGTCGTCCAGGACGGACCCACCGCCCAGCGACACGACGCCGGTGTGCTCGCGCAGGGCGTCCACCACGGCCGCGCGCTCCAGGGCGCGGAACGCCGGCTCGCCGTCCTCGGCGAACACCGCCGCCACGGGCCGCCCCGCGACGGCCTCGACATCCGCGTCCGTGTCGCGCAGGAGCACGCCGAGGTCGGCCGCGAGCAGCGCTCCGACCGCGGACTTGCCGGACCCCATGGGGCCGACGAGCACGACCCGGGGGGCCACGCTCAGGCGTCCGGCGCGCTGTCCGCCCCGTCGGCGCCGTCAGCGCCGTCGACGCGGGTGCGCAGCAGCTCGGGGATGGCGTCGAGGTAGGCGCGCACGTTGCGGGCGGTCTCGGGCACCGAGTCACCGCCGAACTTCTCCAGCAGCGCGTCGGCCAGGACCAGCGCCACCATCGCCTCCGCCACCACGCCCGAGGCGGGGACGGCGCAGACGTCGGAGCGCTGGTGGTGGGCCTGGGTGGCCTCGCCGGTGGCGACGTCCACGGTGGCCAGGGCCCGCGGGACGGTGGCGATGGGCTTCATGGCGGCGCGCACGCGCAGCACCTCGCCCGTGGTCATGCCGCCCTCGGTGCCGCCAGCGCGCCCGGTGCGGCGGCGGATCACGCCGTCGGGGCCCTTCTCGATCTCGTCGTGGGCGGCCGAGCCGCGGCGGCGGGCGGTCTCGAAGCCGTCGCCCACCTCCACGCCCTTGATGGCCTGGATGCCCATGAGGGCCTGCGCGAGGCGGCCGTCGATGCGACGGTCCCAGTGGGTGTGGCTGCCCAGCCCCGGCGGCAGCCCGTAGGCGAGCACCTCCACCACGCCGCCGAGGGTGTCGCCCTCCTTGTGGCAGGCGTCGACCTCCTCGACCATGCGGGCGCTCGTGGCCGGGTGGTGGCAGCGCAGCGGGTCGGCGTCGAGGGCGGCGACGTCGTCGGGGTGGGGCAGCCCCACCTCGAGCCACGCGTCCTCGGGCACGGCGACCGGGCCCAGGGAGACGGTGTGGGAGACCAGCCGGATGCCGGCGGCCTGCTCGAGGAAGGCGGCGGCGACGGCGCCGAGGGCCACGCGGGTGGCGGTCTCGCGGGCGCTGGCCCGCTCGAGCACCGGGCGGGCCTCGTCGAAGCCGTGCTTCTGCATGCCCACGAGGTCCGCGTGGCCCGGCCGCGGCCGGGTCAGCGCGGCGTTGCGGCCCGTGGTCTTGAGCAGCGACGGGTCCACGGGGTCCGCGGACATGACCGTGGACCACTTGGGCCACTCGGTGTTGCCGATGGTCACGGCGAACGGGCCGCCCTGGGTCACCCCGTGGCGCAGGCCGCCGAGCACGGTGACCTCGTCCTGCTCGAAGCTCATCCGCGCGCCGCGGCCGTAGCCGAGGCGGCGCCGCGCGAGGGCGGCGACGAGGACGTCGGTGGTGACGGAGACGCCCGAGGGCAGGCCCTCGAGCACCCCGACCAGGGCGGGGCCGTGGGACTCCCCCGCGGTCAGCCAGCGCAGCACGTGGCTGATCCTCCCACGGACCCCGAGGACGACGACGACCCGCCGACGCCCGCGCCCGGTGTCAGGCGCAGGCGCTGCGCACGTCGGCGTCCCGCGAGACCTGGGTGGCCACCTGGCCGGCGGTCGCGGCGGTGCCGGCGATGAGCTGGGCGCGCAGCGCCTCGGCCGTGCTGGCCGCGATGTCCAGGCGCCCAGCGAGCCGGGAGTCGCTGGTCAGCGACACCGCGGTGCGCAGCACGGCGACGGGGTTGCGCAGCGCGAGGCCGGCGTCCACGGCGCCGGAGGCCCCGGTCGAGCTGGCGGTGAGCAGCTGCTCGACCTGGTTCATCGGGTCCGTGACGGCGGTGCAGACCTGGGCCTTGGTGAGCTGCGTGGCGGTGCCGCCCGACCCGCCGGCCGTGGTGCCCGCGCCGCCGGTGGTCCCGCCGCCCGTCGTCGTCCCGCCGGTCGTGGTGCCGCCGCCCGTCGTCGTCCCGCCGGTGGTCCCGCCGGTGGTCCCGCCGGTGGCGGGGAGCGTCGCGGCAGCGGTGGGGACGGCGGAGGCGGTGCTGGACGGCGAGCCGCCCGCGGGCGCCCCGACCAGGGGCAGGAACGGGTCCCGCGCGTTGGGCGCGAAGACGCCGGCAGCCGGACCGGAGGTCCCGGCGGTGGCGGTCGGCGAGGCGGACGCCGTGGCGCTCGGGCGACCGGGCACCACGACGGTGCCCGTGGCGACGTCGTCGCCGCTGCCGCCGAGCAGGGTGAGGGCGACCAGGCCCCCGGCCAGCACCGCCGCGCCGCCGACGGCCACGGCCAGCAGCGGGTTGACGGGTCGGCGCTCACGGGCGGCACCCGGGGTGGTCCGCGCGGCGACCACGCCGTCGGCGGCGGCGCGCGGGCTGGGCACGCCCGGCACCGCCGAGGCCGCTGCGGAGGGGGCCCCGAAGAGGGTGGCGGCGCTGAGGCCGGGCGCGGTCGAGGTGCCCGCGGGGCCGCCCGGGACGGGCGCGGCCGGTGAGGTGCCGAACGGCGCCACGGGCGCGGGCGCCGCAGCCGCAGCCGCAGCCGCGAAGGGGGCGGTGGTGGCGAAGACGGCGCTCACGAGGTCGTCGTCGGCGAGGGCGTCCTCGCTCGCGTCGTCGGCGAGGAGCGCCGGGGTCCCGCCGCCGAAGGGGCTGCCCGAGGGGGCACCGCCGAACGGGCTGCCGAAGGGCGAGGGCGCCGGCTCGGGGAGGGCGCCGAAGGGGCTGGGCGCGGGCCGCGGGCCGCCCGTCAGGGGCGCGGCGTCGTGGTCGTCGTGCATCGCTGCTCCTCTCCTCGGTCCGGTCAGCCGGCGCTGGTGGGGGCGGTGGTCGCGGCGGCGGTGGCCGCTGCGGTGGCCAGCCCGGTGGGCGACCCGGTGGGACTCGCGGCCGTGGCGGCCGCCGTGGCGGCGGTGGCAGCCGTCGCCGTCGTCGCGCCGGCGGACGGCAGCACGAACACGTCGCCGGTGATGGTCAGCGTCAGGTCGGAACCCGTCGCCCCACCTCCGGGTGCGAAGCCGGTGCCGGACACGAGCAGCAGCCGCTGCTGCTGCTGCACCGCGGCCAGGAAGCCCTGCAGGGCCGCGTAGCTGCCGGTGGCCGTGACGGTCACCGGGATCCGCAGCAGCCCCTGCGCGCTGGCGGCGCCCGCCGCGCCGGTCGTCGTCGTCGTCGTCGTGGTGGTGGTGGTGGTCGCGGTGCCGGCGGTCGCGGCGGCAGTGGGGCTGTCGGTGGCCGTGCCGGTCGCGGCGGCGGCGGGAGCGGGGGCGGCCGCGGCGGCGCTGTCGGCGCCCAGCACCGTCGGCGCGGACGGGGTGAGGCCCGTCAGCTCGGCCCCGGCGCTCGCGGCGGCGGCGCGCAGCGCGCGGACGAGGTCGGGCAGGGCCGGGTCCCCGGGCAGCTGCGCCTGCAGCGACGCGAGCTGCGCCTGCAGCTCCGGCAGCGAGGCGTACTGCTGCTTGAGCTGCGCCACGCGGGCGCTGAGCGTGGTGACGCTGCTCTGGGCCTGGGTGATGGAGTCCTCGGTCTCGGCCATGGAGGACCGCTGCGGGGAGACCACCAGGAACCAGCCGGCCACGAGGACCAGCGCGAGCGCTCCGGCGCCGCCGGCGGCCCACGGGCCGGTGCGGGGCACGGCCGCCGGCGGGCGGGGAGCGCTCAGCGCGGACGTGGAGAGGGCCATGTCAGCTCGCCTTCTGGTCGAAGCGGTGCGTCAGCGCCGTGTCGGTGACGGTCGCGGTGACCGCGAACGTCACCACCGCCGGGCTCTGGCCCACGTCCAGCGAGGAGGTGGTGAGGAAGGCGCCGCTGACGCCGGGCACCGCGGCGAGGGCGTCGAGGTAGGCCGCCACGTCGTCGTAGGAGGTGGTGCGCGCCGAGATGGTCACCTGGCCCACCGGGGCCGGACCTGCGGCGGCGGCCGCGGCCGTGGTGGCGGTGGCAGCCGAGGCGCCGTCGCTGAGGGTGGTGTCCACCGAGACCAGCCACGTGGTGGCGGGCATGGCCCGGGTGAGGGAGTCGACAAAGGCGTACCAGCGCACGTCCTGGGCCATCGCGGTGGCGCGGGCCACCTCGGCCGCCTGCACGCGCTTCTCGGTCTGCGGCGCCTCGGCGTACTTCAGCTGCTGCGCCTGCAGCGCCGCGACCTGCGCGTTCGCGGCGTCCAGGCGCTCGGCCTGGGCCGCTGCCTGGGCGTGGCCGACGCCCCACACCGCACCGATGAGGACGACGACGCCGACCGCGGCCAGGCCCGTGCGGCGCTGCACCGCGCGGACGGCGCGGCGGCCGGCGACCTCGGGGGGCAGCAGGTTGACGCGCGGCGCGGCCCACGGGACGCCGCCGCCGGCCTGGGGCGTGCCGGCGGGCGCGCCGGTGGTCGTTGCGGTGGGCGCACCGGCGGGCGTGCGGTCGCTGGAGCGGCGGGCGCCGATGAGCGTGCTCACGCGGTCGCTCCGAGGGCGAGGCCGACGGCCATGGTGGCGCTGTCGGGGTGGACGGCGCCGAGGTGCCGCCCGCGGCGCAGGCGGTGCTCGAGGGTGCCGACCTCCACCGGCAGCCCCGTCATGGCGGCGAGCTGGGCGTCCAGGCCCGCCTGGCGCGCTCCCCCGCCGGTGAGCACCACGCGCTCTGCGCGGTGGCCGCTGGTGGCCGCTGCGTAGTCCACGGTGCTGCGCACCTCCTCGAGGAAGCCCTGCACCGCCTGGTGCACGGCCTGGCCGGCGGGCGTGGCCAGCGCGGCCTCGTCGAGGGCCTCCACCTGGCGCTTGAGGTCCTCGGCCTCCAGCAGCGAGACGCCGCTGCGCTCGGCGACCGCCGCGGTGATGTCGTCACCGCCGGCCATGAGGATGCGGACGAAGTGCGGGGCGCCGCCGGAGTGGACGACGACCTGGGTGATGGTGGAGCCGACGTCGACGAGCGCCTCGGTGGAGGCGGAGGCGACGCCCGAGCCGACGGCGCGGAGCACGGCGAAGGCGGTGAGGTCCACCACCTCGGGGACCAGCTTGGCGCCCTCCACGGCCTCCACGAGGGTGGCGATGGTGTCGCGCCAGGCCGCCACGAGCAGGCCGCGCACCACCGCGCTGGAGCCGGTGGTGCGCTCCTCGAGGGGGTGGAAGTCCATGATCGCGTCGTCGACGGACATCGGCAGCACGTCCTGGACCTGGAACGGCAGCGCCTTCTTGAGGTCGGCCGCCGGCATCTTGGGCACTTCGATCTCGCGGACGACCACGCGCTGGTTGGCGATGCCGACGGTCACGTGGCGGTGGCTGAAGCGGCCGCGGCGCCACAGCTCGGCGATGGCGGCCGAGACCGCGGGGGCGTCGACCACCTCACCGTCGCGGACCGCGCCGTCCGGCAGCGGTGCGTGGGCGCAGCGCTCCAGCACCGCTCCCCCGGCCCCGAAGGAGAGCTCGGCGGCCCGCACGGCTCCGGAGCCGATGTCGAGCCCGATCGACGTGCGTCGTGCCACGTCAGCCCTCCCTGGTCAGCACAGCGGCGCCGATCCTTCGGCGCTCTTCCCTGCTATCGGCCTCTGGTGGCGGCACTTGAGCGCTTCGGGCGGTCTTCAGGCGGCGACGATGCCGCTGACCTGCAGGTACCAGTGGGCGAGCGACGCCCCGGCCGCGATGCCGAGGCCCGCCCCGGTCAGCATGAAGGGCCCGAAGGGCAGGGCGCTGCGCCGTCCACCGCGGCGGGAGGCGAGCAGGGCCACGCCCACGACCCCGCCGAGCACGAAGGCCGCGAAGGCCCCGACCAGCAGGGCCGACCAGCCGGCGTAGCCGAGGTAGGCGCCCAGCACGCCCGCCAGCTTGACGTCGCCGAAGCCCATGCCTCCCGGCCGGGCCACGCAGAGCGCGAAGTAGAGCAGCCACAGCGCGGCGCCGCCGACGAGTGCGCGGACGAACGCCCCGCCGTCGTGCTCGACCAGCGCGGCCAGCCCCAGCAGCGCTCCGACCACCGGGTAGGACGGCAGCACGATGGCGTCGGGGAGGCGGCGCACGTCGAGGTCGATGAGCGCCAGGGCGACGCCGATGGCGACGAGGTAGAGCAGCGCCGGCAGCACGGCGAGCTGGTCCTGGCGCACCGCCCAGGTAGTGGTGAGGGCGAAGAGGGCGGCGGTGGCCAGCTCCACCAGCGGGTACCGGGCGCTGATGCGCGCGGCGCAGCTGCGGCAGCGGCCGCGCAGCAGCAGCCACGACAGCACCGGCACGTTGTCGCGGGCGCTGATGGGGGTGCTGCAGGAGGGGCAGGCGCTGGCGGGCCGCACCACCGACAGGCCGCGCGGCACCCGCCAGACCACCACGTTGAGGAAGGAGCCGACGGCCAGCCCGACCAGCCCCGCCGCGAGCGCGGCGAAGACGTCCACCGGGGCGCTCAGGAGCGCGCTCACGCCGTCACGACCCGGTGGAGGTCTCGAGCTGGCGGGTCACGCTGGAGTCGAGCGCCGTGGGCGGGGCGTTCCACTTCTGGTCGGGGCCGCCGGAGCAGGTGTCGGCGATGATCGTCGACCAGTACACGCCGCCACCGCCGGGCTGCTGCTGGGGGCCGATGCCGAGGCAGCGGCCGTCCGAGGTGACGAACGTGTAGCTGCTGGCGTAGCTGCCGGTGGTGTAGAAGCGCGTGTACTGCTGGGAGGCCGTGTTGTCGCAGGTGCGGAAGACCACGTACGCGGGGGTCGCCGCCGCCGAGGGCGTGGTGAGGCACAGCGTCTGGTTCGGGTCGTTGTTCACGCGGATGCGGATCCGCGTGGACATGCCGTCAGCACCGCTCGGCTCGTTGGCGGTGCCGCTCTCGGCGCCGTAGTACCAGCGGTGGTTCCAGTTGAGCTTGGTCCCGCCGCTGGGGTCCTGCTTGCACGGGTAGAGGATCATGTAGCTGTAGCCGGAGTTCTGGTTGGTGACGTCGGCGCAGCGCCCGAACTGCTTGTAGTTGACGATCTGCGACGTCTGCATCGACGCCGCACCGGCGCCCACCCGCGCCTCGGGGCTGAAGGAGCCCCAGTCCTGCGTCGACGACGAGCAGGTGCTGTCGCCGCCGGCCTGGAGCACGTCGCCACCCGCCAGGTAGGTGTGGCCGGCGTAGAGGCAGTTGCTCCCGTAGTTGGTGTTGTCCGCGTTCTGCCCTCGGAAGTGGCCCCCGCCCTCGTAGCTCCACAGCTGCATCGGGTTGCGCGAGTCCAGGGTGCAGGCCTGCAGGGTCACCGTGCGGTCAGTCGCGCTCAGGTCCGGCTGGGTGATGCACAGGGCGCTCGTGGTGGTGGTCTGCGTGCCGTTCTGCGCCGTCGTCGTCGTGGTGGTGATGGTGGACGCGAGCGCCAGATGGTAGCCGGTGTCGTAGACCCAGCGCTGGGTGGGTGTGTCGGCGGAGCAGCCGGTGCCCGGTGCGTAGGTGATCGTCGATCCGGCGGTGTCGGAGGTGGCCTGCAGGCACGCCTGGTTGGTCGCGGTGAAGAGCACGCCGCCGGGGATGTTGCGGTTGCTGACGCTGAACGCGTACTGGGCCAGCAGCGAGCGGGAGTGCACCCGGGCCCCGCTGCCGCTGTCGGTCCCGGTGACGCTCAGCAGGGCGAAGGCGGGCTGCGTCGTCATGGCGGCACCGGCGGCGGTGGGACCGGTCGCCTCCCCGGTGCACGGCGGGATGCGGTTGGCCTTCAGCCAGGTGGCGTCCTTGCCGGACGGGTCCTGGGTGAAGTACGTGACCCGCGCGGTGAAGGACAGCGCACCGGTGCTGCTGGGCACGCTGTCCGAGACCGAGCACGGCAGGGCGCTGAGCTGCCCCGCTCCGGTGGTGCCCGTGCTCGTGCGCAGCTGGGAGAGCGTGGTCTGCAGGCCGGTCTCCGCGGCGAAGACCACCTGGGTGCTCTGCTGGGTGGCCTGCGTCGGGCCGACCTGGCTGACCACGGCTCCGAGGACCAGCGTGGCGAGCGCCATGACGACGAACATCAGCAGGACGACCGTGAGCAGGGCCGCGCCGGCGTCGGGACCGTCGGGACCACCGGACACCCCCGTCGCGGCGCGGGCTCGCAGGTGTCGCACAGCGGAGCGGAACATGCGCACCCCTCGAGTCGGTCGGCGGGTCACGGTCGTGTCGCCTGCGGGCACACGGAGGTGCCCGGCGTGTTGCTGGCAGACGACATCGAGCTGTTGCGCGCCACGAACGACGTCTGCATGGACGCCCTCCCCGCGTAGGCGCCGGAACCCGACCCCGCCGACACCGCCACCGTGAGCTTCTGGTTGGCGTGGTCCGCGTCCGCCTTCTCCACGACGAACGGGGACGAGCCGGCGGTCTCGGGGGGCAGCACGTCGGTGGTGATGGTCTGGAACGCGGAGGCCGGCGCCTGGCCGTCCGCCCACGACCGGAGCTGCAGCACCTGGGCGGACGGGTCGAAGCGCCACTGGGTGCAGAGCGTGGGCTGGCCGTCGGCGCGCTGGGACGTGCGGAACTCCACGTACCAGCTCCCGCTCGAGCTCTGCACGGGCTGGTTGATGGCGTCGGCGTAGCGCACCTGCCGGTCGAGCCTCAGGAACGCCGCCCGCACGCCGTCGCCGGCGTCCGTGGTGGCGTTGACGCGCCCCGTGCTCGTCGTCATCGACAGCACGGCGGCCATGAAGATGGTCAGCACCACCGAGAAGATGCTCATGGCGACGAGCGTCTCGACCAGGGTGACGCCCTCGTCTCCGTCCGGCTCGCCGCTCGAGCGCAGCGGCGGGGACCACCGCGGGCGCCGGTTCACTGCGTCACCGTGATCTGCACGCTGGCCGTGTTGGACGTAGCCCCGTACGCATCGCGCACGGAGTACGTGAGCACCACCGTGCCGGTGCTCGCCGAGGCGGGCACGGTCAGGAGGATCCTGCCGTTCGCGTCGGCCGACGCGGTCATGCCAGCAGGCGTGGAGACGACGGTGACCGGGTTGTTCGCCGCCGGAATCATGGTGTCGTTGGCGAGCACGTTGAGCTCCACGGTGGTGCCCTTCGCGGCCGAGGCGACGTCGTCGACGGCACGACCGCCGCTGGTGTTCCACAGCGGGTCGGGACTGGTGTCGACGAGCACGCTCGCGGTGTACGAGCACGTGCCGCTCGCGCAGTCCAGGGCGGTCCCCCACGACGTCGTCGCGCTGATGCGGACCAGCTCCTCGTAGCCCGCGGGCGGCGTCGCCGAGCGGGCGCGTCCCGCCTGGTCGCAGGGGGCGCTCGCTGTGGAGCGCAGCCGGTAGCACGTGCCGATCACCACGGAGGTGGTGTAGGAGGCGCTGCCCACGGTGCTCGTCGACGACAGGGGCGCCAGCGCCGCTGCGGGCGTCGTCGCCGAGGGGTCGGAGGCCGGGAAGGTGGTCGAGGTGACCGAGGACGGAGCGCTGGCCCACTGGGTGGTGACGTCGGCCTGGGGCCGCCCCTTGACCAGGAGCGGCCACGTGGTGGTGGTGCCGTTCACCGTCGTGGACTGCATGGTGACCGGCAGCCGCCGGGAGTCCTCGACGGCGGCGTTGGCCAGGGCGACGGCGACCTGGCGGCGCTGGAGGTCGGTGGAGGTGCGCACGCCCGAGATGAAGAAGCCGAGGGTGGCGGTGGCGATGATGCCGAGCAGCCCGAGGGCGACGACCACCTCGACGAGGGTGAAGCCATCGTCCACGGCATCGTCGCCGCGGAGCGCAGTCCCAGCTGCATCGTTCATGGTTCCTCCTCGTCTGTGCGTCTCGGCTCGTTCCTCGACGGGTAACAGCTCCGGGTGACGAACGACAGGCCCGCACCCGGAGGTGCGGGCCTGTCGAGCCACATCAGCAGCCGGCAGGAAGGGCGGAGGCGAGCACAGCCGATCCGCCCAGACCACCGTTGAGGCTGGAGTAGTAGTAGAAGGTGCCGGCCGTCGAACCGGTGGCACCAGTGGCGGACGCTCGCGCATTGGAGCCCACCACGCAGTAACTGGCCTTGTCCGAGCTCTGCTTGTAGGCGATGACGTTGCCTGAGCTCAACGTGATGGTGGCGGTGCCGATCGTGATCTGGTTTGCCCCGCTCGAGGGATTGGTGCTGTTCGCGCTGGCCGGATAGATCTGCGTGTCGACCATCGACGTCTCGGCGCTCTGCGCCACCGTGCGCAGGTCGGACTTGATGCTGCTGTCCACGGCCTTCTGGCGCTGGTTGAGGAACACCGGCACAGCGATCGCCGCGAGGATGCCGATGATGATCATGACGACGAGGAGCTCGATCAGGGTGAAGCCCTGGTCCTTCTCCTCCATGGCCTTGCGGATGCGAGCCATCATGGCCAGCTCCCCCTTCTCGAGTCCTGGACGCGCGACCCCCGCACGCCCCCGTTGCAGTCCTGGTATCGACACCGGGGAGCACCCCTTGACCGGCCAAACGCCCGCTCACCCGGACGGCGCAGGGCGCCCACCACGGTCGGTGAGCGCCCTGCGGAGGTCAGTGACGGAGGGTCACTTGATGAGGTTGAACACCGAGAAGATCGGCATGTACAGCGCGATGATCATGCCGCCGATGATGCTGCCGAGGACGGCGATCATGAGCGGCTCGATGAGGCTCGTGAGGGCGTCGGTGGTCGCCTCGACCTCCTGGTCGTAGAACTGCGACACCTTCTCGAGCATCGTGTCCAGCGCTCCGGTGTCCTCACCGACCGCGAGCATCTGCGAGACCATCGGTGGGAAGATCTTGTGCCGCGTCAGCGGCGCCGCCATGGAGTCACCGCGCCGCACGCTCTCCTGGAGGTCCTCCGAGGCCCGCTCCAGCACCACGTTGCCCGCGGTCGCCCCGACGATCTCGAGGCTCTGGAGGATGGGCACCCCCGAGCGCATCATCATCCCGAGGTTGCGGGTGTACCTGCTGAGAGCGATCTTGGCGAAGAGCTGGCCGAACACCGGCAGCTTGATCTTGAGGGGGTCCACGACCCCCCGGACCTTCGGGTGGTGCTTCCAGCGCATCCACGCGACCGCCCCGGCGACGCCCACCACGAGGATGACCGGCGCTCCGACGCGCAGTCCGTCGGAGAGCACCACGAGGATCCGCGTGGGCAGCGGCAGCTGCCCTCCGAGCGAGGCGAACATGCCGGCGAAGATCGGCACGATGAAGAGCAGCATGCCCACCACCGCCAGGATGGCGATGACGAAGACGACCACCGGGTAGGCCATGGCTGACTTGATCTTGGCCTGGAGCTTGACCTCGGCCTCGAAGTTGTCAGCGACCTGCAGCAGCACCGCCTCGAGGAAGCCGCCGACCTCGCCGGCGCGCGTCATGTTGATCATCAGGGGCGGGAAGACGCGCGGGTGCTTGGCCATCGCCACGGACAGCGAGGAGCCGCCCTGCACGTCGATGGACACCGCACCGAGCACCTTGGCCAGCGCCTTGTTCTGCGTCTGGTCGGACAGGATGGTCAGCGCCCGCAGCAGCGACAGCCCCGAGCTGATCATGGTGGCGAACTGGCGGGACATCACAGCGAGGTCCTTCAGCGCCACCCGGTCGCTGCCGGGCAGGCGGATCTCGCGGTTGAGGCCGACACCGGCCGGCTTCACCGACAGCGGCGCGTGGCCCTGCGCCCGCAGCCGGCTCACCAGGGCCGCCTCGTCGGCGGCCTCGAGCTTGCCGGTGACGAGCTTGCCGGCCGCGTCGCGGACCGTGTACTCGTACAGCGTCGAGGTGGCCATCAGACGCCGCCCACCAGCCGGGCGAAGTCCTCGGGGCTGTGCGCCTTCTCCGCGGCCTCACCGCGGGTGACGCGGCCGCGGCGCACCAGGTCGGCCAGGTGCTGGTCCATGGTGTGCATGCCGTGCGCGGCACCGGCCTGCATGGCCGAGTAGATCTGGTGGGTCTTGCCCTCGCGGATGAGGTTGCGGATGGCCGGGGTGGCCATCATCACCTCGGTGGCCACGGCGCGGCCCTTGCCGTCCGCGGTCTTGCACAGCGTCTGGCAGACCACGCCCTGGATGGCGCCGGCCAGCTGGGTGCGGACCTGCTCCTGCTGCTCGGCGGGGAACACGTCCACCACGCGGTCGATGGTCTGCGCGGCGTCCTGCGTGTGGAGGGTGGCGAACACCAGGTGACCGGTCTCGGCGGCGGTGAGCGCCACCGAGATGGTCTCCAGGTCGCGCAGCTCACCGACGAGGATGATGTCGGGGTCCTGGCGCAGCACGTGCTTGAGGGCGGTGGCGAAGGAGTGGGTGTCCTCCCCCACCTCGCGCTGGTTGACCAGGCACTTCTTGTGGCGGTGGAGGAACTCGATGGGGTCCTCGACGGTCATGATGTGGTCGCTGCGCGTCGAGTTGGCCAGGTCCACCAGGGCTGCGAGCGTGGTCGACTTGCCTGACCCGGTGGGACCGGTGACGAGCACGAGGCCGCGCGGCAGCGTGGCGAAGTGCGCCACCGACGGCGGCACGCCGAGGGTGTCCAGGGGCTTGATCTCCGCGGGGATCACGCGGAACGCGGCACCGAGGGACTCCCGCTGGCGGTAGACGTTGACGCGGAAGCGCCCCCGGCCGGGGACGGAGTGCGCGAAGTCGAGCTCCAGGTCCTCCTCGAAGCGAGCGCGCTGCTTCTGCGTGAGCATCCCGAAGAGGCTGCGCTGCAGGACGGCGCCGCTGAGCACCTCGAACCCCTCCAGCGGGCGCAGTCCACCGTGGAGCCGGATGGTGGGCGGGGCCCCCGCCGTGAGGTGCAGGTCGGAGGCGCCGGTGGCCAGCATGGCCCGCAGCACCGCCGTGATGTCCAGCACGGACTCGTCGTCAGCGGCACCACCACCGACACCGGCCCGGGGCTGCTCCGGTGCGTGCTGCACCGGCACGGAGACCGCGGGGTGCCCGGGGTCGGGCGTGCGCGCGGGCGGCGGCAGGAGCGGGTCGTCCTGGAGCAGGGAGGACGGGTGCCACGTCGCCGCCGGAACCGCAGCGGGACCCGCAGCCGGGGCAGCCACCGCGGGGTGCGCGGCGGTGGTGGAGCCGTCGGCGCCGCTCCACGTGACGCCGAAGTCGTCGCCCGTCCCACCGCTCCAGCTGCTCACGCGGTCCTCCTGCTCACGCACCGAGGGCACAGCCCTCCCGTCCTGCGTCCCATCGGCGCGGCGGGCGGGGGGCTTGAGCGCTGGGCGTCAGCGGCTGACGAGGCGGGAGGCCGCGTCCTCGTCGTCGTCCGGGGTGGCGGCCATGGCCGCCTCGCCGGCGGTGCGCATGGCCTCCAGCGGGGCCTCGCGCCCGGTCATGAGCTCGACCTGGCGCTCGGCCTGGTGCACGAGCATCGAGAAGCCGCCGACGACGGGCGCGCCGAGCCGGTCCCACGCCCGGGCCAGGGCTGTGGGCCAGGGGGCGTAGACGACGTCGAGGAGGGCTCCCGCCGGTCGCGCACCGCTGTCGACCAGTGCAGCGGCGACGGCGTCGGCGGCTCCGGCCGGTGCCGTCGAGACCACCGCGCCGCAGCCCGCCAGGACCGCGGCGGCGTGCCCGGCGTCCCCCCAGGGCTGCAGGCGCACCCGCACCCCGAGGCGCTCGGCGACGTCGAGCAGCGCCCGGGCGCGCTCCACGGAGCGGACCAGCACCACCGGCTCGGCGACGCCCAGCTGCGCCAGCGCGGCGACCGCGGACGCGGCCGTCGCCCCACCGCCCAGCACCGCGGCCGACTCGGCCCGCTGCACCCCCGCCTCGGCGAGGGCGGCGACGACGCCGTGCACGTCCGTGTTCTCCCCGCGCCACGCGCCGGGGCGCCCGGGGACCGGCAGCAGCGTGTTCACGGCGCCCACGGCCAGCGCCAGCTCCGAGGCTTGCGCCAGCAGGGGCAGCACGGCCTGCTTGAGCGGCATGGTCAGCGACACCCCCGCCCAGCTCTCGTCGAGCTCGGCGACGGCGGCGGGCAGCGCGGCGGCGTCCACCTCGCGCCGGCCGTACGCCCAGTCCAGGCCGAGCTCGGCGTAGGCGGCCCGGTGCAGGGCCGGGGACAGGGAGTGGGCGATCGGTGAGCCCCAGACGGCGGCCTGCACGCTCACCCCTGCTGCGGGTTGGCGCGCAGCCACGCCTGGAACTCGGCCACGTTCTGCTGGTGCTCGGCGAAGGTGGCCGCGAACTTCGTCTCACCCGTGGAGGGGTTGACCACCACGAAGTACAGCCAGTCTCCCGGGGTGGGGTCGAGCACCGCGCGCATGGCGTCCTCGCCGGGCGAGGCGATGGGGCCCGGCGGCAGACCGGGGTGCAGGTAGGTGTTGTACGGCGAGGGGTTCGCGCGGTCGGCGTCGGTGGTGGTCAGGCCGGTCTTGCCGTTGGCGTAGTTGACCGTGGTGTCGAACTGCAGCGGCTGGCCCGCGGCGACGCGGTTCTCGATGACGCGCGCCACCTTGGCCATGTCCTCGGCGTTGGCCCCCTCCTTCTGCACCAGGCTCGCCTCGGTCATGAGGCGGTGGCGCTCGGAGGCGTCGGCGGGGAACCCGACGTCGTCCATGGCCTTGGTGGTGCGCTGCACCATCTGCTGCAGCTGCTGCAGGGCCGTGGTGCCCGGGTCGAAGGTGTACGTGGCGGGGAAGAGGTAGCCCTCGACGGCGCCCCCCGCGTCTGCGGGCAGGCCGAGCTGCGGGTCCTTGGCGGCCGCCTCGTAGGCGGAGACGGGCAGGCCGGTGGACTCCGAGAGGCGCTGGTAGATCTGCGAGGCCGTGTAGCCCTCGGGCACCTGCACCTTCCAGGAGGTGCGCGAGGAGGGGTCGAGCAGGAGCGCCAGCGCCGAGGCGCCGGACATCTCCTTGCGCAGCTGGTACGTGCCGGGCTGGATGCCCGCCGACTTCGGGTCCGCGGCGGCCGCCGAGACGAAGGCGCCGGGGGTCTTCACCACGCCGGCCTCGGCGAGCACCGACGCGATCGTGCGGCCGGAGGCCCCGTCGGGGACCTGCACCGTCACGGTCCCGCTGCCCTCGCCCTCGTAGTCCCCGCTCTCGGTCATGCTGGCCACGAGGCCCTTGACCTGACCTCCCACGAGCACCGCGGAGGCCCCGAAGAGCACCGCGCACACGGCGAGCACCACGAGGGTGACGGTGCGGCGGCGCTTGCGGCGCCGCTGGCGGTCACCCTTCTCGGCCAGGCGCTGCGACGACCGCGAGCCCCCGCCCGCGCCGTCCCCGGAGGACGAGCGGGACTCCGGGGTCCCCGGCAGGTCCTCCAGCGACAAGCCAGCCATCGACGCGCACAGCCCCTTCCTCCCGCCCCCGGCCTCAGCCCGGGGCGGGCCCGGGGTCGACGGTCGACCCCGGCGGCCGGCCCGTGGCGCGCTCAGCGTCAAGGGCCGTCTGCAGGATGAGCACCGCCGCGACCTGGTCGACCACCTCTCGGTGGCGACGGCCGGACCGCCCGGAGGCTGTCAGCGCCTGGTGGGCGCTGACCGTGCTCAACCGCTCGTCCACGAGCCGCACCGGCACCGGCGCGACCATGCCTGCCAGGTCAGCAGCGTAGTCACGCACAGCCGCCGCCGCTGGACCTTCACGTCCGGAGAGCGAGACCGGCAGCCCGATGACCACCTCGAGGGCGTCCCTCTCAGCGATCTCCGCTGCGATGCGTCGCAGGTCAGAGCGCTGCGTGCGATCCCTCTTGAGCGTCTCGACGGGCGAGGCGATCGAGCCGCTCGGGTCGCAGACCGCGAGCCCGACGCGGACCGACCCGACGTCCACGCCGAGCCGGACCCCGTCCCTCACGCGCGCTCCACCGGGTCAGGTCCCTCAGGACCGGTCAGGCGCCGACGGACGACGCCACGGCGTCGCGCACGGCGTCCAGGGCTGCGGGCAGCGCCTGGGCGTCGGTGCCGCCGCCCTGCGCGACGTCGTCCTTGCCGCCCCCGCCGCCGCCGAGGGCGGTGGCGGCCACGCGGACGAGCGCACCGGCCTTGAGCCCTGCCGCGCGGGCCGCGGGGCTGGTGGCGATGACCACGACGGGGCGGCCCTTCGCGACGCCGCCGACGGCGACCACGGACGCGGACTCACCGAGGCGGCCCCGCACGTCGAGCGCGAGGGTGCGCAGGTCGTCGGCGGAGGCCACCTCGCCGGCGCTCGTCGCCACCAGGCGCACCGCGTCGGCGGCCGAGCCGCCCACGAGCTCGGCGCCCGCGGCGAGGGCGCCCGCTGCCGCGAGGACCTCCTTGGCGCGGGCCGCGGCGATGGTGCGGTCGGCCTCCTTGAGCTGGTCGAGCAGGGTGGCGATGCGGTCGGGCAGCTCCTCGGAGCGCACCTTGAGCAGGCCCGTCAGCTGGCTGACCAGCGCGGACTCCCGCGCCAGGTGGGCGTGGGCGTCAGGGCCGACGAGGGCCTCCACACGACGGGTGCCGGAGCCGATGGACTGCTCCCCGAGCAGCGCGACGACGCCCAGCTGCCCGGTGCGCTCCACGTGGGTGCCGCCGCACAGCTCCTTGGACCACTCGCCGATGCCGACCATGCGCACGCGGTCGCCGTACTTGTCCCCGAAGAACGCCAGCGCGCCGGCGCGGCGCGCCGACTCGGGGTCGGTGACCGTGGTGGTGACGGCGAGGTCGTCGGCGAGGAAGGTGTTGACCTCCGCCTCGACGTCGGCCAGCTGCGCCGGGGTGGGCGCGGCCAGCGCGGTGTAGTCGAAGCGCAGGCGTCCGGGGGCGTTCTCCGACCCGGCCTGGCGCGTGCCGTCCGGGCCGAGCGCGTCGCGCAGGCCCTGGTGGACCAGGTGCGTGGCGGTGTGCGCGCGGGCCACGGCCAGGCGGCGGCCCGCGTCGACGACGGCCTCCACCGGGTCCCCGACCGCTATCTCGCCGGAGACCACCGTGGCGTGGTGGACGTTGAGGCCGGGGATGGGCCGCTGCACGTCGGTGACGTCCACCACCGCGCGCACGCCCGTCGGGCCGGTCACGGTGAGGCGCCCGCGGTCGGCCAGCTGGCCGCCGCTCTCGGCGTAGAAGGGGGTCCGGTCCAGGACCAGCTCGACGTCGTCGCCGGCGAGGGCGACGGGCACGCCGGCGCCGTCGCGCAGCAGGCCCACCACGCGGCCCTCCGCGGAGAGCACCTCGTACCCGACGAAGTCCACGTCGCGCCCGAGCTCGTCGGCCACCTGCCGGTAGCCGGCGGTGTCCGTGCGGCCGGCGCGCTTGGCGCGGGCGTCCTCGCGGGCGCGGGTGCGCTGCTCGGTCATGAGGCGGCGGAAGCCGTCGGCGTCCACCGAGACGCCCTGCTCGGCGGCCATCTCCAGGGTGAGGTCGATGGGGAAGCCGAAGGTGTCGTGCAGCTCGAAGGCGCGCTCTCCGGACAGCACGGCGGCGGCGCCGGTGGAGGCGGAGCTCTTCTTGGCCTGCGCCACGGCGGTGTCGAGGATGGTGGTGCCCGAGACGAGGGTGCGCCGGAACGCCTCCTCCTCGGCGTAGGCGACGGCGCTGATGCGCCCGAAGCCCTCGCGCAGCTCGGGGTAGGCCGGGGCCATGGCGTCCAGGGAGACCGGCAGCAGCTCCGGCAGCGTCGGGGCGTCCACGCCGAGCAGGCGCATCGCGCGCACCGCGCGCCGCACGAGGCGGCGCAGCACGTAGCCGCCGCCCTCGTTGCCGGGGGTGACGCCGTCGCCCATGAGCATGAGGGAGGCGCGGACGTGGTCGGCCACCACGCGCAGGCGCACGTCGGCGTCCCGGTCGGCGCCGTAGCGGACACCGGCCAGCTCGGCGGCGTGCCGCAGCACGGGGGCGACCTGGTCGATCTCGTACATGTTGTCGACGCCCTGCAGGAGCAGCGCGGTGCGCTCCAGGCCCATGCCGGTGTCGATGTTCTTCTTGGGCAGCTCGTGGAGGATGGGGAAGTCCTTCCCCTGGCCCTCCCCGCGCTGGAACTGCATGAAGACGAGGTTCCAGATCTCCAGGTACCGGTCGCCCGCGGGGTCGTTGGCGGGACCGCCGTCGGGGCCGTAGGCGGGGCCGCGGTCGACGTAGATCTCCGAGCACGGGCCGGCCGGTCCGGGCTGCCCGGTGGACCAGTAGTTGTCCTCCATGCCCAGGCGCTGGATGCGCTCGGGCGGCAGGCCGGCGACGGTCTGCCAGAGGCGGTGCGCCTCGTCGTCGTCGACGTAGACGGTGGCCCACAGGCTGTCGGGGTCGAAGCCGTAGCCCCCCTGCGACTGCGGGGTGGTGACGAGCTCCCACGCGTAGGAGATCGCCCCCTCCTTGAAGTAGTCGCCGAAGGAGAAGTTGCCGTTCATCTGGAAGAACGTGCCGTGGCGCGTGGTCTTGCCGACCTCGTCGATGTCGAGCGTGCGCACGCACTTCTGCACGCTCGTGGCGCGCGGGTAGGGCGGGGTCTGCTGGCCCGTGAGGTACGGGATGAACGGCACCATGCCGGCCACCGTGAACAGCAGGCTCGGGTCGGGGCTGATCAGCGAGGCGCTGGGCACCACGGTGTGGCCGCGCGCCTCGAAGAAGTCGAGCCAGCGCCGGCGGATCTCGGCGGTCTCCACGGGGGTCCCCTCCTGGGGGTGGTCTGGTGGTCTGGTGGTGTGGTGGTCAGCGGGCCGGCGTCAGCCGGCGTGCTGGCCGCGCCGGGGCGCGGTGGGGTTCTCGAGCAGGTCGCGGGCGGTGGCCTCGTCGATGGTGCCGGTGTCGACGCCGAGGGCGATGCGCAGCTCCTCCTCGCGCTCGGCGGCGCCGGAGCGCACGTCGGCGGCGAAGTCGCGCAGCCCGTCGGCCAGTCCCGACCACCCGCCCTCGGAGGTGCTCACCGAGCGGGCCGCCTGCACGGCGCCCACGGCGGCGGCCACCACGCCGAGGCCCACGAGCACGAGCCTGCCCACCGCTCAGGCCCCCTGGCGCGCGGCGCGGCGGCCGGCGCGGCGGCCGTTCACGGCCTGGCGCACGCCGTAGGTGAACGCGGCCACGCGCACCACGGGAGACCCGAGGGTGGCGGCGAACAGGGCCGTCAGCGCGGAGGCGTTGGTGGTGATCTGCGCCGCGTTCGTGGTGATGGTGTCGATCTTCTCCATCTGCTCGTTCGCCTGGCCGACCGTGGTGGTGACCTCGGCGATGAGCGGGACGGTGGAGTCCGACACCCCCTTGATGGCGGCGCGGGCCTCGTCGAGCACCTGGCCCAGCTTGAGGATGGGCCGCGCCAGCAGGGCGACCAGGACGACGAACGCGAGGGCCGCGATGAGCCCCGCGACATCTCCGACGGACAAGGGGACTCCTGAGCTTGGGGCGGTGACGTGCTCGGCGACCCTACCGCGCAGCCGTCACCGGGCCGTCGAGCGCGGCGGCCCACCGGCGGCACACCCCCGGGGAACGCCGCGACCCCCGCCCCGCGAGAGCGGGACGGGGGTCGTGGTGCTGGGTCAGCGGCCGTGGCCGCGCAGAGCCCGGAAGGAGGTCAGCGCGCGTAGAACTCGACGACGCGGGAGACCTCACAGGTCACGGGGACCTCCTCGCGGGTGGGGCGGCGCGCCAGGCGCACCTTGAGGTCGGCGAGCTGCACCTCGAGGTAGCCGGGCAGCGTGGGCAGCACGTCGCGGTGGGCGCCGGCGGCAGCCACCTGGAACGGCGTGGTGGCCGCGCTCTTGGCGTGCACCGAGATGATCTGGCCCGGGCTCACGCGGAAGGACGGGCGGTCGACGCGCTGGCCGTCGACCAGGATGTGGCGGTGCACGACCAGCTGGCGGGCCTGGGCGATGGTGCGGGCCAGGCCGGAGCGCAGGACGAGGGCGTCCAGGCGCATCTCGAGCAGCTCGATCAGCACGTCACCGGTGCGGCCCTGCGAACGGCGGGCCTCCTCGAACGTGTTGCGCAGCTGCGCCTCGCGGATGCCGTACTGAGCGCGGAGGAGCTGCTTCTGGCGCAGGCCGAGGGAGTACTCGGACTCCGTGCGGCGACGGGCGCGGCCGTGCTCGCCCGGCGGGTAGGGGCGGACCTCGAAGTAGCGCGCCGCCTTCGGCGTGAGCGGCACCCCGAGGGCGCGGGACAGGCGGACCTGGCGACGGTTGCGGTTGGAGTGGGACACGAGCGGGTGGCTCTCCTTCTCGGGGCGGGCACTCGCGGTCGGGGCTCCCACCTCTCGGACCGAGTGGGACGACCAGCGAACGACGGCGGCCTCCCCCGACCGGCGGCTGCCGGACCAGGGTGACCACGAGGCGCGGGCGCCAGACGGCGCAGCACCAGCGGAGAACACTACCGCAGGTCTACCGGCTCCTGAGCAGCGCGCGGATCCGCTGCAGGCGCTCGCCGATGCCGCGCTCCACCCCCCGGTCGGTGGGGCGGTAGTACTCCCGGTCGGCGAGGTCGTCGGGGGCGTACTGCTGCGGGGCGACGGCGTGCGGGGCGTCGTGGGCGTACACGTACCCCTTGCCGTGCCCGATCCTCTGGGCCCCCGCGTAGTGCGCGTCGCGCAGGTGCGGCGGCACCGGGCCGCCCCGCCCGGCGCGGACGTCGGCGACGGCCGCGTCGATCCCGAGGTAGGCGGCGTTGCTCTTGGGCGCTGTCGCCAGGTGCACCACGGCCTGCGCCAGCACGATGCGCGCCTCCGGCATGCCGATGAGCTGCACGGCCTGCGCCGCGGCCACCGCCGTCTGCAGGGCGCTGGGGTCGGCCATGCCGACGTCCTCGCTGGCCGAGATGACCAGGCGCCGCGCCACGAAGCGCGGGTCCTCCCCCGCCTCCAGCATCCGCGCCAGGTAGTGCAGCGCGGCGTCGACGTCGGAGCCGCGCAGGCTCTTGATGAGCGCGCTGGCGACGTCGTAGTGCTGGTCGCCGCCGCGGTCGTACCGGACGGCGGCGATGTCGACGGCGCGCTCCGCGGCGGCCAGGTCCACCCGGGCCGGCCCCTCGCCGTCGTCGTCGTGGTCGTCGTCGTCGGAGGACGAGGAGGACGACGACAGCGCCCGGGCGTCCAGCGCGAGGCCGGCCGCGGCCTCCAGGGCCGTCAGCGCGCGGCGGGCGTCACCGCCGGCCAGGCGCACGAGGTGGGCCAGGGCGTCGTCGTCGAGGGCCACCTGGCCGGCCAGGCCCCGCTGGTCGGAGACGGCGCGCTGGAGCAGGTCGCGCACGTCGTCGTCGGTGAGCGGCGCCAGGCGCAGCAGCAGCGACCGGCTCAGCAGCGGCGAGACCACCGAGAAGCTGGGGTTCTCCGTGGTCGCGGCGATGAGCACCACCCAGCGCTCCTCCACACCGGGCAGCAGCGCGTCCTGCTGGGCCTTGGTGAAGCGGTGGATCTCGTCGAGGAAGAGGACGGTCCGGCGGTCGTGCAGGTCGCGGGCGGTCTTGGCGGCGTCGAGCACGCGGCGGACGTCCTTGACGCCGGCGGTGACGGCGCTCAGCTCCTCGAAGCGCCACCCCGTGCCGCGCGCGACCACGTGGGCCAGCGTGGTCTTGCCGGTGCCGGGCGGGCCCCACAGCAGGACGCTCGCCGGCCCGGCGCGCCCGTCACCGCCCTCGACGAGGCGGCGCAGCGGGGCGCCGGGGGTCAGCAGGTGCTGCTGACCGGCCACCTCGTCGAGGGTGCGCGGGCGCATCCGGACGGCGAGCGGAGCGCGCACCGATCGGGAGGTCGGTGCGGCCCCGCCCGGGCCGCCGCTCGCGTCGTCGTCGTCGCCCAGGCCGCCGCTGAAGAGGTCGGCCGTCATCTCAGCGGACGTGCTCCTTCAGAAACGCGACGGCGGCGGCCCAGGCGGCCGTGGCGGAGGCCTCGTCGTAGGAGGGGCGCTCGTCGTTGACGAAGGCGTGGTCGGCCTCGTAGAAGCGCACGTCGGCCTGGACGCCGGACTGCTCGCGGATCTTCGCGGCGGTGGCCTCGACGGCCTCGCGCGTGATGCGGTCGCGGGTGGCGTAGTGGCCCTGCACGGCGGCGCGCAGGCCGGAGTAGTCCGTGGCGTCGAGGTCGGGCAGGCCGTAGAAGGGGACGGCGGCGCTGACGCGCTCGCCCTGCTGGGCGGCCAGCGTCAGCACGAAGGAGCCGCCCATGCAGAAGCCGACCACGCCGACCGTGCCCGAGGTGACCTCGGGGCGCCCGAGCAGGTGGTCGACGGCGCCGGCGAGGTCGCGGGCGGCCCTGTCGACGGGCAGCTCCTGCATGAGGCGCATCGCCTCCGCGCCGTCGTGCGTGGTGGCGCCGCCGTACAGGTCGGGCGCGAGAGCCACGAACCCCTCGGCGGCGAAGCGCCGGGTGAGGTCGGCGATGTGCGTGGTGAGGCCCCACCACTCCTGGATGACCACGAGCCCCGGGCCCGAGCCCCCGGGCGGGAGCTCGAGGTAGCCGTGGGCCGTGCCGTCACCGCTGGGGAACTCGACGTTCTGCTCGCTCACCCCCACATCCCAGCACGTGCCGCCGACACCCACCCCTCCCGTCCGTGATCATGGACTTCCGAAGCACTTTCCGGCCGTGATCATGGGCTTCCCGCGCACCGCCGCTCGGGAAGCCCATGATCACGATCGGGGGTGGGGTCCGGGGTGGCGCGCTCGGGACGATCCGGACGTAGCGTGAGGTGGTGACTGGTAGCGCGACACCGTCGACGTCCGTCCTCAGCTCCTTCCCCGACGACCTGCCGACCACGCTCGGCGCCCTGCGCGCCAGCGGCCTGCCGCAGGCCGAGCCCCGCTCGGTCAAGGCCGAGCTGCGCGAGAACCTCCTGGCCCGCATGCGCGCCGGTGAGCCCCGCTTCCCCGGCGTCGTCGGCTTCGACGACACGGTGCTGCCCGAGGTGGAGCGGGCCCTGCTCGCCGGGCACGACCTCGTGCTCCTCGGCGAGCGCGGCCAGGGCAAGACCCGCCTCATCCGCTCCCTCGTGGCGCTGCTCGACGAGTGGACGCCGGTCATCGAGGGCTCCGAGCTGGGCGAGCACCCCCTCGAGCCCATCACGCCGGCCTCGGCCCGGCGGGCGCGCGAGCTGGGTGACGACCTGCCGGTGAGCTGGCGGCACCGCTCCGAGCGGTACGCCGAGAAGCTGGCCACCCCGGACACGTCCGTCGGCGACCTCATCGGCGACGTCGACCCCGTCCGCATCGCCGAGGGCCGCACCCTGGGCGACCCCGAGACCATCCACTTCGGCCTGGTCCCCCGCACGCACCGCGGGATCTTCGCCGTCAACGAGCTGCCCGACCTCGCCGAGCGCATCCAGGTCTCACTGCTCAACGTGCTCGAGGAGCGCGACGTGCAGGTGCGCGGCTACACGCTGCGCCTGCCGCTGGACGTGCTCGTGGTGGCCAGCGCCAACCCCGAGGACTACACCAACCGCGGCCGGATCATCACGCCGCTCAAGGACCGGTTCGGGGCCGAGGTGCGCACGCACTACCCGCTCGACGTCGACCTCGAGGTGGAGCTCGTGGCGCAGGAGGCCCGGCTGGTGGCCGACGTGCCCCGCCACCTGCTCGAGGTGGTCGCCCGGTTCACGCGGGCGGTGCGCGAGTCTCCGGCCGTCGACGCCCGCTCGGGGGTCTCGGCGCGCTTCGCCGTGGCCGCCGCCGAGACGCTGTCCGGCGCTGCCCTGCGGCGCGCGGCGCTCACGGGCGACGAGCCGGTGGCCCGCGTGGGCGACGCGTACGGCGTGGTGCCGACGCTGCGCGGCAAGGTCGAGTTCGAGTCCGGCGAGGAGGGCCGCGAGGAGGAGGTGCTGGTGCACCTGCTCCGCACGGCCGTGGCGGAGGTCTTCCGGGCGCGGCTCGGCGGCGCCGACCTCTCGGGCTTCACCACGCTGGTGGCCGAGGGCGGCACGGTCTTCACCGGCGAGCTGGTGAGCAGTGCCGAGCTGCTGTCGCAGATCGGCAGGGTCGAGGGGCTCGCACGCGTGCTGGCGCGCCTCGACCTGCCGGAGGCCCCGACGCCCGGGCAGGCCGCCTCGGGGGTGGAGATGGTCCTCGAGGGCCTGCACCTCACGCGCCGGCTGGCCAAGGACGTCGAGGCCGGCAGCGACGGCCACGGCGACCGCGCCGTCTACGGCGGCTGAGAGAGCTCTCGACGACGACGGTGGCACGGGCTGCGAGGGGGACGCGATGAGCAGGGCCTACCGGTACGGCGCGTGGGACGGCGGCGCGGACCCGCTCGCCCCTCCGTACGACGTGCGCGCCGCCGTCGACGCGATCGGGCGGGACGTCATGCAGGGTCGGTCGCTGCAGGAGGCCCTGCGCGACCTGCTGCGCAACGGCCTCGAGGACGAGCGGGGGCGGCGGGAGGGGCTGGACGCCCTGCGCGAGCGGGTCCGGCGGCGGCGCGAGCAGCTGCGCTCCTCCGGCGACCTGGCCGGGTCGCTGCAGCAGGCGCGGGAGAAGCTCGAGCAGGCGCTGACCACGGAGCGCGCCGCGCTGGACCAGAAGGCCGCCGAGGCGGCCGAGCGCGAGTCAGCCGGCGAGGAGGGGGCCGGGGCCGACGCCAGCGAGGCGGCGCTCGCCCACGCCCAGCTCGACGCGCTCCCCCGCCGCACGGCCGCCGCGGTGCGGGAGCTCGCCGACTACGAGTGGACCTCCCCCGCCGCGCAGCAGACCTACGAGGAGCTCCTCGACGACCTGCGCCAGCAGGCGCTGAGGGCCCAGATCCCCGGGCTCGGCCAGATGGGGCAGCAGGGCGAGGGCGGCCAGGGCCAGTCCGGTCAGTCGATGGAGGGCGTCAAGGAGCTCCTCGGCGACCTCAACGCCCTGCTCGCCGCCCACGAGCGCGGTGAGGACACCACCGAGCAGTTCGCCGAGTTCATGGCCAAGCACGGCGACGCGTTCCCCGAGGACCCGAAGGACGTCGACGAGCTGCTCGACGCCCTCGCGCAGCGCGCTGCCGCCATGCAGCGGCTCATGCGGTCCCTGTCCAAGGAGGAGCGCAGCCAGCTGCAGCAGCTCATGGCGCAGGCCATGGCCGACGCCGGGCTGGAGGCCGAGGTCAGCGCGCTCAACCAGCACCTGCAGGACCTGCGCCCCGGCGCCTTCGTGCGCGGGCGGGGCCGGGAGAGCTTCAACGGCTCCCAGCCGCTGGGGATGGACGACGCCACCGGCGCGCTCGCCGAACTGGCGGACCTGGACGACCTCGACGACCAGCTCGCCATGGACGGTCCGGGGCAGGGTCTCGACGACGTCGACGTCGAGGCCGTCGAGCGCCAGCTCGGCACCGGTGCCGCCAACCAGCTGCGGCGCCTGGCCGAGCTGGAGCGCGAGCTCAAGAAGCAGGGCTGGCTGACCGGGCCGGCCAGCCAGCTGCAGCTGTCGCCCAAGGCGCTGCGCCGGCTCGGGCAGACCGCGCTGCGCCGGGTCTTCGCCGACCTCGAGTCGTCACGACGGGGCTCGCACGACGAGCGCTCCGCCGGTGCGGCCGGAGAGGCCACGGGCACCTGGCGCGAGTGGCAGTTCGGTGACGAGCAGCCCCTCGACGCCGTCGCCACGGTGCGCCGGGCCGTCATGCGCTCGGCGGCGACGCGCTCGCCGTCGTCGTCGGCTCAGCAGAGGGGGGTGCGGCTGCTCCCGGAGGACTTCGCGGTGGCCGAGACCGAGCGGCGCTCCAGCGCGGCCGTGGCGCTGTGCGTGGACCTGTCGTGGTCGATGTACGCCGAGGACCGCTGGGCGCCGATGAAGCAGACGGCGATGGCGCTGGCGCACCTCGTGGCCACGCAGCACCCGAACGACGCGTTCGAGATCATCGGGTTCGACAGGACCGCGCGGACGATGTCCACCGCCGAGCTGGCCGCCGTCGAGCCGGCCTGGATCCAGGGCACCAACCTCCAGCACGCCCTCGCGCTGGCGCGACGCCACGTCTCACGGCACCCGGACGCGCAGCCGATCGTCCTGGTGGTCACCGACGGGGAGCCGACCGCCCACCTCGACGACGACGGCGAGGCGTGGTTCGACTGGCCGACGTCCCCGGAGACGCTGCGCCGGACGGTCGGCGAGGTCGACGCCATGACCCGCTCGCGCGTGGCGATCAACACGTTCCTGCTGGGCGAGGACCCGGGCCTGCGGCGCTTCGCCGACGCGATGGCTCGGCGCAACGGGGGTCGGGTGTTCGCGCCCTCGCTGGACCGGCTCGGGGAGTACGTGGTCTCCGACTACCTGCGCGCCCGCAACGGCTCGTCCGGCAGCCGCCGCGCCTCCTAGCCCCCACCCCCTCCGTGATCATGGACGTCCGAAGCACTTTCCCCCCGTGATCATGGACTTGCCAAGCACTTTCACCAGGCACGGGTGCGGATCCTCGGTGCCATCCCCAGCAGTTCACCGAACGCGAGCTCCAGCTCCAGCGACCGCCCCAGCACGGCGCCCTTGCGCGCCGGCAGCACCCGCCAGCCGAACTCCCGCTCCAGCCGCTCGCGCCGGGCGTCATCGGCGTCCTGCTGCTCCCGCGAGGAGTGGAACTCCTCCCCGTCGTACTCCCCAGCCTTGCGCAGCGCCTCCCACCCCAGGTCCAGCCGCATCGCGCCAGGTCTCTGCTCTGGGACCCAGATCTGCACGTCGGGGCGCGGGAACCCAGCGTCCAGCAGCCGCAGCCGGAACCAGGACTCTCCGTAGGACTCAGCATCCGCCTCGATGTGGACGATGAGGTAGCGCGCCTGCCCCACTCCGCGGTCGCCCTTGAACTCCTCGATGCGCACCCGCAGCACCTCGGGGTCGACCAGGCCCAGCCCGGCCATGCGGTCCAGCACCGCCAGCGCCATCGGCGGGCTCAGGTAGCGGGCGCAGTCCAGCGCCGTGCGCTCCGGGGTGGTGACGAGCACCCCGCCGACCTCCATGACGTCGTGCGGGGCCAGCGGCGCCTCGAAGATCGACGCTCCGCGCCACTTCGGGGTGCGGTTGGTGGCCGGCACCAGGCCCTGGAGCGGTACCGGGGAGGTGTCCAGCGCCGGGCCGCGCGGGTCGACCCCGTGGATCATCGCCGCGGTGGCTCGGCACCGGACCACGTGCGGCGGCAGGACGAGCGCCGAGGCCTGGGCGACGGCGAGCGGGTCGCCGAGCAGCCGAGCGTCGAGGTAGGCGCCCCGGTTCACCTGGACGACGAAGCCGGCCGCCAGCGCCCCGTCGAGCCAGCGGGGGTCGAGCCCCAGTGACGGAAGGTCAGCCCGCCGGAACGGGGGCAGCAGCGACGTCGGGGCGAGGATGCGCGGCACCTGGGGCACCGGTGCAGCCTTGCGAAGATCGCGCTACCCCCGCTCCGACCGTCCACAGGAACGGGTGTTCGGGAGGTCCATGATCACGGCGGGAAAGTGCTCGGGAAGTCCATGATCACGGACGGAGGGGAGGGTCAGGACGCCGGGGGCGCCGTCTGGTCGGCCTTCGGGTCGGCCTTCGGCTCGGGCTTCTTCGGGGGGCCGTCGATGCCGGCCTCGGCGCGCTGCGCGGGGGTGATCGGCGCCGGGGCCGCCGTCAGCGGGTCGTAGCCGCCGCCCGACTTGGGGAACGCGATGACCTCGCGGATCGAGTCGGACCTGGTCAGCAGCGCGACGATGCGGTCCCACCCGAAGGCGATGCCGCCGTGCGGCGGAGCGCCGTAGCCGAACGCGTCCAGGAGGAAGCCGAACTTCTCCTGCGCGTCCTCCGGGGAGATGCCCATGACGCGGAACACGCGCTCCTGGACGTCGCGGCGGTGGATGCGGATGCTGCCGCCGCCGATCTCGTTGCCGTTGCAGACGATGTCGTAGGCGTACGCCAGTGCCTCGCCCGGCGCGTCGACGCTCTCGTCGAACCTGTAGATCCACTCGGGCTTCGGCGAGGTGAACGCGTGGTGCACCGCCGTCCACGCTCCCCCGCCGACGGCGACGTCACCGGCGGCCACCGCGGCCTCGGCGGGCTCGAACAGCGGCGCGTCGACCACCCAGACGAACGCCCAGTGCGACTCGTCGATGAGCCCGCAGCGCTTGCCGATCTCCAGGCGGGTGGCGCCCAGCAGCGAGCGCGCCCCCGATGCCGTTCCGGCGGCGAAGAAGATGCAGTCACCGGGCACCGCCCCGACCTTGGCGGCCAGGCCGGCGCGCTCGGTCTCCGAGAGGTTCTTGGCCACCGGGCCGGACAGCTCGCCGTCCTCACCCACCAGCACGTACGCGAGACCGCGGTGACCGCGCTGCTTGGCGAACTCCTGCCACGCGTCGAGCTGCTTGCGCGGCTGCGACGCCCCGCCGGGCATGACCACGGCACCGACGTACGGCGCCTGGAAGACGCGGAACGTGGTGTCGGCGAAGTAGGAGGTGACCTCCACCAGCTCCACCCCGAAGCGCAGGTCGGGCTTGTCGGAGCCGTACCGGGCCATCGCGTCGCGGTAGGTCATCCGCGGGATCGGGGTGTCGAGGGTGTGGCCGATGAGCGCCCACAGGCCGACGAGCACCTTCTCGGCGAGGGCGATGACGTCGTCCTGCTCGACGAAGGCCATCTCGACGTCGAGCTGGGTGAACTCCGGCTGGCGGTCGGCGCGGAAGTCCTCGTCGCGGTAGCAGCGGGCGATCTGGAAGTACTTCTCCACCCCGGCCACCATGAGCAGCTGCTTGAACAGCTGCGGGCTCTGCGGCAGGGCGTACCAGGAGCCCGGCGCGAGGCGCGCGGGCACGAGGAAGTCGCGGGCGCCCTCGGGGGTGGAGCGGGTGAGGGTGGGGGTCTCCACCTCGGTGAAGCCGTCGGCGAGGAGCACGTCGCGCGCCACGCGGTTGGCCTCGCTGCGCAGCTTGAGCGCCGCGGCGGGCGCCGGACGGCGCAGGTCGAGGTAGCGGTGGCGCAGGCGCACCTCCTCGCCGGGGGCGTTCACCTGCTCGCCGGCGGCCTCGATGGGGAACGGCAGCGGAGCGGCCTCGTTGAGGACGGTCAGCACCTCGGCGACCACCTCGACGTCACCGGTGGGCAGCGCGGGGTTCTCGTTGCCCACCGGGCGCAGGCGCACCGCACCGGTGACCTGGACGACGAACTCGCTGCGCAGCGCGTGCGCGCCGGAGGAGACCAGCAGCTCGTCGCGCACCACCACCTGCACCACGCCGGAGGCGTCGCGCAGGTCGAGGAAGGCCACCCCGCCGTGGTCTCGGCGGCGGCCCACCCACCCGGCGAGGGTGACCTGCTCGCCGTCGTGAGCGGCGCGCAGGGTTCCTGCGGAGTGGCTGCGGAGCACGCGGGACACCGACCTTCCTGTCGACCATCTTCGCTGCTGCCAGAGCGGCGGCGGCGGCGTCGAGCCTAGTCGGCGGCGCCGGAGCCCGAGCGGGGTGCGGTCCGAGGCGCGGTCCCCTCCGGCGGGCGGCGGCCGCCCTGCACCGCGACGACCGACAGGCCGAGGCCCGTGCCGAACGCCAGCAGGTGCCCCGCGTTGGTGAAGTCCGTGTCGACGCTGATGAGCAGCACCAGGGCCACGAGACCGCCGACCACGTAGGCCCACCGCCACCGGTGGGGCACCGCGGCCGCGAGCAGACCGGCCATTCCGGCGAGCGCGTAGCTGACGCCGACGTCGGGGGCGGTGGTGACGCTGTGCGGCACGAACCCTCGGCGCACGCCCGCGGCGAGGAACGTCGCCACGAGGAGCGTCGCGCCCACGTGCCCGAACAGGGCGGCGATGACCGTGGAGAGGCGCCCGATCCTGCGGCTGCACAGCGTCATCACCACCACCAGGGGCAGCAGGAGCAGCACCTCGGCGAAGTCGCGGACCACGAAGGCGCTCAGCAGCAGCACGGCCGCAGGGGTGTGCCGGAGGTTCTCGATGTTGGTGCTGGCGGACAGCACCGCCTGCCGGTGGACGCCCTCCGGCAGGACGGCGAGGACGACGGCCACCGCGAGCACCAGGCCCGCGTAGGCCAGCGCCAGCTCACCGCCGCGGGCCCACCGCGGCCACCGGCGCGCCTGCGCGCCCGCCGGCCGGGCGGGACGGGCGTCGCCGTCCTGCCCGGCCGGGGGCGCACCGACAGTCGTCACCGCGGGGTCACCAGCTGCCGTGCACGTGCTCGCGGATGCGCTCGTCGTAGATGCGCTCGAACGCCGCCAGCACGTCGTGGCCGAGCGGGGCCACCGCCGCGGCCGCGGCGTTCCCGCGCGCCTGGTCGGCGTTGCGGGCCCCGGGGATCGCGGCGGTCACGCCGGTCTGGTCGAGGATCCACCGCAGCGCGAGCTGGGCGGTCGTCACGCCCTCGCCGGCCTGCGCCGCGAGCGCCGCCACCTCGCGGGCGGCGGCCACGCCGACGTCGTAGGGCACGCCGGAGAACGTCTCCCCCTTGTCGAACTGCTCGCCGTTGCGGTTGAAGCTGCGGTGGTCGTCCGCACCGAACTGCGTGCTCTCGTCGTACTTGCCGGTGAGCAGGCCCGACGCCAGCGGCACGCGCGCGAGGATCCCCACGCCGGCCTCGGCCGCCGCGGGCAGCACCCGCTCGAGCGGCTTGCGGCGGAACGCGTTGAGGATGATCTGCACGCTGGCCACGCCCGGCCGGGCGATGGCGGTGAGCGCCTCGTCGACGGTCTCCACCGAGACGCCGTACGCGGCGATCGCGCCGTCGGCGACCAGCTGGTCGAGCGCGTCGAAGGCGGCGTCGTCGGAGAACACCGGCGTCGGCGGGCAGTGCAGCTGCACGAGGTCGAGCCGGTCCACGCCGAGGTTCCTGCGCGACCTGTCCGTCCACGCGCGGAAGTTCTCGGCGGTGTACGCGCCCGGCACGTGCGGGTCCGCGCGGCGGCCGCACTTGGTGGCCACGAACGGCCGGTCCGCCTCGGGCAGCTCGCGCAGGAAGGCCCCGATGAGCTGCTCGCTGCGGCCGTCGCCGTACACGTCCGCGGTGTCGAAGAGGGTGATCCCGCTCTCCAGGGCCGCGTGCAGCGCGGCGGTCGCGTCGGCGTCGCTGACGTCGCCCCAGCCGCCGCCGATCTGCCAGCACCCCAGCCCGATCACGCTGACCTGCGCCCCCGTGCGGCCGAGCGTCCTGGTCTCCAGATCCGTCATGCTCCGCACGCTACGGCCCGACCGCTGTGAGCGCTCTCAGAGACCCCTGGGGACGACGACGGCCCGACCTCTCCCGGTGTCCGTGACCGTGACCGTGACCGTGACCGTGACCGTGACCGCGACCGCGACCGCGACCGCGACCGCGACGACGACCGCGACGATCATGCAGCTCCGCGCCACATCCCCGGTCGGCACCCGCCGACAGCACGGGACCCGCGTGCCAGGCTGCGCGCTGTGGACATGAAGCTCGAGCTGGTGCCGCTGTCCGTCTCCGACGTCGACGCCGCGAAGGCCTTCTACGCCGGCCGCCTCGGCTTCACCGTCGACGTCGACGTCACGCCCGCCCCGGGGATCCGCGTGGTGCAGGTGACGCCGCCGGGATCGGGCTGCTCGATCGGCTTCGGCACCGGGCTGCCGGTCTACGAGGGCGCTCCCGGTTCGGCACGCGGCCTGCACCTCGTGGTCGCGGACATCCAGGCCGCCCGCGCGGAGCTGCTCGGCCGGGGCGTGGACGTCGGTGAGGTCACCGACGCGGGCGGTGGGGTGCTCTACGCCGGTGTGCAGGACCCCGACGGCAACTCCCTCGTGCTCCAGCAGATGCCCTGGCGCACCGGCGACGCCTTCTGAGCCCCCTCCGGTGCGAGGAAGCGCCCCTTCGCGCGACTCCACGCCCCTTCCGATGCCTCGATGGGGCGGGAACTCGCCCGATGGGGCGCTCAGCGAGCGGCGGGCGCGGCGACCTCGTCGGTGGGGGCGGCGAACTGCGCCTCGTAGAGGCGCGCGTACGCACCACCCGCAGCGAGCAGCTCCGCGTGCGTGCCCTGCTCCACCAGCCGGCCGGACTCCATGACGAGGATGAGGTCGGCGTCGCGGATGGTCGACAGGCGATGGGCGATGACGAAGGCCGTCCTGTCGCGCCGCAGCTCCGCCATGGCCCGCTGCACGAGCAGCTCGGTGCGGGTGTCCACCGAGCTGGTGGCCTCGTCGAGGATCAGCAGCTTGGGCCGCCGCAGGAACGCCCGCGCGATGGTCAGCAGCTGCCGCTCCCCCGCGGAGAGGTTGGAGGCCTCGTCGTCGATGACGGTGTCGTACCCGTCCGGCAGGGACCTCACGAAGCGGTCCGCGAGCGCGTCGCGAGCGGCCTGCTCGACCTCGGCCTCGGTGGCGTCGGGGCGGCCGTAGCGGATGTTGTCGCGGATGGAGCCGCCGAACAGCCACGTGTCCTGCAGCACCATGCCGGTGGCGGCGCGCAGCGCGGCCCGGGGCAGGTCGCGGACGTCCACGCCGTCCAGCAGGATCCGCCCGCCGTCCACCTCGTAGAACCGCATGACGAGGTTGACCAGCGTCGTCTTGCCCGCGCCGGTGGGGCCGACGATGGCGACGGTGTGGCCGGGCTCGGCGACCAGGGACAGGTCCTCGATGAGGGGCTTGGAGGGGTCGTAGCTGAAGGAGACGTGCTCGAACTCCAGCCGTCCGGGCCCGTCGGGGACCGCGGCGCCGGCCGCTGCCGACCCCGCGCCGTCGGGTGACTGCTCCTCGGCGTCGAGCAGCTCGAAGACGCGCTCGGCGCTGGCCACGCCGGACTGCAGGAGGTTGGCCATGGACCCGAGCTGCGCCAGCGGCTGGGTGAACTGGCGGGAGTACTGCACGAAGGCCTGCACGCTGCCGATCCCCAGCGACCCGCCGGCCACCATGAGCCCACCGACGACGGCGATGCCCACGTAGACGAGGTTCCCCACGAACGTCAACGCCGGCATGATCAGCCCGGAGACGAACTGGGCGCCGAAGGCGGCGTCGTGCAGCTCGCCGTTGGTGACCGCGAAGCGCTCCGCCACCTCCCGGCGCCGCCCGAACACCTTGACCAGCGCGTGGCCGGTGTAGGCCTCCTCGACCTGCGCGTTGAGCTCGCCGGTGGTCTTCCACTGGGCCACGAACAGCCCCTGCGACCGCCGAGCGATCGCCCCTGTCACGACGATCGTCAGCGGGATCGTCACCAGCGCCACCAGCGCCAGCACCGGGGAGATCCACACCATCATCACGACCACGCCGACCACCGTCAGCAGCGACGTCACCAGCTGGCTGAGGGTCTGCTGGACGGTCTGGGAGATGTTGTCGATGTCGTTGGTGACGCGGCTCAGCAGCTCGCCGCGGGGCGTGCGGTCGAGGTGCGACAGCGGCAGCGCGTTGATCTTGCGCTCGACGTCTTCGCGGAGCCGGTAGACGGTGCGCTGGGTGACGCCGGCCAGCACGTACCCCTGCAGCCACCCGAGCAGGCTGGAGCCCGCGTACAGCCCGAGCACGAGGGTCAGCAGCGCGCCGAGCGCCCCGAAGTCGACGCCCTGGCCGGGCGTGAAGTCGACGGTGCGCAGGAAGTCCGCCTGCGAGCCCTGCCCCGAACCGGCCAGCCGGGCGAGCACGGCGTCGCGGGTGGCGCCCGCGGGGAACTGCGCGCCGACAGCGCCGGCCACCACGAGGTCGGTCGCCTTCCCGAGCATCTTCGGGCCGGCCACCGCGAGGGCCACCGAGGTGGCCCCGACGACGACGACGAGCGCGATCCACGCCCGCTCGGGGCGCAGCCGGCCCAGGAGGCGCTTCGCGGCGGGCCAGAAGTCCTTCGACTTCTCCGCGGGCACCGCCATGCCCATCATCCCGCCGCCGCCCATCGGCCCGCGGCGCGGTGCGGGGATGGGCCTGCTCGCCGGCTGGGTGCCGCTCACGCCCGGACCTCCGTCGCCTCGGCCGCGGACAGCTGGCTGGTGACGATCTCCTGGTACTCCGGCGAGGTCTCCAGCAGCTGCGCGTGCGTGCCACGCGCCACCACCCTCCCGTGCTCGAGCACGAGGATCTGGTCGGCGGAGACCACCGTGGCCACCCGCTGGGCCACCACCACCCGGGTGGCGTCGCGCGCCCCCTCGGCGGTGTCCAGCGCGGCGCGCAGCCGGGCGTCGGTGGCGGTGTCGAGGGCGCTGAACGCGTCGTCGAAGACGTAGACCGCCGGGCGCTTGACCAGGGCGCGGGCGATGGCGAGCCGCTGGCGCTGGCCCCCGGACACGCTCGTGCCGCCCTGCGTGACGGGCTCGTCCAGCTGCCCGGGCATGGCCCGCACGAAGTCGGCGGCCTGGGCGATCTCCAGGGCCTGCCACAGCTCGGCGTCGGTGGCCTCGGGCCTGCCGAACCTGAGGTTGGAGGCGATGGTCCCGGCGAAGAGCAGGGCGCGCTGCGGCACCAGGCCGATCCGGTCCCACAGCACGTCCGGGTCGAGCCGGCGCACGTCCACGCCGTCGACCAGCACCTGGCCGCCGGTGGCGTCGAAGAGGCGGGGCAGCAGGTTGACCAGCGTGGTCTTGCCGCCTCCGGTGGACCCGACCACCGCCGTCGTCGTCCCCGGGGCGGCGGTGAAGCTGATGTCGTGCAGCACCGGGGCCTCGGCGCCGGGGTAGGCGAACGTGGCGCCGCGCAGCTCGACGGTGCCGCGCAGCGCGGGGTCGAGGTCGGCCTCGTGCACCGCCTCGGAGGTGGCGGGCGGCACCACGGACGGTGAGGCGTCGAGGACCTCCCCGATGCGGTCGGCGGAGACGGCGGCGCGCGGCAGGAGGAACGCCAGCATCGTCGTCATCATCACGGCCATGAGGATCTGCACGAGGTAGGAGATGAACGCCGTCAGCTGGCCGATCTGGAGGTCGCCGTCGGCGATCCGGTAGGCGCCGAGCCACACGACGGCCACCGTGGAGGCGTTCATGACCAGCATCACCGTGGGGAACATCAGCGCCATGAGCCGCCCGGCCCGCAGCGCGGTGGTGGTGAGGTCGGTGCTGGCGGCGGCGAAGCGGGCCTCCTCCACCGGCTCGCGCACGAACGCGCGCACCACGCGCACGCCCGTGAGCTGCTCGCGCAGCACCCGGTTCACCCCGTCGAGGCGGACCTGCATGAGCCGGAACTGCGGCACCATCCTCACGACGATCGCGCCGACCGCCCCCAGCAGCACCGGCACGGCCACGACGAGCACCCACGCCATCCCGACGTCCTGGTGCAGCGCGAGCGCCACGCCGCCGACGGCGGTGATGGGGCTGGTGACGAGCAGCGTCGCGCCCATGAGCACGAGCATCTGCACCTGCTGGACGTCGTTGGTGGTGCGGGTGATGAGGCTGGCGGCGCCGAAGCGCCCGACCTCGCGCTCGCTCAGCGCTGCGACGTGGCCGAAGACGGCGGCGCGGACGTCGCGCCCGAACCCCATGGCCGTGCGGGCGCCGAACCAGACGGCGACGACGGTGGCCGCCACCTGCCCGAGCGTCACCAGGAGCATCCACAGGCCCGTGACCAGCACGTAGTGCGTGTCACCGGTGACGACGCCGTTGTCGATGATGTCGGCGTTGAGGGTCGGCAGGTACAGCGACGCGAGCGTCTGCAGGGTCTGGAAGACGACGACTCCCGCCAGCAGGGACCAGTACGGACGCAGGTAGCGCCTCAGGAGCCGAAGGAGCACGGCGGCCCACCTCCACGACGACGGGGCGCGCACCGACCCCCGGACAGCCGGTTGCCCCGGCGAACGAGGCTAGGACGCGGGGCTGACAGCCGCCAGGGCGTTCCGCTGTGGGCGATCCCCTCCCCCGTGGTCGTGGTCCCCCGCACGCGGGAGGACGCGCCGCGCTGCCCGGGTGGTCACGGGGTCCGGCGCGAGCGGGAGCCCACCAGCCCGGCCGTCGCCGTCGCCGTCGTCACCGCGGCGAGCACGGGCACGAGCAGCGCCGACGCGCTGCCGGTGAACTCCAGCAGCAGCACGGTCGCGGTCAGGGGCGCGCGCTGCGTGACGGCCAGCACCGCCGCCGCACCGGCCACTGCCAGCGCCGACGCGGGGGCCCCCGGCCACAGCTGCGCCCACGCCGCGGCACCCAGCAGGCCGAGCAGCGCCCCCAGCGCGACGGCCGGCGTCAGCAGGCCGCCGCGCGCCCCCGATCCCAGGCACAGGGCGGTGGCGAGCGGCCGCGCGAGCAGCAGCACCGCGGCGGTGCCCAGCCCCAGCCGCCCGACGAAGACCAGCTCGGCCGGGGCGTGCCCGTTCCCCAGCACCTGCGGCAGCGGCACGGCGAGGAGCCCGACAGCCGTGAACGCCACCGTCGTGGCCACGGGCAGCCGCCACCCGGACGGCGCCAGCGCCCTCGCCCGGCCCGCGAGGGCCCGGAACGCCAGGCCCGTCCCCGCGGCGAGCGGCCCGACGGCGACGGCCGCCACCACCAGGGACGCGCTCGGAGAGGCCGGGCCCGCGACCGTGAAGACCTGCTGCTGCCCCAGGAACGGCCAGGCCACCACGGTGGCGATGACGGACGTGGCGACGGCGGCCAGCGCGGCAGCCGGAGCCACCGTCGCGAGCAGCACCTCCAGGGTGAACAGCGCTCCCCCGAGCGGCACGTCGTAGACGGCGGCCAGGCCGGCTCCGGCGCCGCACGCCAGGAGCAGGCGCTGGGCCCGTCCGTCGAGGCCGCAGCGGGCGGCCAGCCACCCGCCGGCGGCGGCGCCGACCTGCCGCGGCGCCCCTTCGCGCCCCAGCGACGCGCCCGCGCCCACCGCGACCACCTGCAGCAGCGCGTCGAGGGAGGTGCTGCGCAGCCGCATCCGCTGCCCGGGAGCGCCGCGGACGACGTCCTCGGCCTGGCGCACCGGAGCGGCCCGCCGCCGCAGCGCCCACCAGCCCAGGCCCACCAGCAGACCGCCCGCGGCCATGGCCACCACCCGGCGCGCGGGGTCCGCGGCCTCCACGGCCGCGCCGAAGCCGCCCGCGAGGGAGCCGTACGCCAGCTGCTGCACGAGCCGCAGCACCCCCATGAGCGCCGCCCCGGCCAAGCCGGCGACCACGCCGGTGGCCACCACGGCGGCGGCCCACCTCAGCGGAAGCGGCACGCGGCCACCCTCCCACACCCCCACCACCGTGATCATGGGCGTCGGCCACCCTCCGGCAGGCGGTGGGTACGGTCAGCGGCGTGGACCTGAGCGGTGCCTGGGGGACGGCGCTCGCGGTGGCGGGCGGGCTGGTCGTCGCGCTGGTGCTCTGCTGGCTGCTGCTCCTCGCCGTCCTCTGGCGGGTCTCGCGGGGGCGGACCTCGTGGCGCGACGCGCTGCGGCTCCTGCCCGACCTCCTCCGCCTGGTCCGCCGCCTCGCCGCCGACCGCACCCTGCCCCGTGGGGTCCGGGTGCGCCTGTGGCTGCTGGTGGCCTACCTGGCCTCCCCCGTCGACCTGGTGCCCGACGTGCTGCCGGTCATCGGCTGGGCGGACGACGTCCTCGTCGTCGTCCTGGTGCTGCGCTCGGTGGTGCGCCGCGCGGGGCCGCAGGCCCTGGAGCGGCACTGGCCGGGGACCCCCGACGGCCTCGCCGCCATCCGCTCGCTCTGCGGCCTCACCGCTGGCTGAGCAGCAGCTCCCCGGACCGCCAGCGCCGACCCACCAGGGCCGCGACCTCCTCGGGCGTCCCGGGCGGGTCGCGCAGCACGTGCCGCGGAGGCAGGTCGGCAGCTGCGGCCTCGAAGTCCGCGTGCATCCGCGCCGTGGCGGCCTGGTCGGTGAAGCCGTGCCCCGTGCGGGCCGCCACCTGCCGGGACGTGCGCGCGAGGTCAGGCAGCAGGACGACGACGTGCAGCTCGCCCGGCACCCGCAGTCCCTGGCGGGAGGCCGCGTCCGCGAAGGCCGGCAGGAACCACGGCCCCACCACGCCGTCGTAGACCACGGGGCACCCGCCCGCCGCCAGCGCACCGGCGGCCGTGGACTTCCCGGCCCCCGGCGGGCCGCTCACCACGAGGAGGTCCGCCACCCGCGCCAGCCTGCCGCACGGGAGGCGAGATCGACGAGGCGGTCGTAGCGTCGGTCTCGCACGACGGACCGAGAGATGAGGAGGAGACCGTGGTGGACTTCAAGGGCCTCGCGGACAAGGCCAAGGACCTCGCCGGCAAGCACCCCGACCAGGCGGACCAGCTGGTGGAGAAGGGCGGCGACGCGATCGACGCCCGCACCGGCGGCAAGTACGCCGACAAGGTCGACGTCGGCCAGGAGAAGGCGAACGCCTTCCTCGACGGCCAGGGCGACGCGGCTGGCGGCGAGCCCCGCCGGTGACGCAGCAGGAGGGCCCGCGGGACGAGGTCCTGCGGGCCCTCCTCGCGCGCCACGGCCGCACCTACGCCGACGAGGCGGGCATCGCCCTGCGCGACACCCCCGCCCCGCTGCTGCAGCTGCTGGTCCTGTCCAGCCTGATGAGCTCCGGCGTCTCCGCCGAGCTCGGCGTGCGGGCCGCCCGGGGCCTGCGCTCCGCGGGCCTGACGACCGCGGAGCACCTGCGCGACGCCGGCGATGACGGCCGGTGGCAGGCCCTGGCCGACGCCCGCTACCTGCGCAAGCGCCAGACCGCCCACCAGCTGGGCCAGCTCGCCGACCTCCTGCTGGAGGAGCACCACGGCGACCTGCGCCGCCTGCGCGACGACTGCGACGGTGAGCGCGCCCGCGTGCACGAGGCCGTGCAGCGGTTCTCCGGCATCGGGCCGGTGGGCGCCGACGTGTTCTGCCGCGAGGCGCAGGCCGTCTGGCCCTCGCTGCGCCCCTTCGCCGACGACCGGGTCAGCGCCACCGCGAAGGCCCTCGGCCTCCCCACCACTGCGGGCGGCCTGGCCGAGCTCGCCGGGACCGACGACCTGTCGGTGCTCGGCGCCGCCCTCGTCCGCTGCTCGATCGCCGACGACGCCGACGAGCTCCGCGCTTCCGGCCGCTAGGCCGGGTCTCCCGAGACCACCGTCGGGCGCAGGTCGCCCGCCGGCGGCAGCCAGGACGCCGGGTCGGCGGGGACCTGCTCGCCGGAGCGGATGTCCTTCACCTCGTGGCCGCCGTCCTCCTGCGCGAACCACACGAACGGCACCCCCCGGCGGTCGGCGTAGCGGATCTGCTTGCCGAACTTCGCCGCCGTCGGCGACACCTCGGTGGCCACGCCGCGCGCCCGCAGCTGCTGCGCCACCCGGTCCGCGTCCCGGCGGTGCGCCTCGTCGGACACGGCGACGACGACGGCCGTCGGCGTCGGGCGGCTCGCGCGCACGGCGCCCTTGCCGAGCAGCGGGATGATCGCCCGGGTCACGCCGAGGCTGATGCCGACGCCGGGGTAGACGTCGCGGCCGTCGTCGGCGAGGGCGTCGTAGCGCCCGCCCGAGCAGATCGAGCCGAGCGACTCCCACCCGCGCATCCGCGTCTCGTAGACGGTGCCGGTGTAGTAGTCCAGGCCGCGGGCCACGGACAGGTCGGCCACCACGGCCACGCGGTCTGCGGGGAGGTCGTCGACGGCGGTGAGCACCGCCAGCAGCTCCTCCAGGCCCTGCTCCAGCAGCTCGTGGGCGACGCCGAGACCGCGCACGCGCTCCACGAGGTCCCCGGCGCCGGCGCGGACCTGCGCGAGGGCGAGCGCGCCGTCGGCCTGGGCCTGCGTGAGACCGGCCTGCGCGAGGAGGTCCGCGACGCCGCGGACGCCCACCTTGTCGAGCTTGTCGACCGCGCGCATCGTCGCCCCGATGGAGCCCGTCAGCACGTCGCCCTCGAGTCCGAGCCCCCGGTAGAAGCCCTCCACCAGGCGCCGGTTGTTGACCTGGAGGGTCACGCCGGGCAGCGGCAGGCGCGCCAGGGCCTCGCCCATGACGCGGGCCATGTCGGCGTCGTGGTGCACCGCCAGGGTGCCGCGGTCCACCACGTCGATGTCGGCCTGCGTGAACTCGCGGTAGCGGCCCTCCTGCGGGCGCTCCCCGCGCCACACCTTCTGCACCTGGTAGCGGCGGAAGGGGAACTGCAGGTGGCCGGCGTTCTCGGTGACGTACCGCGCGAACGGCACGGTGAGGTCGAAGTGGAGCGCGAGGTCGTCCCCGCTCCCCCCGCCGTCCGCTGTGCCGTCAGCGAGCCGGCGCACGCCGTAGACCTCCTTGTCGATCTCGCCCTTGCGCAGCAGCACCGACAGCGGCTCCACCGCGCGCGTCTCGATGCTGGAGAAGCCGTGCAGCTCGAACACCTCGCGCAGCACGTCGAGCACGTGCTGCTCGACCAGGCGGGCCTGGGGCAGCAGCTCGGGGAAGCCGGACAGCGGGGTGGGGCGGGCCACGGGGGTCTCCAGTCTCAGGGGGTGTCGAGGAGTCAGCGGGGCAGGAACGGGTTGGTCGCGCGCTCGCGGCCGATGGTGGTCACGGGTCCGTGCCCGGGCAGCACGAGCCGGTCGTCGGGCATGGGCACCACCACGTCGCGCAGCGTGCGCTCCATGGCGGCCGGGTCGCCGCCGGGCAGGTCGCAGCGCCCGATGCTCCCGGCGAAGAGGACGTCGCCGGCCAGCAGCGTCGACGTCGTCGTCGCCACCACCCGCTCGGTGCCGGCGAGCGCTCCGGACAGCACGTCGGGCACCCCGTCGAGGCTCAGGACGGCGGAGCCCTCGGTGTGCCCGGGCGCGTGCTGGACCCGCAGGGACAGCCCCGCCACCTCCAGCACCTGGTCGGGCACGAGGTCGCGGACGTCGTCCGGCTCCTCCCAGCGCGCGGACGGGCCGAACTGCTGCTCGAGCATCGCCCGCAGCGGCGCCGAGAGGCTGGCCAGGGGGTCGGTGAGGCGGTAGCGGTCGTCGCCGTGCAGCAGCGCGGGGACGCCGCCGGTGCTGCTGGCGCCCGAGCGGCAGACCGGCGTCACCGACCAGACGTGGTCGGCGTGGCCGTGGGTCAGGACGACGGCGGCAGGGCGCAGCCGGTGCGCGGCCAGCTCCTCGCGCAGCCCGTCGAGCACGTCGAAGCCGGGGTCGACGACCACGCACTCGGTGCCCGGACCGGTCGCGAGCACCCAGCAGTTGGTGCCCAGGACGGTGTCCGGGATCGCGGAGGCCAGCACGCGGGGAGCCTAGCCAGCCCCGGCGACAGGGCCGCGCCGTAGACTCCCCCGGGCCCGTTCGTCCAGCGGGATCGCAGACGACCCGGCTCACGACGAGGCCGCAGGAGGTGGGGGCGGCGTGACACCCAGCAAGAGCGAGCGCGAGCGCGACTACGAGCGACGGCGCCACGAGGCGTGGCAGCGCCGCCAGGCGGCCAAGGCCGCCGAGCGACGGCGCCGCCGGAACACGGCGATCGCCGCGGCGGTCGTGGTGGTCGTGGTGGGTGCCATCGCGGTGCTCGCGTTCACGCAGCTCACCGGCAGCTCGACGCAGCAGGCCGCCGGGGACGGCGCCACCAGCGCGGCGTCGGCGTCCTCGTCCGCCTCGCTGCCCGCGAACGCCTGCCCGGCGCCGACGTCCACCCCGGCGGCCACGCCGGTCGCCAGCGGCACCGCTCCCGACGCGTCGGTCGCGCAGGCCCGCGCCTGGACCGGCACCATCACCACGTCGTGCGGCCCGATCGGCATCCAGCTGGAGGGGGCGCAGGCCCCGAAGGCCGTGGCCTCCTTCGTCTCGCTCGCCGAGAAGGGGTTCTTCAACGGCACCCCGTGCCACCGCCTGGTGACGGCGGGCATCTACGTGCTGCAGTGCGGCGACCCCACCGGCACGGGCACCGGGGGCCCCGGGTACTCCTTCGGTCCCGTCGAGAACGCGCCGTCTGACAACGTGTACCCGGCGGGCACCATCGCGATGGCCCGCCAGGGCGGCAACGGCGACAGCCAGGGCAGCCAGTTCTTCCTCGTGTACAAGGACTCGACCATCCCGTCGGACTCGGCGGGCGGCTACACGGTGTTCGGCCGCATCACCAGCGGCCTGGACGTCGTGGAGCGCGTGGCCGAGGCCGGCGTCAGTGGAGGTGCCGGTGATGGCACCCCGACCACCCCGATCAGCATCGAGCAGGTGACCGTCCAGTGAGCGACCAGACGACCCCCACCCCCGCCGTCGGCGAGGAGCCCGGAGACGCCGTGACCGAGCCCACCAGCACCTCCGGACGGACCGAGGTGGCCGAGGTCGCCGAGGCCCTGCACGAGGCCGCGGCCCAGGACAGCGCGGAGAGCGCCGAGCAGGCCGCGCAGGAGGGTGTCGAGCCGGCTGCGGTGGACGCCACCGAGCAGGCCGCAGCCACCGAGCCCGCCAGCGAGCAGGCGGCGGCCACCGAGCCCGCAGCCACCGAGCCCGCCGCTGCTGAGCCGGAGGCGGACGCCCCCGCGGAGGCCGTTCCGGCCGCTGCCGCGGAGCAGCCTGCCGAGGGTGGCGAGCAGCCCGCCGACGGCGGCGAGCAGCCTGCCGAGGGCGGTGCCCCCGCCGACGCCGCCGCGACCCCCGCGGCCCCGAAGCCCGGCGCGGGGGCCGGCCCCGGCGGGCGTCCGCGCCCGGCGCCCAAGCCGCGCCGGGCTCCGCGTCCGCACGCGCCCACCACGCGTCCCGCCGTGCGCCCGCCGTCCGACCCCACCCCGTGGGGGCGCATGGACGACCAGGGCGTGGTCTGGCTCCGCACGGCCGAGGGCGAGCGCCAGGTCGGCACGGTCGTCGACGCCACGGAGGCGGAGGCGCTCGCGCACTACGGCCGCGAGTTCGACGCGCTCGTGGCCCAGGTGGACATCGCCGAGCAGCGGCTCATGTCCGCCGAGGTCGCTCCCGGTGAGGTGGTGGGGCAGCTGCGCTCGCTGCGCGGCTCGCTCGCCGAGGTCCAGGCCGTCGGAGACGTCGAGGGCCTGGCCCAGCGCACCCGCGACCTCGAGGCCGTGGCCGCCGCCCGTCGTGAGGAGGCCGACGCCGCCCGCGCCGCCGCCCGGGAGGCCGGCCTGTCCACGCGCACGGCGATCGTGGAGGAGGCCGAGCACATCGCGGCCACCGACCCCGAGCGCATGCAGTGGCGTCCCAGCGGTGACCGCCTGCGGGAGCTGCTGGAGTCCTGGAAGGACGCCCAGCGCGCGCAGCGCCTGGACAAGAAGTCCGAGGACGACCTCTGGAAGCGGTTCAGCGCCGCCCGCACCAGCTTCGACCGGGCCCGCCGGGCGTACTTCTCGGCCCTCGAGGACCGCAACTCCGAGGCCAAGGGCACCAAGGAGCGCATCGTCACCGAGGCGGAGGAGCTGTCCACCTCCACCGCGTGGGGTCCGACCTCCACCGCCTACCGCCAGCTCATGGACCGCTGGAAGGCGGCGCCGCGGGGCTCGCGCAAGGACGACGACGCGCTGTGGGCCCGCTTCCGCGCGGCCCAGGACGCGTTCTTCGCCGCGCGGACCTCCGCCAACGAGGCCGAGGACGAGTCCTTCCGCGGCAACCTCGTGGTGAAGGAGGAGCTGCTGGTCGAGGCCGAGAAGCTGCTCCCCGTCACCGACCACCGCTCCGCCCGCCGCGCGCTGCGCGGCATCCAGGAGCGGTGGGACGCCGCCGGCAAGGTGCCGCGCGCCGACCTGCAGCGCGTGGAGAAGCGCCTGCGGGCGGTGGAGCAGGCGGTCAGCGACGCCGAGCGCGCCACGTGGAAGCGCACCAACCCCGAGGTGAAGGCCCGCGCCGACAGCGCCGTGGAGCAGCTGGAGCGCGCGGTCGCGGGTCTCGAGGCCGACCTCGCTGCGGCCCAGGCCAAGGGCGACGCGCGCGCCGAGGCGCAGGCGAAGGCCGCGCTCGAGGCGCGTCGCCTCTGGCTGGACGCGGCTCGCCGCACCGCCGAGGAGGCGTCGGGCTGACCGGCTGACGCACGGCGTGCCTGTGGACGGCGCGAGCGGGAGCTCGCGCCGTCCGGGCAGGCTGTGGGGGTGGTCTCCCCCGCCCTGTCCTGGTTGCTCGAGGCGCCCTCCGGCGGGGTCGGCGGGGTCGGCGGGCTGGATCCCCGCGACGTGGCCGCGCTGGTGGCCGAGGGGGTCCTCGTGTGCGCCGCTGACGGTGTGCTGCCGGCGGACGTCCACGCCGTCCCGGCCGAGCGCGCGGCGTTCCTGGCGCAGCGGCTGGACGACGGCGTCGTCGTCGGTGGGGCAGCAGCGCTGTGGCTGCGCGGGTGCCTGCAGCGGCTCGGCGTCGTCGACGTCATCGTCCGCCACGGCCGGTCGGGCGGCTCGCGCCGCGACCCCGCGTGGCGTCGCAGCCGCACGGTGCTGCTGCCCGAGCACCACGTCGAGGTGGTGTGCGGCGTGCCGGTCACCACGCTGGAGCGGACCGCCACGGACATCGCCGTGTGGCACCCCGCACGGGAGGCCGCTCCCCTGCTGCGGGCGGCGGTGGAGGCCGGCGCCGACCCGGCCCTCGCGCTCGACCTGCTCGCCGTCCGCCGCCGGCCCGGCCAGCGCGCGGGCCGGCGCCAGCTGCGCCGCCTGCCCGGCGCGCGCAGGTCGCCCGAGCAGGTGCTCTCAGGCCTGGCGGCTGCCGGTGACGCGGTAGGCGTCGAAGACGCCGTCCACGCGGCGCACCGCGTTGATGACGTGGCCGAGGTGGCCGGCGTCGGCCATCTCGAAGGTGAAGCGCGACAGGGCCACGCGGTCGCGTGACGTCGTGACCTGCGCCGAGAGGATGTTCACGTGGCTGTCGGACAGCACCCGCGTCACGTCGGAGAGCAGGCGGGACCTGTCGAGCGCCTCCACCTGGATCTGCACGAGGAAGACGCTGGCGGAGCTGACGTCCCACTCCACGTCGACGATGCGGTCGGGCTCGGCGCGCAGGCCGACCACGTTGCCGCAGTCCTCGCGGTGCACCGAGACGCCGGCGCCGCGGGTGACGAAGCCGACGATCGGGTCCCCGGGGACGGGCGTGCAGCAGCGGGCGAGCTTGACCCAGACGTCCTCGACGCCCTTGACCACCACGCCCGGGTCACCGGTGCGGGGGCGCCGGACCGCCGGTGAGGGCAGTGTGGCCTCGGCGAGGTCCTCGGTGGCGCCCTCCTCCCCGCCGAGGGCGGTGACGAGCTTCTCCACCACCGACTGCGCCGAGACGTGGCCCTCGCCGACCGCGGCGTACAGCGCGGAGACGTCGGCGTAGCGCATCTCGTTGGCCAGGCCCACGAGGGCCTCGTGGCTCATGAGGCGCTGGATGGGCAGGTGCTGCTTGCGCATCGCCTTGGCGATGGCGTCCTTGCCCTGCTCGACGGCCTCCTCGCGGCGCTCCTTGGAGAACCACGCGCGGATCTTGTTGCGGGCCCGCGGGCTCTTGACGAAGGTCAGCCAGTCGCGGCTCGGCCCAGCGCCCTCGACGCGGGAGGTGAAGATCTCCACCACGTCGCCGTTGTCGAGCTGGCTCTCCAGCGGCACGAGCCGGCCGTTGACGCGCGCGCCCATCGTGCGGTGGCCGACCTCGGTGTGGACCGCGTAGGCGAAGTCGACGGGCGTGGACCCCGCGGGCAGGCCGATGACCTCGCCCTTGGGCGTGAAGACGAAGACCTCCTGCGCGTTGATCTCGAAGCGCAGGCTGTCGAGGAACTCCCCCGGGTCCGCCGTCTCGGACTGCCAGTCCACCAGCTGGCGCAGCCAGGACATGTCCTCGAGGTTGCCCTTGCCGGTCGGGCCCACCCCGCGGACGGCGGCGTCCTTGTACTTCCAGTGCGCGGCCACGCCGTACTCGGCGCGGCGGTGCATGTCGTGGGTGCGGATCTGGATCTCGACGGCCTTGCCCTCGGGCCCCACGACCGTCGTGTGCAGCGACTGGTACATGTTGAACTTGGGCATGGCGATGTAGTCCTTGAACCGGCCGGGCACCGGGTTCCAGCGCGCGTGCAGCGCACCGAGGACGGCGTAGCAGTCACGCACCGTGTCGACCAGGACGCGCAGGCCGACCAGGTCGTAGATGTCCGTGAAGTCGTGGCCCCTCACGATCATCTTCTGGTACACGGAGTAGTAGTGCTTGGGGCGTCCGGAGACGGTGGCGCGGATCTTGGCGGCGCGCAGGTCGGCGCTCACCTGCTCGCGCACGGTGGCGAGGTACTCCTCGCGCGCGGGGGTGCGCTCGGCGACGAGGCGCACCACCTCCTCGTGCATGCGCGGGTAGAGCGTGGCGAAGGAGAGGTCCTCCAGCTCCCACTTGATGGTGTTCATGCCCAGCCGGTGGGCCAGCGGCGCGTAGATCTCGAGGGTCTCGCGGGCCTTCTTCTCCGCCGAGGCCGCTGGCACGAACTTCCAGGTGCGGGCGTTGTGGAGGCGGTCGGCCAGCTTGATGACCAGCACGCGGATGTCCTTGGCCATCGCCACGACCATCTTGCGCACGGTCTCGGCCTGGGCGGCGTCACCGTAGGTGACCTTGTCGAGCTTGGTGACGCCGTCGACCATGTCGGCGACCTCGTCGCCGAACTCCCGGCGCAGCTCCGCCAGGGCGTACCCGGTGTCCTCCACGGTGTCGTGCAGGAGCGCCGCGGCCAGCGTGGGCGGCGTCATGCCCAGCTCGGCGAGGATGGTGGCGACGGCCACCGGGTGGGTGATGTACGGGTCGCCGCTCTTGCGGCGCTGGCCGCGGTGGGCCTTCTCAGCCACGGCGTAGGCGCGCTCGAGCACAGCCGTGTCGGCGCGGGGGTGGTTGGCCCTGACCGCCTTGAGCAGCGGCTCCAGCGCCGCGGGCGTGGTGGGCGCGCGGGTGCCCAGGCGGGCGAGGCGGCGGCGGATGCCGTTGCCCGGGGGCGCGGCCTCCGTCTCGCTGGGAGCGGGGTCCGGCGCGGGCGCCGGAGCCGGAGCGGGCACGGGCGCACCGGGAGCGCTGACTGCACCGCCTCCGGTCACGGACGACGACGACTGCGCTGTCTGGTCCACCACACCTCCCGGGCCCGCTGGGTGCGCCGAGTCTACGGCTGGTCGGTCCACGCTCCCGGGCCCCTGACCACTCCCGTCGTCACCGCCCGCCCGGGGGTCAGCGCGTCAGGGCGTCAGGGGGTCTGCAGGACGGCGCCGACGGGGGCGCCGCCCAGCGCGCCGGCCAGGGCGGCGCGGCCGTCGAGGTCGGTCAGCTCCAGCAGGAACAGCGCCCCCGCCAGCTCGCCGCCGAGGCGCCGCACCAGCGAGCACGCCGCGGACGCGGTGCCTCCGGTGGCGAGGACGTCGTCGATGACGAGCACGCGCGCTCCGGCGGGGACGGCGTCCTCGTGGGCCTCGATGGACGCCTCGCCGTACTCCAGGGAGTAGTCCTGGCGGACGGTGCGCCACGGCAGCTTGCCGGCCTTGCGCAGCGGCACGAAGCCCGCGCCCAGCGCGAGGGCCAGCGGGGCGCCGAGCACGAAGCCGCGCGCCTCGACCCCGGCCACCAGGTCGACCCCTCCGCCGGGCATGGCCCGTGCGGCCTCGGCCAGCGCCCCGGTGGCCCTCGCCAGGGCGTCGGCGTCACCCAGCAGCGGCGTGATGTCCCAGAAGGTGATGCCCGGCGCCGGGTGGTCGGGCACGGCGCGCAGCAGGGCCAGCAGGCCGGCGGCGTCGTCGTCGGTGGTGGTCGCGCGGTGGGTGGCGCGGTGCGACGTGCCGCTGCTCATCGACGGCGCCCCCCCGGGCGGCGCGGCTGGCTTCGCTGGCCCCCGGAGGGGCTGCGCGGCGTGCGGCGCGTCGAGGGGCGCTCGAGCACGGCCGTCGCGGTCCCGGTGGAGGTGCCGTCACCGCGGTCGCCTCCGGAACCGGCGGACACGGCCGACGTGGAGCCCGTGGTGGGGACGGCGGTGCCGCCGCGGCGGGCGAGCACCTTCTCGCGCTGGCGGGCGATGTCGGGCTCGCGCTCGCGCATCTGCACGTACAGCGGCGGCGCGAGGAAGACCGACGAGTACGTGCCGGCGATGATGCCGACGAACAGGGCCAGCGAGATGTCGCGCAGGGTGCCCGCACCCAGCAGCAGCGCGCCGATGAAGAGGATCGACGCGACGGGGAGCAGGGCGACCACCGAGGTGTTGATGGAGCGGACCAGCGTCTGGTTGACCGCCAGGTTGGACGCCTCGGCGAAGGTCTTGGAGCCGCTGGAGAGCACGTGCTCGGTGTTCTCGCGGATCTTGTCGAAGACCACCACGGTGTCGTAGAGGGAGTAGCCGAGGATGGTCAGGAAGCCGATGACCGTGGCGGGCGTGACCTCGAAGCCCGACAGCGAGTAGACCCCGGCGGTGATCACCACGTCGTGGACGAGGGCCACCAGCGCCGCCACCGACATCTTCCAGGTGCGGAAGTACAGCGCCAGCACCACCGCCGCCAGCAGGACGAAGATGCCCAGGCCCGTCAGCGCGTTGCTGGTGACGTCGGCGCCCCAGCTGGGACCGACGAAGGAGTCGGTGACGTTGCCGGCCGGCACGGAGTAGCCCTTCGCCAGCGCGCTGGCGACGGCGTCGGTCTGCTGCTGGCTCAGCTGCTCGGTCTGCACGCGGATGGCGTTGTCGCCGACGGTGGAGATGAGCGGGGGCTGACCGTCGGGCACGACGGAGCGGACGGCGGCCTCCGCCGGGTCCTGGGCGGTGGTGCTCACGCCGGAGACGCGGAACTCCGACCCGCCCCGGAACTCGATGCCCGCGTTGAGGCCCTTGGTGAGCAGCAGCACCACCGACAGGCCCACCATGACCGCCGCCACGGCGTACCAGACGCGGCGGGTGCGCATGACGTCGAGTCCGCGCCTGCCGGCGTAGAGGTCGTTGCCGAACTGGGAGAAGGACGGCATGTCAGCGCTCCTCGGTGGTCGTGCCGGAGGCGCCGTCGTCCCCGTCGGCACCGCGCTGGCGCGCTGCCTCCGCGGCGCGGCGCTGGGCGATGGTGGTGCGGCCCCCCGAGCCGGTGGTCACCGGCTCGCGGCGCTCGGCGCCGTCGTCGGGGGTGTCGAAGCCGCTGCCGGAGGACGCGCCCTCGCCGTCCCTCGAGCGCGACCTCGCCGCGCGGGGGGCCTGCTCGACGGGGGTGCGCACGCGTCCGCGACCGGCGTAGGCGGGCGCGCGGCCGAGGCGCTCGCCGTCGAAGCCGGAGAGCCGGTGGCCCGAGGCGAAGAACCTCCGCCGGGCCAGCAGCACCAGCACGGGGTGCGTGAAGAGCGCCACCACCAGCAGGTCGATGACCGTGGTCAGACCGAGGATGAAGGCGAAGCCCTTCACCCCGCCGACGGCGAGGAAGTACAGCACGGCGGCCGCCATGAAGTTCACGACGTCGGAGATGATGATCGTCCGACGGGCACGGGCCCAGCCCGTCTCCACGGCCGACGTCAGGGACCGGCCCTCGCGGACCTCGTCCCGGACGCGTTCGAAGAACACGATGAACGAGTCGGCGGTGATGCCGATGGAGACGATGAAGCCGGCGACGCCGGCCAGGCTGAGGCGGTAGCCCTGGTACCAGCCCAGCAGCACCGTCAGCAGGTAGGAGATGCCTCCGGCGAGCACCAGGCTGGCGACGGTCACCAGGCCGAGGGCCCGGTACTGCGCCAGGGAGTACAGGACCACCAGCAGCAGGCCGATGGCACCCGCCAGGAGACCTCGCTCCAGCTGCTCGGTGCCCAGGACGGCGGAGATGCGGTCCACGCTCTGGGTGGTGAAGGAGATCGGCAGGGCGCCGAACTTCAGCTGGTTCGCCAGCGTGGTGGCGGAGTCCTGCGTGAAGGAGCCGCTGATCTGGGCGTTGCCGTCCGTGATGGGGCTCTGGATGGTCGGCGCCGAGACCACCGTGCCGTCGAGGACGATGGCGAAGCGGTTCTGCGGGGCCTGCAGGCCGAACAGCCGGGTGCTGGTCGTGGCGAACTCGTCGCGACCGCGGCTGTCGAAGCTGAGGTTGACCACCCACTCGTTGGTGGTGGCGCCGGTGCTGGTGGTGCGCAGCCCGGCGGTGGCGTCGCTGATGTCGGTGCCCTCGACCTCGACCGGACCGAGGATGTACTTCTCGGCGCCGGTGCTGTCGCAGGTGACGATGGGCCCGGTGACGACGTCGTCCAGCTGCGTGCCGACCTGCACCGGGTTGCTGCAGTCGAGCGCCTGGAACTTCGCGAGCAGCTCCGGGGTGACCTGGCTGAGGTCGCTGGGGCTGGTCGGGCTCGGGGCGGGCGTCGCCGCGGTGCTGGACGCCGCGGGGCTCGCCGCCGCGCTGGACGCCGCTCCGGAGGCCGCGGCGGACGGAGTGGCCCCCGACAGCAGCGCTCCCGGCAGGCGGCTGCCCTGCTGGCTCTCGGACGGCGCCGCGCCGCCGGTGGCGCTCTGGCTGGCCGCGGGGGCCTCGCCGGTCGCGGCGGGGGTGGCGCCGTCAGTCGGGGTGGCACCGGCGGTGGGCGTGGCGCCGGCGGTCGGGGTGGCCGCCGCCGCGGGGGCGGCCGAGGCCACGTAGAGGACCGGCCGGAAGCGCATCTGCGCGGACTGCGAGACCAGCGCGACGGCGCCCGACTGCGAGGCCGGGTCACCGGGGAGGCTGACCACGATGTTGTTGCCGCCGGAGCTGGTGATCTCCGCCTCGGTGAGGCCGGAGGAGTCCACGCGCTGGCGGATGATGGTGATCGCGTCGGCGATGGTCTGCGGCGTGATCTGGTTGGCGGTCTCACCGCCCCGCAGCTGCGGCGTCAGGATGATCTGCGTGCCGCCGGCCAGGTCCAGGGCCAGCTTGGGCGTCCAGCCGGCGTCGCTGAAGCGGACCGCCGACCCGAGACCGGCGACGAGGACGGCGACGACCGCGGTCAGCCAGAGCAGGGAGCGCCGGGCGCGGGACGTTGAGGATCGGGAGCGTGCCAACGGGGTCTCTTCCGGACGGAGGCCGGCCCGGGGGTCGGCGGTGAGCGGCGCGGGTGCGGCGCGGGATCAGCGGTCGTGGCGCTCCGGCGCCTCGTCAGCGGTGCCCGCGGCGCCGGGGGCGGTGCCACCGGAGACCGGCGGCAGGGCCTCCGGCTCGGTGGGCGAGGTGGTGCTGGGCTCGTCGACGACGCGGGCGACCGCGGCGCGGGCCCAGGTCAGGCGCACGCCCGGGGACGGCTCGAGGTCGACGGTGGTGTCCGTGACGTCGACGACCGTGCCGTAGAGGCCGGAGGCCGTCATGACGCGCTGGCCGACGGCCAGGGAGGCCTGCAGGTCGGAGACCGACCGCTGCTGCTTGCGTCCTCGCAGGATGAGGAAGAGCAGCAGGGCGATCGGGAGCAGCAGGATCAAGGCGTCCATCGGCAGCGACCCTACCTGCCGTCGCCGGGAGCATCCGGGGTTCGCGGAAGGTGCTCCGGGGAGCGGCCCCCGCCGGGCTCCCCCAGCTCCAGCTGCCCGGGCAGCCCGCCAGGGCGCTGCAGCGGCGGCTCCAGGCCGAGGTGGCGCCACGCGGCGTCGGTGGCCACCCGGCCCCTCGGGGTGCGGCCGATCATGCCCTCCCGCACGAGGAACGGCTCCACGACGGTCTCGACGGTCTCGGCCTCCTCCCCCACGGACACCGCGAGCGTCGAGAGCCCGACCGGGCCGCCGCCGAAGGTGCGGCACAGGGCGCGCAGCACGGCCCTGTCGATCCGGTCCAGGCCGAGCGGGTCGACCTCGTAGACCTCCAGCGCGGCGCGCGCCGACGCCTCGTCCACCACGGCCCCGCCCCCGGTGGCCCCGCTGCCGCGCACGAGCGACCAGTCGCGCACGCGGCGCAGCAGGCGGTTGGCGATGCGGGGCGTGCCCCGGGAGCGGCGCGCGACCTCGGCGGCGCCCTCGCTGGTCAGCGCCACCCCGAGCAGGGCGGCGGACCGGTGCAGCACCTGCTGCAGCTCCGCGGGCGAGTAGAAGTCGAGGTGGGCGGTGAAGCCGAACCTGTCGCGCAGCGGCGCGGGCAGGAGCCCGGCGCGCGTGGTGGCCCCGACCAGGGTGAACGGCGGCAGGTCCAGCGGGATGGCGGTGGCGCCCGGCCCCTTGCCGACCACCACGTCCACCCGGAAGTCCTCCATGGCCACGTAGAGCAGCTCCTCAGCGGGGCGCGCCACGCGGTGCACCTCGTCCACGAAGAGCACGTCGCCCTCCTCCAGGGACGTGAGCACCGCGGCCAGGTCTCCCGCGTGCTGGATGGCCGGACCGGAGGTGATGCGCAGGTTGGTGCCCAGCTCGGCCGCGATGATCATCGACAGCGTGGTCTTCCCGAGGCCCGGGGGCCCCGAGAGCAGCACGTGGTCGGGGGCGCGGCCGCGGGCGCGGGCCGACTCCAGCACGATCGACAGCTGGGCGCGCACCACCTGCTGGCCGACGAAGTCGCGCAGGCGCTTGGGGCGCAGCGCGCTCTCGGCCGCGCGCTCGGTGTCGTCCGCTCCCGGCTCGACGAGGCGGACCCCCAGCGCGCCGTCGTCCTCCTCCGGCCCTCCCGGCTGCCCCGAGAGCTCGCGCGAGCGGTCCGCCATCAGTGCCGCCCGAGGTGGCGCAGCGCGGCGCGCAGCGTGGTCGCGAGCTCGGCGGAGGACCCGCCGTCACCCTCCGCGGCGCCCTCCGCGTCGTCAGCGGTCACCGCGGCCACGGCGTCTTCCGCCTGCTTCGCGGAGAACCCGAAGCCGACCAGCGCCTCCACCACCGGGGAGGGAGCGGGCTTCGCGGCCGCCGGGGCGGCGACCGGAGCGGCGCGGCCGGCCCGCGGCGCCGGGACCTCACCGCTGGGGGCGCCGATCCGGTCCGCCAGGTCGAGCACCATGCGCTGGGCGCCCTTCTGGCCGATGCCCGGCACGCGCTTGAGGGCCACGAGGTCCTGGGAGGCGACGGCGACGCGCAGCTCCTCGGGCGAGTGGACCGCCAGCACGGCCAGCGCCAGGCGGGGACCGACGCCCGTGACGGACTGCAGCACCTCGAAGACCTCGCGCTCGTCGGCCTCGGCGAACCCGAACAGGGTCAGGGAGTCCTCGCGCACCACCAGGCTCGTGTGCAGCAGCGCCTCGGAGCCGCGGCGCAGGTCGGCGAGGGCGCGGGGGGTGGTGTGGACGAGCATGCCGACGCCCCCCACCTCCACGACGACGCCGTCGAGCCGCAGGGAGAGCACGGTGCCGCGGACCGAAGCGATCATGACCTCATCACCCGGGAAGCCTCGCACGGGGCACCGACACCCCGCGGGCCGCGGCGACGGCGTGACGCCACGTGACGGGGCGTCACCCGAACGGGCGTGCGACGTGCGAGGGTGGCCCTGTGCGCGTCATGGGGGTCGACCCGGGCCTCACCCGCTGCGGGTGGGGCGTGGTGGACGGCCTGCCGGGCCGCCGCGCGAAGCTCGTGGCCGTCGGAGTGGTCCGCACCGAGCCGGAGCTCCCGCTGGCGCAGCGCCTGCTGCAGGTGGCGGACGGGCTCACCACCGTCCTGCGGGAGTGCCTCCCGGACGCGGTGGCCGTGGAGCGGGTCTTCGCCCGCAACGACGTCTCGACGATCATGGGCACGGCGCAGGCCAGCGGCATCGCCATGATGCTCGCGGCCCAGCACGGCCTCCCGGTGGCGACCCACACTCCCAGCGAGGTCAAGGCCGCCGTCACCGGCAACGGGCGCGCGGACAAGGCGCAGGTCACCCTGATGATCACCAAGATCCTCGCCCTGGCGGAGGCCCCGCGGCCGGCGGACGCCGCCGACGGGCTGGCGCTGGCGATCTGCCACCTGTGGCGCGGCGGCCCGACGGCCCTGGCCGCGGGCCAGGACACCGCGTACCACCACGACCCGCTCGCCTCCGTCGCCGGCAGCGCCGGCGCCCCCACGGCGGCGCAGACGGCGTGGGCCCGTGCCGCCGCAGCGGCACGGGCCCAGCCCAAGGAGTGGAAGCTCCCCGCGAAGACGCGGTGAGGCTCAGGCGTCCTCGAGGACCCCGTCCGGGACGTCGAGGTTCGCGTAGACGTTCTGCACGTCGTCGAGGTCGTCGAGGGCGTCGATGAGCTTGAGCACCGAGCGCGCCTGCTCGCCGTCGAGCGGGACCTGCATCGACGGGACGAACTGCGCCTCGGCGGAGTCGTACTCGATGCCGGCCTCCTGCAGCGCGGTGCGCACGGCCACCAGGTCGGTCGCCTCCGAGAGCACCTCGAAGGAGTCACCGACGCGGTTGACCTCCTCGGCGCCCGCGTCGAGGACGGCGCCCAGGACGTCGTCCTCGTCGTGCCCGGCCGCGGGGACCTCGACGACGCCCTTGCGCGTGAAGAGGTACGCCACGCTGCCCGGGTCCGCCATGGTGCCGCCGTTGCGCGTGAAGGCCACGCGGACGTCGGAGGCCGCGCGGTTGCGGTTGTCGGTGAGGCACTCGACGAGCACGGCCACGCCGTGGGCGGCGTAGCCCTCGTACATGATCGTCTGGTAGTCGGCGCCGCCGGTCTCCTGGCCGGAGCCGCGCTTGACCGCCCTGTCGATGTTGTCGTTGGGCACCGAGTTCTTCTTCGCCTTCTGGATGGCGTCGTAGAGCGTCGGGTTGCCGGCGGGGTCGCCACCGCCCGTGCGGGCCGCGACCTCGATGTTCTTGATGAGCTTGGCGAAGGCCGAGCTGCGCTTGGCGTCCTTGACGGCCTTCTGGTGCTTGGTGGTCGCCCACTTGGAGTGGCCCGACATCGCACACCTCCTCGGGGCTCGCTGGTCAGATCAGGTCAGCAGCCCATGTTACCGAGGGCGGGCGGCACCGCTCACCGCCGAGCGGCGGCCTCGATCATCCGGACGAACAGCGCGTGGACGCGGTGGTCGCCCGTGATCTCCGGGTGGAAGGACGTGGCGAGCAGGGCGCCCGACCTCACGGCCACCACGCGGTCGGCCGCGGCCGCCGTGCGGGTGCGCGCGAGCACCTCCACGCCGTCTCCGACCTGCTCGACCCACGGCGCGCGGATGAAGGCCGCGCGGACCGGACCGCCCTCGACGCCCTCGACGTCGAGGTCCTCCTCGAACGACTCCACCTGCCGGCCGAAGGCGTTGCGGCGGACCAGCACGTCCAGCCCGCCGAAGGTCTGCTGGCCGGGGATGGCGTCCACGAGGCGGTCGGCCAGCATGATCAGCCCGGCGCACGAGCCGTAGGCCGGCATGCCGTCGGCGATCCGCTCGCGCAGCAGGTCGTGCAGCTCGAAGCGGCGGGCGAGCTTGTCGATGGTGGTCGACTCCCCGCCGGGCAGCACGAGCGCGTCCACCGCGCGCAGCTCGCTCGGCCGGCGCACCGGGACGGCCCGCGCGCCGACGGCCTCCAGCGCCCGGGCGTGCTCGCGGACGTCGCCCTGCAGGGCGAGCACCCCCACGAGCGGTCCGTCGCCGGGGGTGGTGGAGGTCGGCTCAGCCGGGGCCAGGGGAACCGTGCTCACCACCCCATCCTCCCAGCCCGGCAGGATGGGGTGGTGACCGCTGCTGCTGACACGACCGTCCTGGCGCAGCGCGCGGCGCGGCTCGAGGCCGCTGACGCCCTGGGCGACCTGCGCGAGCGCTTCGACCTCCCGGACGACGGCTCGGTCTACCTCGTCGGGAACAGCCTGGGCGCCCTGCCGCGCGCGGTGGCGCCGGCCGTCGCCGACGCCGTGCAGCGCCAGTGGGGCCGCTCGCGCGTGGGCGGGTGGAACACCGAGGGCTGGTGGGCCGCCCCGCAGCGCGTCGGCGACCGCATCGGCGCGCTGCTGGGCGCCGCGCCGGGCCAGGTGGTCGTGGGCGACTGCACCAGCGTCCAGCTGCACAAGGTGCACCTGGCGGCGGCCTCCGAGGCCAGGCGGCGCAGCACCGGCACCGGCCAGCCGGTCCGCCGCGTCGTCGTCGCCGACCCCGGCTCCTTCCCCACCGACCTGTTCGTGCTGGCCTCCGACGCCCGCCTGGCGGGGCTGGAGGTGGTGCTCGCCGCGCCGCCGGAGGTGCCGGCCGTGCTCGCGGCCCGCGGCGACGAGGTCGCCCTGGTGGCCCTCAGCCAGGTCGACTACCGCACCGGTGAGCTGTGGGACCTGCCGGGCCTGACCCGCGCCGCCCACGACGCCGGCGCGCCGGTGCTGTGGGACCTGTGCCACTCCGCCGGCGTGGTCCCCGCCGACCTCGACGCGCACGACGTCGACTACGCGGTCGGCTGCAGCTACAAGTTCCTCAACGGCGGCCCGGGCGCCCCGGCATGGGTCTACGTGCCCCACCGCCTGCAGGCGGGCTTCGCCAACCCCGTGCCCGGCTGGAACTCCGCCGCGCAGCCCTTCGCCATGACCGGCGAGTACACCCCGGCTCCCGACATCGCGGTGGCCAGGACGGGCACGCCGCAGATGATCAGCCTGCTGGCGCTGGAGGCGGCCCTGACCGCCTACGACGACGTCGACGTCGTCGCGGTGCGCGCGAGGTCGCTGTCGCTGACCGGCTTCGCCCTGGAGGCCCTCGACGCGCTGGTGCCCGAGGTGGAGGTCGTCACCCCGCGCGAGCCCGGCCGCCGCGGCAGCGCCCTCGCGCTGCGCCACCCGCAGGCGTGGGGGCTGACCCGGGCGCTGCATGCCCGCGGCGTGGAGGGGGACTTCCGCGCGCCCGACGTCGTGCGGTGGGGCGTCGCGCCGCTGTACCTCTCCCACGCCGACGTGCTGGCCGCCGTCGTCGCCCTGCGGGCCGTGCTCGACGGCGGTGAGCACGAGGCCGCCGAGCGCGCCGAGCGGCCGACGGTCACGTGAGCGAGCCCACCTGGCTGCCGCCGGAGGAGGAGCCGTGGGCGCTCTCGCTGGTCGTCAGGGTCGAGCGGGACGCGCCTCCGGCGCACACCGACGTGCTGGTCTCCGCGGCCCGCGCCGTCGTCGCCCTGCTGGTCGACGAGCGCACCACCGACCCCGAAGGCGCCTTCCACGACGCCGTGGCCCGGTGGCGCGGCCAGCGGATCCGCAAGATCGGTCGTCGCGCGCGCGGCTCGCGGTGGGAGCGCACGGCCGACCTGCCCCACGTCGAGGCGCGCTCGGGGTCCGCCCAGGTCAGGGCGTTCGCTCCGCACCCGCGCGACGACGCCCCGACGGTGCTGCGCGACCTGCAGGTCGGCGGCCTGGAGCTCACCGACCCCGACCCCCCTCTCCGTGATCATGGGCAGTCGGCCACCCGCCCGCCGAGGCAGCCGGTGCTCACCGTCCGGCTGGCGCCGGGCGTGGCCATGAGCACCGGCAAGGCCGTCGCGCAGGTCGGTCACGCGGCGCAGCTCGCGCTGGAGCGCCTCGACCGCGCCGCCGTCGCCGCGTGGCTGGCCGGCGCCGAGCCCGACGTGGCCACGGGCCTCGCCGTCGTCGTCGTCCAGGGGGCGCCGGTGCTGCCGGCGTCGCGGCGGGTGGACGTCCGCGACGCCGGCTACACCGAGGTGGCCCCCGGCACCGTCACCGTGAGCGCCGGCTTCGAGTGAGGGGCCCGGCCGCAGGGCCGGTCAGCGGGCGTGGTCCGGCGCGTGCGGGTGGTCGTGGAGGTTCACCACCACGGCCTCCTGCGTGCTGCGCACCACCACCATCTCCACCGGCTCGGTGTCGCTGGCGTTCTGCTCCCAGTGCACGACGCCCGCCGGGATGTGCACGAAGTCACCGGCCCGGGCCTCGCGCGGCTCGTCGAGCCGGTCCCCCACCCACCAGCGAGTGGTGCCCTTGAGGATGTAGATCGCGGTCTCGGCCTCGCCGTGGTGGTGCACGCCGGTCTGGCCCCCGGGGTCGAGCACGGCGAAGCCCATCCAGAAGCTGGCGCCGTTCATGGCCTCGCTCACCGCGGCCCAGCGGTGGAGCCCGCCGGCGGTCTGCGCGGTGCCGGCGTCGCGCTGGTCGGGGGTGACCACCGAGACGTCGACGTCCGCGCTCACCGACCGCCCGCCGTGCAGGCCCTGCTCAGGGGTGTAGCTGTGCCCGTGGTCGTCGCTCACGCGGCGTGCCTCAGGCGATCCGGCGCATGCGGCGCACGACCAGCGGGCCGTCGAGCAGGTCGGGGATCCTGTCGACGAACGCGACCAGGTGGGGCGCCGCCAGGTGGGCGTCGAGCTGGTCGGGGCTCTCCCAGTTCTCGTAGAAGGCGAACTCCCCCGGGTCCTCGAGGTTCTGGTGGAGGTCGTAGTTGACGCAGCCGGCCTCGCCGGTGGTCGGCTCCACCAGCGCCTCGAGGGCCTCGCGCAGCTCCTGCTCCTTGCCGGCGCGGGCGCGCATGGTGGCCACCACGGTCAGCAGGTCGCGGCGCTCGTCGGTGGGGGTGGTCATGGGGCCTCCTCGCTGAGGTGCCCGGGTCCGCCCCGGGCGCGCTCGCACGCTGGCACCCCGCCGCACCCGCGGGGAAGGTCGCGTCTCAGACCGAGACGCGAGCACGAGCGCGACCTCCGGCAGGGCGCTGGTCCGGACGGTGTCGGACGCGTTATTGACTGACCGTTCATCCATGTACGAGGATGGGCCCATGGCCCGCCCCAGGAGCTTCGAGGAGGGCGTCGTCGTGGACGCCGCCGCGCGGTGCTTCACCGACCTCGGGTACGCGGCGACCTCGGTGGACGACCTCGTCGGCGCCACCGGACTGCACCGCGGCAGCCTCTACGGCGCCTTCGGGAGCAAGCGCGGCCTCTTCCTCGCCGCCCTGGCCCGCCACGCCTCCGCCCCCCGCGAGCGCACCGACGACGACGACGAGCAGCTGCGCGCGGCTGCCGAGCGCGTGATCGCCACGCAGTTCGGCTCGACCTCGATGCTGCAGCGCGTGCTCGGGGTGGGCTTCGCGGAAGCGGAGGGCCTCATGGACGCCCTGGAGCGCCGCGGGGTGGTCGGTCCCGCCCAGCAGGCGAGCCCGCGCGCCGTCCTCGTCCCCGAGCACCAGCTCGACGACGCGCTCGAGCGGTTCCCCGGTGGCGGGAGCAGCACGGGTGCGCTCGACCTGCTGCTGGTGGCCGCACTCGAGCTGGCACCCCACGACGACGAGGTCCGAGACCTCGTCCGCGAGGCCTGCGGCGCGCTCGGCCCGGCCGCCGCCACGGTCCTCGGGCGGCGTCTGCTGGAGCGAGCCCGCCTCGAGGACGGTCTCCCCGACGCGGACGCGGCTGCACCGGTCCCCGCCGGCCCGACCCCGGCCCCACCTGCGACGAGGAGGACGTGATGGCACGCATCAGGGTCAGCGACGGACAGCTGGAGGTCCGGCTCACGGGCCTGGACGCCCTGTGGTCGCTCCGGCGGCGCCTGGTGGTGCCGCTGTCGGCGGTGCGCGGGGCGACCGCCGACCCCGGCGCCGCCGCCGAGCCCAAGGGCGTCCGCGCCCCGGGGCTGCACCTGCCGGGCGTGGCTGCCGTGGGCACCTTCCACCGCGGCGGGGACAAGACGCTCTACGCCGTGCACTCGGGGCGGCGGACCGTCGTCGTCCAGCTGGAGCCGGGGGCGGACACGGCGGGCTTCGCCCGGGCGGTGGTGGAGGTCCCGGACCCCCGCGCCGCCGTCGACGACGTCAACCGGGCGCTGAGCCAGCGCTGAGGCGCCGGCTCGGTGCCGACCTGCAGCCGCGGGCCCGTCACCGGTGGCCCGGGGCCGTGACGCGGTCTCGACGGTGGCCCCGGGCCGATCCGGAAGTGACCGAGGTCGGTTCCGGCGGACCCTCCCAGGGCGGACGCATCCGCAGGTGACCGCGGTCAGCCGCGGACGACCAGACCAGAAGTGACCCAGGTCAGTTCCGGGGGACCGCCCCTGGACGGATGCATCCGCAGGTGACCGCGGTCAGGTGCAGCGGGTAGTTCCTGGGCGGACGCGTCCGCACGTGACCGCGGTCGGCCGCGGACGACCAGACCAGAGGTGACCCAGGTCAGTTCCGGGGACCGCCCCTGGGCGGACGCATCCGCAGGTGACCGCGGTCAGCTGCGGACGGGGGGACGGCGAGCCGGCGCGCACCGCCGAGCAGCCACCGCAGGACGACGACGGCCGGCGGCCCCCGGAGGGGACGCCGGCCGTCGTCGGTCGCTCGCCGCTGGTGCGGCGAGCTGTCAGCTCACCAGCCGCGCTGCGCCAGGCGGTGCGGCTCCGGGATCGCCTCGACGTTGAGGCCGACCATGGCCTCGCCCAGGCCGCGGGAGACCTTGGCGATGACGTCGGGGTCGTCGTGGAAGGTGGTGGCCTGCACGATCGCCTCGGCGCGCTGCTGCGGGTTGCCGGACTTGAAGATGCCGGAGCCCACGAACACGCCGTCGGCGCCGAGCTGCATCATCATCGCCGCGTCCGCCGGGGTGGCGATGCCGCCCGCGGTGAAGAGCACGACGGGCAGGCGCCCGGCCTCGGCGACCTCGACGACGAGGTCGTAGGGGGCCTGCAGCTCCTTGGCGGCGACGTACAGCTCGTCCTTGCTCAGCGAGGTGAGCCGGGCGATCTCCGCGCGGATGGTGCGCATGTGGGTGGTGGCGTTGGAGACGTCACCGGTGCCGGCCTCGCCCTTGGAGCGGATCATCGCCGCGCCCTCGGTGATGCGCCGCAGGGCCTCGCCGAGGTTGGTGGCGCCGCAGACGAAGGGCACCGTGAACTGCCACTTGTCGATGTGGTGCGCGTAGTCGGCCGGGGTGAGGACCTCGGACTCGTCGACGTAGTCGACGCCCAGGCTCTGCAGCACCTGCGCCTCGACGAAGTGGCCGATGCGGGCCTTCGCCATGACGGGGATGGAGACCTCGGCCTGGATGGCGTCGATGAGGTCGGGGTCGCTCATGCGGGCCACGCCGCCCTGCGCGCGGATGTCGGCGGGGACGCGCTCCAGGGCCATGACGGCCACCGCGCCGGCGTCCTCGGCGATGCGCGCCTGCTCAGCGGTGACGACGTCCATGATGACGCCGCCCTTGAGCATCTCGGCCATGCCGCGCTTCACGCGCGAGGTGCCGACCTGGGGCGTCGAGGCGGAGGTGGAGGACTCGGACATGCCGCCCATGGTACGGCGGCGCCGCGGGCCTCACGCACCGCCTGACCAGCACTGACCAGCACTGACCAGCACGGGTCCGCTGAGCAGGGGCTCCGCGCGGGCGTCAGTCGCCGATGTGGCGCAGCACACCGTCCCAGCCGCCCAGCAGCTCCCGCACGAGGTCCACGAGGGCCTGCGGGTAGACGGTGGCGCCGGCCGCCTGCGCCGCCGCGAGCTCGGGCAGGGACCACCAGCGCAGCTCGTCGAGCACGTCGCCCTCGAGCTCGGTCCACCCGGCCGTGGAGACCCCGCGCGCCCGGGCGCCGGGCACCACGGCGAGGAAGAAGACCTCGTCCTGCCGGCACGTGCGGGCCAGGAAGTCGAAGACGGCGCTGCGCTCCCCCACCGGTCCCACGAGCTGCTCGGCCGGCAGGTCCAGCCCGGTCTCCTCGCGCAGCTCGCGCGCCGCCGCGGCGCGCGGGTCCTCCCGGGGACCGATGCCGCCACCCACCGTGAACCACCACGACCGCTCGGGCTGGTCCGCGTCGTGGCCGCGCACCAGCAGCAGCCGCGGGCCGCCGTCGCCGTCGCCATCGCCGTCTGAGGGGTCCACGAGGAGCACGCGCGCCCCGCGCCGGAACCACAGCCCGTCCGCGCCGAGCACCCACTCGTCGACCGCCTCGGCCCCGCTCCCGGCCCCGTCCCCAGACGCGCTCCCCACCACGTCGCCAGCCTGTCAGCCCGCCCGCCGCACCCCCGGCGCCGGGGGTCGGCCGGCGCTGCGGGGGGCCAGCCCGGGCGGCTCGTCGTCGACGTCGAACGTGCGCGGCAGGGGTGCCCGGCCGGCCAGGTGCGCCCACCGCTCCACCCGGCGCCCGCGGGTGCGGCGAGCGGCCACCACGGCGTCGTTGGCGAACCGCCGGGCCAGCACCACCCGCTCGCAGGCGGTGGCCAGGTCGGCGAGGAGCTCCTCCACCAGCGCCTCGCGCCGGTCGTGCAGCACCTGCACGGCGCCGGGCGTCAGCACGGCGCGCAGCGCTCGGGTGAGGTCGGACTCCACCACCTCGCGCTCCAGCTCCTCCAGCGGTGCCGTCGCCTCGGCCGCCGCAGAGGCGAGCAGCAGCGCGCTGGCCGGGTCGAGGGCTCCGCTGGCCGCCAGCGCCTCCGTGGCGGCGGCGCGGCGCAGCAGGGCGGCGTCCAGGGCGGCGCGGGTGGTCTCCACGCGCACGTGCATGCGGTCCAGGCGTGCGGCGCGCGCCGTCAGCCACCAGGCCAGACCCCCGAGGACGACGACGACGGCCAGCACCACGGCCGGCACGAAGAACGCGTGGTCGTTCACGCGAGCAGCTCCCCCGCCGGGGTCGCGGCGGAGCCGGTGTCGCGCCACTGGGACAGCAGGCGCCCGGCGGCGGGGTCGCCACCGGGTCCGCCGAGCGCGGCGTCACCGCCGTGCACGCCGCTGAGCACGGTCTCGTAGACGGTGAGCACGCGGTGGGCCACCACCGACCAGTCGTAGCGGCGGACGGCGCGCGCGGCGTCCGCGGCGAGGCGGCGGCGGCGCGCGTCGTCGTCGAGCAGCGCCGAGGCGGCGGCCGCCAGCGCCGCCGGGTCCCCGACGGGCACCAGGACGCCCAGGGCGCCGCCGTCCAGCACGCGGGAGAAGGCGGGCAGGTCGCTGGCCAGCACGGGCGTGCCGGCGCTCATGGCCTCCACCAGCACGATGCCGAAGCTCTCCCCCGCCGTCTGCGGGGCCACGTACGCGTCCGCCGAGGCGAGCAGGGAGGCCTTGTCGGCCTCGCTGACCGAGCCCAGCAGCTCGAGGCAGTCGGCGTGGTCCCCGGCCAGCGCGCGGGCCGCGCGGGGGTCTCCGCGCCCGGCGACGAGCACGCGCAGCCCGGGGTGCGCGGCGCGCAGGGCGGGGAGCGCCTCGGCGAGCACCCCGAAGCCCTTGCGGGGCTCCTCGAACCGCCCGAGGAACAGCAGCACCGGCGCCCCCGGCCGCCCCCGCCACTCCTCGCGGACGGCGGCGCCGGCGTAGCGGTCCACGTGCACGCCGTTGGGGACGACCACGGCGTCCCCGCCGAGGTGCTCCACCACGCGGCGGCGGGCGTCCTCGCTGACGGCGATCCTGGCCGAGAGCTTCTCCAGACCGGGCCGCACCAGCGGCAGGGCGGCCTGCAGCGCCCGCGAGCGCAGCGAGGCGGTGTGGAAGGTGGCGACCAGCGGCGCCTCGGCGGCGAGCATGGCGATGAGGGCGATGCTCGGGGTGACCGGCTCGTGCAGGTGGACCACGTCGAAGGCGCCCTCGGCGAGCCAGCGGCGCACGCGCAGCCCCACGACGGGGCCGAAGCTCACCCGGGCGACGGACCCGTTGTAGGAGACCGGGACGGCGCCGCCGGAGGAGACCAGCCACGTCGGCAGGGCGTCGGGCTCGCCGCCGGCCGGGTCGGGCGCGGGCGCTGAGACCGGGGCCAGCACGGACACGGCGTGGCCCTCGGCGAGGAGGACCTCGGCGAGGTCGGCGACGTGCGCCTGCACCCCTCCGGGCACGTCGAAGGAGTACGGGCAGACCAGGCCGACCCTCACGGCGCCACCTGCCCGGTGAACGCCTGCTGGAGCATGTGCCAGTCGGCGGGGTGCTCCCGCACTGCGGCACCGAGCACGTCCACGCACGCCTGCGTCATGGCGGCCGTCTGGGCCTTGCGGTCAGGCCGCTGCCCAGCCCCCGCGACCAGCCCCTCGGGGGCGGTCACGCGGGGGTGGACGACGGCGACCGCGGTCCAGGAGCGCCACGGGCTGCGCCCGGACGGGGCGGGCTCGTAGTGCACCGAGACCGGGAACAGCGGCGCGCCGGTCGTCAGGGCGAGCGCGGCGGGACCGCCCGCCGCCCGGGACGGGTGCCCCAGCAGCGTGACGGGCACCCCGCCACCGGACAGGTCGCGGTCGGCCAGCAGCGGCACGAACGCGCCGCCGCGCAGCGCGCGCACGAGCGAGGCGAAGCTGGTGCCGCCCCCGCCGCCGGGGGCCACCGCCAGCACGGTCAGGCCCAGCCGCTCGCGGAAGGAGAGGAAGGCCTCGAAGACCTCCTCCGGCTCGAGGCGCTCGGCCACGGTGACCACCGGGGGGTCCCACGCGGCGGCCGCCCAGGCGCCGACCTGGTCCCACGAGCCGCTGTGCCCCAGGAAGCCGACGGCGCCGCGGCCGCCCTCCAGCGCCGCCACGAGCTCGGCCAGGCCCTCGCCCTCCACCCGCGTGCGGGTGCGCAGCTGCTGCGGCGTCCACACGTGCAGCCGGAAGGCGTCGGCCCAGTAGCGGGCGTAGGAGCGCATCCCGTCGCGGACCAGGCGGTGCAGCGCGGCACCGGTCGCGCCGGTGGCCGCGCCGAGGTTGGCCTCCAGCCGGCGCACGCCCGCACCCCGGCGGCGGACGGCGAGGTCGGCGCCCAGCGACGCCGCCGCGCGCACCAGGACCTCCGGCAGGCGGGGGACGACGGCGAACGCGGCGCGGTAGCCGAGCGCGGCTGCTCGCTGCGCGGTGCTGCGAGCGGCCCGCTCAGGTGCGGGCACGGGCGGGCTCGTCCCCCGGCAGCAGCTGGCGGCGCACCAGCGACAGGCGCTGCCCGATGGTGACGCAGCTGGCCGCCGCGAGCAGCGCCAGCACCACCACGAGCACGGTCTGCGGGAGGCCCAGCCCCACGAAGGCCGTCACCACCAGCGTGGCCACGAGCCGCTCGCTGCGCTCGGCGATGCCGACGTCAGCCCGCGCACCCGCCGCCTCCGCGCGGGCGCGGGCGTAGGAGACGACGAAGCCCAGGGCCAGGTTGGCCAGCGCCAGCACCGCCAGGCCCCGCGCCCACGGGGTGTCGGCGCCGGCGCCGGTGGCGTACAGGACCAGGCCCCCGAAGACGGCGGCGTCGCCGAACCTGTCCAGGGTGGAGTCGAGGAAGCCGCCCCAGGCGCTCGTGCGCCCCGACATCCGCGCCATCGTGCCGTCGACGGCGTCGGAGAAGACGAAGCACGTGATCGCGATCGTGCCCCAGAACAGCTGTCCCTGCGGGTAGGCCACCAGCGCGGACACCACCACGCCGAGGGTGCCGGCCACCGTGACCGCGTCGGGGCTGACGCCTCGGCGCAGCAGGAAGGCGGCCAGCGGCGTCAGGACGCGCGCCAGCCAGGCCCGGGCGTAGCGGTTGAGCATCTCGTCACGCAGGCTAGCGGGCTCAGCCGCGCCAGGCCTGGTTCACGTCCCGGCCGATGGGCCGGACGTGCTGCCGGGCTCACCGGAGGAGGCCCACGCCGCGGCGAGCTTGTCCCGGGTGTCGGCGAGCAGCTCCGGCAGCGCCTTGGTGCGCCCGACCACCGGCAGGAAGTTGGCGTCCCCGGTCCAGCGGGGCACCACGTGCTGGTGCAGGTGCGCGGCGATGCCGGCCCCGCCCGCCTGGCCCTGGTTGACGCCCAGGTTGAACCCGGAGGGGTTGCTGGCGCGCGTCAGCACCCGCAGCGCGCTCTGCGTGAGCGCGGCCACCTCCGCGGTCTCCTCCAGCGTGAGGTCCACGTAGCCGGCCACGTGCCGGTAGGGGCAGACCATGAGGTGCCCCGGGTTGTACGGGTAGAGGTTGAGCACCACGAAGCACAGCTCGCCGCGGGCGACCACGAGGGCGTCGTCGTCGTCCAGCGACGGCGCCCGGCAGAACGGGCAGCCCTCCCCGGCGGCTGCGCTCGGCGGCTTGTTCTCCCCGCCGATGTAGGCCATGCGGTGGGGCGTCCAGAGGCGCTCGAAGCCGTCGGCCTCGCGTGCGAACCCGCTCGGGTCCTCCGCGCCGGCCGGGTCGAACGGTGCGGCGGACGGCTCGCTCACACCTGGACCCGGGTGCGGACCGCCTCGACGATCCGCTCGACGGCCTCCGCCACCGGGACGGCGTTGTCCTGCCGGCCGTCGCGGTAGCGGAAGGAGACCGCGCCAGCCTCGACGTCGTCGCCGCCCGCGATGAGCACGAACGGCACCTTCGCCTTGGAGTGGGTGCGGATCTTCTTCTGCATGCGGTCGTCGGAGTCATCCACCTCGGCGCGGATCCCCTGCGCCTTGAGCTGGCGGACCACGTCGTGCAGGTGCGGCGCGAAGTCCTCCGCGACCGGCACCCCGACCACCTGCACGGGCGCGAGCCACGGGGGGAAGGCGCCGGCGTAGTGCTCGACCAGCACGCCGAAGAACCGCTCCAGGGAGCCGAACTTGGCGGAGTGGATCATCACCGGCTGCTGGTGGGAGCCGTCGGCGGCGGTGAACTCCAGCCCGAAGCGGGCCGGCTGGTTGAAGTCGTACTGGATGGTCGACATCTGCCAGGTGCGGCCGATGGCGTCGCGCGCCTGCACGGAGATCTTGGGGCCGTAGAAGGCGGCGCCGCCCGGGTCGGGGACCAGCTCCAGGCCGGTGCGCTCGGCGCAGCCGCGCAGCACCTCGGTGGCCTGCTCCCACTCGGAGTCGGAGCCGATGAACTTGTCACCGGTGCCGCGGGTGGACAGCTCCAGGTAGTAGTCGTCCAGCCCGAAGTCCTTGAGCAGCCCCAGCACGAAGCCGAGGAGCTTCTCGACCTCCGCCGGCGCCTGCTCGGGGGTGCAGTAGCTGTGGGAGTCGTCCTGGGTGAGGCCGCGCACGCGGGTCAGGCCGTGCACGACGCCGGACTTCTCGTAGCGGTACACCGACCCGAACTCGAAGAAGCGCAGCGGCAGCTCGCGGTAGGAGCGCCCGCGCGACCTGAAGATCAGGTTGTGCATCGGGCAGTTCATGGCCTTGAGGTAGTACTGCGCGTTCTCGAGCTCCATCGGCGGGAACATCGTGTCGGCGTAGTACGGCAGGTGGCCCGAGGTCTCGAAGAGGTGCTGCTTGGAGATGTGGGGCGTGCCGACGTAGTCGAAGCCCTCCTCCACGTGCCGCCGGCGGACGTAGTCCTCCATCTCCCGCTTGACGACGCCGCCGCGCGGGTGGAACACCGCCAGGCCGGAGCCGATCTCGTCGGGGAAGGAGAACAGGTCGAGCTCGGCACCGAGGCGGCGGTGGTCGCGCCGCTCGGCCTCGGCCAGGCGCTCCAGGTGGGCGCGCAGCTCGTCCTTGGACGGCCACGCGGTGCCGTACACGCGCTGCAGCTGCTGGTTCGCCTGGTCACCGCGCCAGTAGGCGGCGGCGGTGCGGGTCAGCTGCCAGCCGTTGGCCAGGAGGCGGGTGCTCGGCACGTGGGGACCGCGGCACAGGTCCTTCCAGGCGACCTCGCCGCTGCGCCTGACGTTGTCGTAGATGGTGAGCTCGCCAGCGCCCACCTCGACCGAGGCGCCCTCGGCCACCTCGTCACCGTCCTCGGGGCTGCCGGTACCGCCCTTGAGGCCGATGAGCTCCAGCTTGTACGGCTCGGCGGCGAGCTCCGCGCGGGCCTCCTCGTCGGTCACCACGCGGCGGCGGAAGGTCTGGCCCTCCTTGACGATGCGCTGCATCTCCTTCTCGAGGGCCTTGAGGTCCTCGGGGGTGAAGGGGACGTCGACGTCGAAGTCGTAGTAGAAGCCGTCGCGCACCGGCGGCCCGATGCCGAGCTTCGCCTGCGGGTGCAGCGACTGCACGGCCTGGGCGAGCACGTGGGCGCAGGAGTGGCGGAGCACGTCGAGCCCGTCCGGGCTGCTGACCTCGACCGCCTCCACCACGTCGCCGTCGGCCAGCTCGGTGGTCAGGTCCTTCAGGTCGCCACCGATGCGCGCCACGACCACGTCGCGGCGCCCCTCGTACAGCTCGGCGGCCGTGGTGCCCGTCGCGACCTCGCGCTCGGCACCGTCGACCACCACGCGCAGGACACCAGGCTCAGACACGGCGGTGACTCTACGGCGCGGGCCCCCGCGCCCGCTGGGCCCCCGGTGCGCCGTGCGGTCAGCGGTCCAGGAGGACGACGACGGCGCCCAGGCCCAGCGGGCCCGGCTCGAGCACGTCGGCGTAGACCCCCAGGCAGCGCGTCGGGGTGCGGGTGACGAGCAGCAGCGGGCCGGGCCGGCCGCCCGGCTCCCCCAGCCGCAGCCGGCGCCCCGCCCAGCCGCGCTCGTCCCCGGGGTGGGCGACGGCGGGGTCGAGGTCGAGGACGACGTTGGCCCGCTCCCCCGGGTCGCAGCCCGCGGGCGCGTCCGGGGCGTCGGCGGCGCCGTCGGCCACGAGGTGCACGGCGGCGCCGGCGCGGTGGGGTCCCGCGTGCCCGGCGCCTGCCGCGCGGGAGTCCTGCAGCCGCGCGCCACGACCGGCCAGGCGCTCCGGCCAGCCCGCCGCGAGGGGCGGGGCCGCGGTGCCGGCGGAGGTCGGCCGGACGCGCAGCGCGTCGTCGTCGTCGACCGACGCGGTGAGCGCCGCGAGCTCCGGCAGGTCACGAGCCCGCAGGGGCGAACCGCTGGCGTCCACCAGCTGCCAGCGCCGGTCGTGGGCGAGGCCGGCCGCGTCCACCGCCACGCGCTCGGGGAGGTCACCGTCAGCGGAGCGCAGCGGGAACCGGCGCAGTAGCGAGACCCGCCCGACGACGACGCCGCGCTCGACCGACGAGCTCATGGGCAGACCCCCTGGAAAGCACCGACGGGCCGCCCCTGTCAGGGACGGCCCGTCGGACCCGGTGGGCGATACTGGGATCGAACCAGTGACCTCCTCGGTGTGAACGAGGCGCTCTACCGCTGAGCCAATCGCCCGGGTGCGGAGAACACACTACAGGTCCTCCGGGGGCTCCCTCGTCAGGGGTCGACGCCGGGCACCCTGTCGAGCAGGGCCACGGCTCCCGCGGGCAGCACCGACGGCGGCCCCAGCACCACGAGGAACAGCCACGCACCGCCCACGGCGCCGGCGAGGGCCACCCCGGACCCGGTGAGCCGCAGCCACAGCGGTTGCCGGCCCGCCCAGCGCGTGAACCGGTGGACGAGCAGGCGGGCGCGCTTGAGGAGGCGGTGCGCCCAGGCGAACTCGCTCGCGAGCACGGCCAGGCCGGCGAGGACCAGCGGGATGCCGCCCGGTCCGGGCAGCCAGCCGGTCGCGGCGCCCAGGAGGATGAGGAAGACGCCCACGCAGGCGACCACCACGCGGTAGACGCGGTGCTTGCGGGGGTCCGCGCGGACCCTGGCGCGCCACTCCCACCGGTCACGGCGCTCCTGGCGGGTCGACCCCGGACCGCCCCGTGAGGCCCTGGTGCGCTTCCGACCTGCGGCGGGACGCACCGGAGCGGCGGTCTCGGCGTCGTCGGGTGCCGGAGGGACCGGCGGCGCGGGCTGCACCCGCCTAGGGTACGTCTCGTACGACACGCCGCCCGGGGGTGTTTGATCCGCCCCGGGCGGGGGAACATCGATGGTGTCCGACCCGCTGGGGTCGGCACCGCCGGCTCCGGCCGCCGCTCACCGGGGAGGACCACCGTGCCCAAGGGCTCCGCTCACGTCGACGCCGAGGTCGAGCTGCGCCTCGTCGTCCCCGAGTCGGGCAAGGTGCCGGTCTCCGTGGAGTTCGGCTACGGCGTGCACGACCCGTTCGCCGTGACCGCCTCGTTCCGGGGTGACGGCGGGTCCATCGAGTGGGTCTTCGCCCGCGACCTGCTGCGCGAGGGCCTGCGCCGCCCCACCGGCGAGGGCGACGTCCAGGTGTGGCCCGGTGAGGTGGACGGCACCGAGGTCGTGCTGGTCTCCCTCAGCTCCCCGGACGGCCACGCCGTGCTGGAGGCCGATGCGGCCGACCTGCGCGACTTCCTCGACCGCACCCACGCCCTCGTGCCCGCAGGGGCCGAGAGCCGCCACGTCCACGTCGACGACGAGCTCGCCGAGCTCCTGGGCCGCGCTGTCTAGCCCGAGACCCAGCTCCCGCTCGGACGAGGAGGGCGCCACCCCGATGACGGGGTGGCGCCCTCCTCACATCTGCGTCCTGTGGACGGGGCGTGCGCGGGGCACCCCGCGCAGGGTCGACGGGCGCGGGGGCGTCGAGCGCGACGGCGCGGCGAGCCTCAGCGCCCGGCCGTGGCCTGCGGTGACGTGCCCCTGCCGACGCGTCCGCGACTGACCCAGGTCACCCGCGGGCCTCGCCCCAGCGCCGACGCATCCGCGACTGTCCGAGGTCACTCGCGGGAAGGCCCGCCTCCCGCGCCGATGCATCCGCAACCGACCCAGGTCACCCGCGGGCAGGCCCGTCTCCCGCGCCGACTCATCCGCAACTGACCCAGGTCACCCGCGGGCCTCGCCCCAGCGCCGACTCATCCGCAACTGACCCAGGTCACTCGCGGGCGGGCCCAACTCCTGCGCAGCAGCATCCGCAACAGACCCAGGTCACCCGCGGGCGGGGCCGGCGGGCCCAAGACGCACGAAGACCCCGGTCCGTGAGGAGCCGGGGTCTGATCTGGTGGGCGATACTGGGTTCGAACCAGTGACCTCTTCCGTGTCAAGGAAGCGCGCTACCACTGCGCCAATCGCCCGTGCGGGTCAGGACCCGCGTGAGGTGGAGACGGGATTCGAACCCGTGTACACGGCTTTGCAGGCCGTTGCCTCGCCTCTCGGCCACTCCACCGAGGGGCATCCGAGTCCGAGCTACCTCGAGCGGTGCCCTCCGAGCGGACGACGGGATTCGAACCCGCGACCCTCACCTTGGCAAGGTGATGCTCTACCAACTGAGCCACGTCCGCGTATCGACCTCACGGCCGAACGAGAAGAACATTACTTCACGCCGGGGGGCTGCGTCGAACCGCCCCCCTCCGCAGCGCGCCGTGACGTCCCCGGCCGGTCACCGGGACGTCACCGGGCAGCCACGATCGCGACCTCCCGCGAGGCGCGCCGGCCGACGCTCGGCCAGGATGAGCCGAGCCCGCCGCCCCGTGCGGTGACGCGCACCACGGATGCCCGCGAGAGGACGCCATGCAGGTCTGGCCAGGACGCCCCTACCCGCTGGGGGCCACCTTCGACGGCGCGGGGACCAACTTCGCGCTCTTCTCGGAGGTCGCCTCGCGCGTGGAGCTCTGCCTCGTGGACGAGCGGGGGCGCGAGACCCGCCTCGACCTGCCCGAGGTCGACGGCTTCGTGTGGCACGCCTACCTGCCGCGGGTGCAGCCCGGGCAGCGGTACGGCTACCGCGTTCACGGCCCTTACGACCCGGCGGCCGGGCACCGGTGCAACCCCAGCAAGCTGCTGCTCGACCCCTACGCGAAGGCCATCGACGGCCAGGTGGACGGGCACGAGTCGCTGTTCAGCTACTCCTTCAAGGACCCCTCGCGCCGGAACACGGCCGACAGCGCCCGCCACACGATGCTCTCCGTCGTCGTCAACCCCTACTTCGACTGGGGCACCGACCGGCCGCCGCGGCGCGACTACCACGAGACGGTCATCTACGAGGCCCACGTCAAGGGCCTGACGATGACCCACCCCGGCCTGCCGGAGGAGATCCGCGGCACCTACGCCGGCATCGGCCACCCCGCGATGGTCGAGCACCTGACCGACCTCGGCGTCACCGCCATCGAGCTCATGCCCGTCCACCAGTTCGTGCAGGACACCCACCTGCAGGAGAAGGGCATGACCAACTACTGGGGCTACAACACGATCGGGTTCTTCGCCCCGCACAACGCCTACTCCTCCACCGGCACCCGCGGCCAGCAGGTGATGGAGTTCAAGTCGATGGTGCGCACGCTGCACCAGGCGGGCATCGAGGTGATCCTCGACGTCGTCTACAACCACACGGCCGAGGGCAACCACATGGGCCCGACGCTGGCGTTCCGCGGCATCGACAACGCGGCCTACTACCGCCTGGTCGACTCCGACAAGGCGCACTACTACGACACCACCGGCACGGGGAACTCGCTGCTCATGCGCTCCCCCCACGTGCTGCAGCTGATCATGGACTCGCTGCGGTACTGGGTGAACGACATGCACGTCGACGGCTTCCGCTTCGACCTGGCGAGCACCCTGGCCCGCCAGTTCCACGAGGTGGACCGGCTCTCGGCGTTCTTCGACCTCATCCAGCAGGACCCGGTGGTCTCCCAGGTCAAGCTCATCGCCGAGCCCTGGGACGTCGGCGACGGCGGCTACCAGGTGGGCGGGTTCCCCCCGCTGTGGACGGAGTGGAACGGCAAGTACCGCGACACCGTCCGCGACTTCTGGCGCGGCGAGCCGAGCGCGCTGGCCGAGTTCGCCAGCCGCATCTCCGGCTCCTCCGACCTGTACGAGCACAACGGTCGCAAGCCGATCGCGTCCATCAACTTCGTCACCGCGCACGACGGCTTCACCATGCGCGACCTCGTCTCCTACAACGACAAGCACAACGAGGCGAACGGCGAGGGCGGTCGGGACGGCGAGAGCCACAACCGGTCGTGGAACTGCGGTGTGGAGGGCGAGACCAAGGACAAGGAGGTCAACACCCTCCGAGGCCGGCAGCACCGCAACATGCTGGCCACCCTGCTGCTGTCCCAGGGCGTGCCGATGATCCTGCACGGCGACGAGCTGGGGCGGACGCAGAAGGGCAACAACAACACGTACTGCCAGGACAACCGCACCTCGTGGGTGGACTGGAACCTCTCCGACGAGCAGCGCGACCTGCTGCGCTTCACCCAGCAGGTCATCTCGGTGCGGATGAGCCACCCGGTGTTCCGCCGCCGGCGGTTCTTCGCCGGGGACGCCCAGCACGGCGGCGAGAGCGCCCTGGGCGACATCGCGTGGTTCACCCCCGCCGGCGTCCACATGACGCACAGCGACTGGTCCACGGGGTACGCCCGGTCCCTCGGCGTCTTCCTCAACGGCTGGGCGATCCCCGAGCCGGACCCCCGCGGCGAGCAGATCGTGGACGACAGCTTCTACATCATGTTCAACGCCTCCCACGAGGACGTCGTGTTCACGCTGCCGCCGGCGGAGTACGGCCACGAGTGGCGGGTGGTGGTGGACACCGCCTCACCGCCCGAGACCCCGCCGCCCGTGGTGCCGGTGGCCAGGGCGCTGGCCGCCGCGGAGGCCGCCGGGCCGTTCACGGCCGGCTCCGAGGTCACCGTGGCGGGCCGCAGCCTGCTCGTGGTGACCCGTCCCTCGGTGGAGGCGCTGTGAGCGAGCCCCAGCAGACCGGCCAGCAGACCGGCCAGCAGGGCGGTCAGGGCGGCTCCGCCGCGCAGCACCGTCCCGCGCCGGGCAAGCCCGTCCCCGTCTCCACGTACCGGCTGCAGATCCGCCCGGAGTTCGGGTACGACGACGCCACCGCCGTCGTCGACCACCTCGACGCCCTGGGCGTCTCCCACGCGTACCTGTCGCCGCTGCTCGAGCCCACGCCGGGCTCGGCGCACGGCTACGACGTCGTGGACCACAGCCGCGTCAACCCCGAGGCGGGCGGCCGCGAGGCCCTCGACGTGCTCGTGAAGCGCCTGCGCAGCAAGGGCCTGGCCGCGGTGGCCGACGTCGTCCCCAACCACATGGCGGTGCCGACGCCGGCGCGGCTCAACCGCGCCCTGTGGTCCGTGCTGCGCGACGGTCCGGACTCGCCGTACGCGCGGTGGTTCGACGTGGACTGGTGGACGTCGGGCCACGCGATCCTCATGCCCGTCCTCGGCTCGCGCATCGGCCAGGTGCTGGGCTCCGGCGAGCTGGAGCTCGACACCAGCGGCCCCGAGCCGCTGCTGCGCTACTACGACCACGTCTTCCCGGTGCGCCCCGGCACCGAGACGCTGCCGCTGGCCGAGCTGGTGGACCGGCAGTGGTACCGCCTGGCCCACTGGCGCGTGGCCGACGAAGAGCTCAACTACCGCCGCTTCTTCGACGTCGACACCCTCGCCGCCATCCGCGTCGAGGACCCCGAGGTCTTCGACGCCAGCCACGAGCTGCTGCTCGAGCTGCTCGCCTCCGGTGAGCTCGAGGGCCTGCGCATCGACCACCCGGACGGCCTCGCCGACCCGCGCGGGTACGTGCGGCGCCTCGCCGAGCGCTCCGGCGGGGCGTGGGTGGTGGTCGAGAAGATCCTCGAGGGTGCCGAGGCGCTCCCCGACGACTGGCCCGTGGCCGGCACCACCGGCTACGACGCGCTGCTGCGCGTGGGAGGGCTGTTCGTGGACCCGGCCGGCGCCGGTCCGCTGTCGGCGCTGCTGGCGGAGGTCACGGGCGAGGCGACCGGCTTCCCCGCCGTCGTCGCCGCCGCAAAGCGCGAGGTGGTCGAGGCGGGCCTGTACGCCGAGGTCCACCGCCTCGTCCAGCTGCTGGTGCAGATCGTCGCGGCGGACGTGCGCCTGCGCGACCACACCGAGCGCGCCCTGCGCGAGTGCGTGGTGGAGCTGCTGGTGGCCTTCCCGCGGTACCGCGCGTACGTGGTGCCGGGTGAGCCCGCCCCGGCCGAGGCGCAGCGGGTGCTCGAGGAGGCCGCGGAGCAGGCGCGCGAGCACCTGCCCGAGGAGCGGTGGGACACCCTCGCCGTCGTCGTCGACCTGCTGCTGGGCCGTGAGGTCGGCAGCGCCGGGAGGCTGGCCGACGCCGACCGCGCCGAGCTCGTGGTGCGCTTCCAGCAGACCTGCGGGCCCGTCATGGCGAAGGGCGTGGAGGACACGGCGTTCTACCGCTGGTTCCGCCTGGCCGGGCTCAACGAGGTGGGCGGCGACCCCGACCGCGTGGGTGTGGCGCCGGAGGAGTTCCACGCCTACTGCGCCCAGCAGGTGCGCGACTGGCCGGTGGCGATGACCACGCTGACCACGCACGACACCAAGCGCGACGAGGACGTGCGGGCGCGCCTGGCCGTGCTCTCGGAGCTGCCGCTGGAGTTCGCCGAGGCGCTGCGGCACTGGCGGCGCCTGGCCGCCGAGCACCGGCGCCAGGAGCTGGACGGGCAGACCGAGCACCTCATCTGGCAGACGCTGCTGGGCACGTGGGGCTCGGGCCTGCGCGACGGGAAGCCGGGCGGGCCGATCAGCGGGGAGCGCCTCCTGGGCTACCTCGAGAAGGCGATCCGCGAGGCCAAGCTCCACACGACGTGGACGAACCCCGACGAGGCCTACGAGGAGGCCGTGCGGTCGTTCGCCGTGGGCGTCCTGGGCGACACCGCGGTGCTGGACGCCGTGCAGGCGTTCTCGCAGCGCATCGCCGGGCCGGTGCGGGTCGGCGTGCTCGGGCAGAAGCTCGTGCAGCTGACGATGCCGGGCGTGCCCGACGTCTACCAGGGCACCGAGGTGGTCTCGCTGTCGCTGGTGGACCCCGACAACCGCCGCCCCGTCGACTACGCCGACCGCCGCACCCGGCTGACGCGGCTCGACTCCGGCGCGCGGCCCAGCGACCTGTCCGACGAGAAGCTGCTCGTCACCTCGCGGGCGCTGCGGCTGCGCCGCGAGCACCCGGAGTGGTTCGTCGGCGACGGCGCCACCTACACCGCGGTGGCCACCTCCACCGGCAACGCCGTCGCCTTCGGGCGCGGCTCCGGGGCGCTCGACGGCGGGTCGCCGCAGGTGGTGGTCGTGGCCACGCGCCTGGCCGCCTCCCTGGAGCGCCTCGGCGGCTGGGGGCAGCACACCGTGGTGCTCCCGGAGGCCGGGGACGGCTGGCGCGACCTGCTCACCGGCGCCCTGCACGACGGCGGCGCCGTGCCCCTGGCACGGCTGCTCTCGGCCATGCCCGTCGCGCTGCTCGTCCGCGAGGGCACCAGCGAGGTGGCTGCCGCCGCCGCCGGCGCCGTGGTGGAGGATGCTGCGCCGTGAGCATGGCCCAGCAGTCGAGCCCCACCAGTGCGGTGGACGCCATCCGCCGCCCGATGAGCAGCAAGGACCTGCGCAAGGCGGTGGGCAAGCTGCTGCGCGGAGCGCAGCCGCTGCCCATCGTGCAGGCCGGCCACCCGGTGCTGCGCGAGGTGGCCCAGCCCTACGACGGCGAGCTCTCCCCCGAGCTCATGGCCGACCTCGTCGAGGCGATGAAGGTGTCCATGCACGCCGCGCCCGGCGTGGGGCTGGCCGCGCCGCAGGTCGGGCTGGGCCTGGCCCTCGCCGTCGTCGAGGACTCCGGGGACGACGACGACGACCCGCGCGAGCGCACCGACCTGCCGTTCCGCGTGATCGTCAACCCGTCGTACTCGCCGGTGGACGCCTCCGGCGAGGCGCTGGACGTCGAGGCCGCCGAGCGGGTGGTCTTCGAGGAGGGCTGCCTGTCGGTGGTCGGCTACGAGGCCGAGGTGGCGCGCTTCCGCTCGGTGCGCGTGGTCGGGCAGGACGAGACCGGGCGCGCCTTCGACGACGTCTTCCACGGCTGGTCGGCGCGGATCATGCAGCACGAGATCGACCACCTCGGCGGCGGCCTCTACATCGACAAGGCGGACCTGGCCTCGCTGTCCTGGACGGGCCGCGTCTGACCCTGCTCCGCTTCGGCTCAGGGTGGCCCTGGTCCGACAGGACCGGACCAGGGCCACCCTGAGCCGTTCCAGGAGTGGACCGGATCCACCCGGGGTGTTCCGGATACTCATGATCATGGGGGCGGGAGCCGGCGTGGGCCGGGTGGCGGAGGCCCATGATCACCGGTTGGGTGGTCGCGTGCACCGCTTCGCCGTCTGGGCGCCCTCTGCTGACCGCGTCGAGATCGACGTCCACCTCTCCTCCGGTGTCAAGACGCTGCCGATGCAGCGCACCGACGACCCGGCCCCCGGCTGGTGGGCCCTCGACGTCGACGAGGCCGGTGACGGCACCGACTACGCCTACCGCGTGGACGGCGGCGACCCCCGCCCCGACCCGCGCAGCGCGCACCAGCCGCACGACGTGCACGGCCCCAGCCGCGTCTTCGACCCCGGCGCCCACGCCTGGGGCGACGGCGCGTGGACGGGCCGCGACGCCCGCGGCGCCGTGGTCTACGAGATGCACGTCGGCACCTTCACGCCCGAGGGCACCCTCGAGGCGGCCATCGCGAAGCTGGGCCACCTGACCGCCCTCGGCGTCGACGTCGTCGAGCTGCTGCCGGTGGCCGCCTTCCCGGGGCGGCGGGGCTGGGGCTACGACGGCGTGGACCTCTACGCGGTGCACGACGCCTACGGCGGGCCTGCGGCGCTGCAGCGCTTCGTCGACGCCGCCCACCAGGCGGGCCTGGGCGTGGCGCTCGACTGCGTCTACAACCACCTGGGACCGGCGGGGAACTACCTCGGGGAGTTCGGGCCGTACTTCACCGAGGAGCACCACACGCCGTGGGGCGCGGCGGTCAACCTCGACCAGCCGGGCGCCGACGGGGTGCGGCGCTTCGTCGTCGACAACGCCCTGCGGTGGTTCCGCGACTTCCACGTGGACGCGCTGCGCCTGGACGCCGTCCACGCCCTCGTCGACACCTCCGACGAGCACGTGCTGGCCCAGCTGGCCCGCGAGACAGCCGCCCTGTCGCAGCAGCTCGGGCGGCCGCTGACGCTCATCGCGGAGAGCGACCTCAACGACACCGGGATGGTCACGCCGCTCGGCCAGTCGACCGGCACCGGCCTGGGCGCCCGGGGGATGCAGGCGCAGTGGGCCGACGACGTCCACCACGCCCTGCGCTCGGTGATGACTGGTGAGCGCGGCGGCTACTACAAGGACTTCGCCAGCCTCGAGGTGCTCGGCGGCGTGCTGGAGCGGGTGTTCCACCACGCGGGCACGTACAGCCCGTTCCGCGGCAAGACCTGGGGCGCGCCGGTGGACACCGCGCGCTTCGGCGGTCACGCGTTCGTCGCGTACACCACCACGCACGACCAGACCGGCAACCGGGCCACCGGCGACCGGCTCTCGGCGTCCCTGGACGACGCCGCGCTCGCCACGGCCCAGGCCGTGGTCCTCACCAGCGCCTTCACGCCCATGATCTTCATGGGCGAGGAGTGGGGTGCCACCACGCCGTGGATGTTCTTCACCGACCACGACGCCGAGCTCGGCGCCCTGGTGAGCAAGGGACGTGCGGAGGAGTTCGCCTCCCACGGCTGGGACACCGAGGAGGTGCCCGACCCGCAGGAGGAGTCGACCTTCACGGGCTCGAAGCTCGACTGGGACGAGCCGACCTCGGCGCGCGGGGCGAGGCACCTCGCCTGGACGCGCGACCTCCTCGCACTGCGCCGCTCCGAGCCCGACCTCGCCGGTGACGACCTGCGCGCCGTCCGCACCGCCACCAGCGGTGACGCCGAGCTGCGCGAGGGCGGCAGCCCCTGGCTGGTGGCCCGGCGCGGCTCCCTGGCGCTGGTGGCGAACCTCGCCGCCCACGAGCAGGTGGTCCCGCTGGCCGGCGCTCTGGACGACGACGACGCGCGCGCCGAGGTGGTCCTCGCCTGGGACGCCGAGGAAACCGACGTCACCGCGGGTCCGTCCGGCACCGCGGTGCGGCTGCCCGCCCGGGCCAGCGCCGTCGTCCGCCTCCGCTGAAAGTGCACGGGAAGTCCATGATCACGGCCGGGGCTGACCGTGATCATGGGCTTCCCGTGCGGTTCCGGGTCAGGACGCAGAGCCCTCCCGGGCCAGGGCGGTGAGGCGGGAGACGGCGCGGGCGTACTTCTTGCGGTAGCCGCCGTTCATGAGCTCGTCCGGGAAGAGCTGGTCGAGCGGGGCGCCGGAGGCGACCAGCGGCAGGTCGCGGTCGTACATGCGGTCGCCCAGCACCACCAGCCGCAGCGCGACGCTCTGGTCGGACACCGGCCGCACCCCGGTCCAGCAGACGGCGCTGACCCCGTCCAGCAGGGCGCCGTAGCGGCTGGGGTGCACGGTGGCCAGGTGCGCCAGCAGGGCGTCGAAGGAGTCCAGCACCACACCCTCCCCGCGCGCCAGCCGCTGAGAGGCGCGCTCGCGCACCTCGGCGTCCGTGGCGGGCTCCGGCGGAGCGGGCAGGCCGCGGTGGCGGTAGTCCTCGCCGTCGACCCGGTGGACGTCGAAGCGGGAGGCGACCGCCTGGATCTCCCGCAGGAAGTCCTCCGCGGCGAACCGGCCCTCCCCCAGCGCGTCGGGGAGCGTGTTGGACGTGGCCGCCAGCGCCGTGCCCGCGTCGGACAGCTCGCGCAGCAGGCGGCTCATGAGGACGGTGTCGCCCGGGTCGTCCAGCTCGAACTCGTCGATGCAGACCAGGCGCTTGGCCGACAGCGCCTCCACGGCCTGGCGGAACCCCAGGGCGCCGGCGAGGTTGGTGTACTCCACGAACGTGCCGTACGCGGCAGGAGCCGACGGGCTGTTGACGGCGTGGAAGAGCGAGGTCAGCAGGTGGGTCTTGCCCACGCCGAAGCCGCCGTCGAGGTAGATGCCCTCCTTGGGCGCCTCACCTCCGCCCCGGCTGAACAGCCGCGCCAGGCCGCCGCGGCCGCCTTTCGAGCCCTTCCCGCCGCTCCAGCGCTCCGCCCGGTCCCGCAGCGCCTCCACGGCCTCGGCCTGCGTGGGCTGGGAGGGGTCGGGGCGGTAGCTGTCGAAGCTCGCGGCCGCGAAGTGCGGCGGCGGCACGAGGTCGTCCAGGAGCCGCTGCGGGCTGGGGCGCGGGTCTCGCTGGACGAGGGAGGGCACGGCGTCGGTGGTCTCCACCGCGTCGAGCGCGGTCGCGTCAGGCACCGGCCGAGCCTAGGCGGAGCGGAGGCGCCCCGCCGCCCGCGGCCACCGGTCGGGGCCGCGGTGAGCCGCAGGTCACAGCCGTCCTGCAAGGGCGTCCTGGGTGGTTGGGGCACGAGGTCGTGACCTAATCTCGCAGCATGGCTGCTGAGACGACGACGCCGCGGATCGCCCCGGACCCCTCGCCCCGCTTCGCGGAGTACGCCCACCCCGAGCGCCTCGTGAGCACCGCGTGGCTGGCCGAGCACCTCGGCGAGCCGGGCCTCGTGGTGGTGGAGAGCGACGAGGACGTGCTGCTCTACGAGACCGGCCACATCCCCGGCGCGGTCAAGCTCGACTGGCACACCGACCTCAACGACCCCGTCACCCGCGACTACGTGGACGGCGAGACCTTCGCGCGGCTCCTGGGCGAGCGCGGCATCACCCGGGACACCACCGTGGTGGTCTACGGCGACAAGAACAACTGGTGGGCCGCGTACGCCCTGTGGGTGTTCAGCCTGTTCGGCCACGAGGACGTGCGCCTGCTCGACGGCGGCCGGGCGAAGTGGGAGGCCGAGGGCCGCGAGTACACCCGCGACGCCCCGGAGGTCACCCCGGTCGAGTACCCGGCGGTGGAGCGGGACGACTCCCGCATCCGCGCCTACAAGGACGACGTGCTGGCGTTCCTGGGCACCGAGCGCCCGCAGCTGGTGGACGTCCGCTCCCCCGAGGAGTACTCGGGCGCCCGCACCCACATGCCGGCCTACCCGGACGAGGGCGCGCTGCGCGGCGGCCACATCCCGGGCGCCCAGTCCGTGCCGTGGGCGCGCGCCGTGGCCGAGGACGGCGGCTTCAAGCCCCGCGCCGAGCTGGAGGCCGTCTACGCGCAGGAGAAGGGGCTGGACGCCGGCCGCGCGACCATCGCGTACTGCCGCATCGGGGAGCGCTCCAGCCACACCTGGTTCGTGCTGCACCACCTGCTCGGCTTCGACGACGTCAAGAACTACGACGGCTCCTGGACCGAGTGGGGCAACGCGGTGCGCGTGCCCATCGCCACCGGCGAGAAGCCGTGACCGCTGAGGACCTGCCGGACAAGCTGGCCGACGTCGTCGACGACTTCGCCGCCGTCACCGAGCGGGAGCGGCTGCAGCTGCTGCTGGAGTTCAGCGAGGGCCTGCCCGAGCTGCCCGCGCGCTACGCCGAGCACCCCGAGCTGCTCGAGCCGGTGCCGGAGTGCCAGTCGCCGGTGTTCGTCATCACCGAGCTCGACGACGGCGACGGCGCCACGCCGCCGCTGCAGCGCGCGGTGCGGGTCTTCGCGACCGCGCCGCGGGAGGCTCCCACCACGCGCGGCTTCGCCGGGATCCTCGTGGAGGGCCTGGACGGGCTGCCGGCGGCGGAGCTGCTCGCCGTCCCCGACGACGTCAGCGACCGCCTGGGCCTGGCCCGGGCCGTGAGCCCCCTGCGGCTGCGCGGCATGGCCGGCATGCTCGGGCGGATCAAGCGGCAGGTGCGCGAGAGCGCGTCCGCCTGACCGGCCCGCCTCACGGGGCGCGGGTGCGGTCAGGAGACCGCCGCGCTGCGCCGACGCGCCTCGACGAGGTCCGCGCTGCCCGCGACGTCGTCCTCGTCCTCAGGGCGCCTGCTGGGGTCCTTGAGGTTGCCGGTGGCCCACGCGCCGGCCCACACGGCGATGCCGCCGATGGCGACGCCGGCGAGGTCGTCGACGATGTAGTGCCAGCCGAAGTAGATGGTGGCGAGCACCGTCAGCACGAAGTAGGTCCACATGAGGCGGCGCGCCAGGGCGGGCATGCGGATGAGCTGCACGATGAGGGCGGCGGTGAAGACCACCGAGACGTGCAGCGACGCGAACGCGGCGATGCCGGAGACGGTGCCCGACACGTCCGGGTCCGCCCGGACGATCGAGCGGTTGCGCACCAGCGCGGCCTGCAGGCCGGTGACGTCGGTGCGGGTGAGGTCGGTGAAGTCCCACGGGAGCGCGTAGAACGGGCCCGACGCCGGGATGAGGTAGTAGCTGGCGGCGCCCAGGGCCCAGTTCAGGCACAGCGCGGTGACGTACCAGAGCCCGTGCGAGAGGTGCTTCCAGAAGATCAGCGCCACGGCCACCGAGACCGGCACGAAGATCAGGTAGCCCATGTACACGAACGACAGCACGTGCGCGGAGAAGCCCGTGCCGAGCACGGCGTGGAGCACCTCGGCGGGGTTGTTGCCGAACGCCAGCAGCCGGTCGCTGGCCACGAGGGCGAGGTCCTGGGAGCCCTCGTGGATGAACGGCAGGTAGTTCTTGAGGTTCCGGTAGCCCACGTAGGTGGTGTAGAAGCTCGCCACCGCGACGAGCACCGGCACCAGGCGCCGCCACGGCCACCGCGCCGCGGCGACGTCGCGCACGGACCGGGCCAGGCCGCGCGCGGAGCGCAGGTCGGTGTGGGCGCGCAGGCGCCAGGCGGCGCGCGGCAGCACGTCGACCAGCAGGCAGGCGGCCACGATGGCGGGCATGCGCACCCAGCCGGGGCCGAGGAAGCCGTCCGGGTCGCGCAGGGGGATGCCGAGGGCGACCGACCCGACGACCGCCAGACCGCCGGTCAGGGCGGCGGTGCCGACGGCCAGCAGGAGGACCCGGTGGCGGTGGCGGCGGTTCGGGACCTCGACGGTGGCGACGGCCGGCGCGGACTCGCCGGGCGTGGTACCGAGAGCCATGCGGGCCATCATGGCCCAGCCTGCGGTCTCCGCGCGTCCACGGACCGGTCACCTGCGCGTCACCTGCTGGACGTGCAGCGAACCGTCGGCGCGGCCTGTTTGACTGCCGGGGTGTCGACGACCCCTCCGCCGCCGTCCGAGCAGCCCTCCGAGCAGCCCTCCGAGCAGCCGTCCGACCAGCCGTCCGAGCTGGCGCCGCAGCGCCGGCCCGACCCGAAGCGCAACCTCGCGGGGGTGGGCTTCGTGCTGCTGGGGGGCTACTTCGCGCAGTCGGTGTGGAGCCTGGAGTCCTCGCTGTGGCTGAAGGTGGTGCTGGCGGTGGTCGGCGTGGCCGTGGCCGTCTACGGCGTGGTGCAGCTGGTGCAGAACCGCCGGCGCTGAGCCGCGCCCTGCACGTGAGAGCCGTCAGAGGTGCTCGAGGAGGAACCTCGCGACCTCGCGCTCCCAGCGGTCGGGGTCGGAGTTCCACTCCCGGCAGTGGCCGGCCCCGGGGAACTCCAGCAGCGTGACGAGGTCGGGCCGGGCGCTGGCCAGCAGGCGGCTCGGCCCGACCGGGACCACCGCGTCGGCCTCCCCGTGCAGCAGCAGGAGCGGTACCCGCAGCTCCTCGGCCCGCGCGACCCAGTCGAGCCGGTCCAGGTCGAGCGGGCCCTCCACGCCGAGCGTCGCGCGGGCCAGCGGCGAGCCCATGAGCGCGGCGCCAGCGCGGCCCAGGGGCGGGGGCACGCGGTGCACGCGCGCCTGGTGCGCCAGCACCGAGCGCCAGTCGAGGACCGGGCCGTCCAGCACCAGGGCGCGCACCCGGTCCGCCGTCCACGAGCGCGACAGCGCCGAGAGGACGATCGCCCCGCCCATCGACCAGCCCACGAGGACGACGTCGCGCGCGCCGGCGTCGAGGGCGTGCAGGACGGCGGCCTCGACGTCCTCCCACTCGGTGTCGCCGAGCCCGTAGCGGCCCGACAGGCTCGCCGGGGCGCCCGGGTCGTTGCGGTAGCTGGGCACGAGCGCCGGCACGCCCAGGCGGTGCAGCACCGGCAGCGCGCGCAGGCACTCCTCGCGCGTGCCGCCGCGGCCGTGGACGAGCACCGCCCAGACCCTGCCCTGCAGCTCGCCGTCGGCCGGGTGCACCAGCCACGCGGGCAGCTCGCCGACCGGCGAGTCGACCACGACGTCGTCGAAGGGGAGCCCGAGCGCGCGGCCCGGGTCCCCGGTGTGGAACCAGCCGCTCCAGCGGCCCGGACCGGGCCGCAGCTCGCCGGCGTCGGTGCCGAGCAGCGCGCGCACCACGGTCCCGCGGCGGGCCGCCCCCCGGCCGGGGACCCGCTCGCCAGCACGGTCTCCGTCCTCGAGGACCTCTCCCAGCTGGGAGTGCGTGGCGCCGCCGTCGGTCCACAGGCCGTAGCGCCCCGGTGCCCGCGTCAGGTCGCTGGCGGTGAGCACCACGCGGTCCGGCTCGACGGCCAGCACCCGGACGTCGTCCGCGCGGACCTTCTCGGGCGTCACGACGCGGCGGGCGAAGTGCGTGGCCAGCGCGGACGCGGCGGCCGAGGCCGCCAGGCCGACCGCCCCGCCCACCACGGCGCTGCGGACCACGGCCCGGGTCAGCGAGGCGGCGCGCAGCGCCGCGGCGGTCACGTCGCCGCCGGTGGGGGTCCCCGGGGTGCTCACGCGGCCCTCCTGCCGGCCGGTGCCGCCGCGGCGGCCACGCGCAGGCCCCACACGACCAGCGGCACCTGCAGGGGCAGCCGCGCGAGGGCCACCGCCCGGTACCAGCCCGGCGCGCGGTCGCTGCGGAGCGCCTGCACCGCCATCGTCACGTTGGCGGGGTACACGGCCACGAACAGCGCCGCGCTGGCCAGCCCCGCCCAGCGCCGGGTAGCGCGGGGCAGCAGCCCGGCCGCGCAGGCGAGCTCAGCGACCCCGGAGCCCGCGACCCACGGACCGGGACGGCCCAGCGCCCGGGGCACGATCCGCTCGAACGGGCCCGGGGCCACGACGTGCGCGACGCCCGCCGTGCCCAGCAGCACCGCGAGCGCCGCGCGAGCGGCGGGACCGGTGCCGAGCGGCGTGGCTCGCCCGCGTCGACTCATGCCGCCGATCCTGCCAGCGCTGCGCCGGACGTGCGCGGGCCGCCCGCGCCTCCCGCCCTCGGGGGCGCGGGTGTCACCCTCGGGTCGCGCGGCGCGGTGCCCGCCACCACGATCAGGGCCGTGACCCCTCCCACTTCCCGCTCCTCCAGCGCGCCCTCGAAGGCCCCCGAGGAGAAGCCCGAGAAGACGTCCTCCCCGAAGTCCGAGAAGTCGGCCGCGAAGAAGTCGTCCTCGAAGGGACCGGCGCGCCGCACCCGGTCCACCAGCCGCCCGCTCGCCTCCCGGGTCGAGCCCGGCCTGCCCTACCCCCTCGGCGTAACGCTGCGCGGCGGCGGCATCAACGTCGCTCTGCCGTCGGAGACCGCCGAGCGCGTGGAGCTCTGCCTGTTCGACGGCTCCGGGAAGGAGGAGCGCGTCGAGCTGCCGGAGAAGTCCGGCCACGTCTTCCACGGTTTCCTGCCCGGGATCGGCGCCGGCCAGCGGTACGGCTTCCGGGTGCACGGCGCCTGGGACCCGGCGCGCGGCCTGCGGCACAACCCCCACAAGCTGCTGCTCGACCCGTGGGCGAAGGCCGTCGAGGGCGCCTTCGGCGCCGGCGAGGAGGTCTTCGGGCACCACTGGGACGACGGCGCGAAGCTCAACGAGGCGGACTCGGCCGGTTCGGTGCCGCGCTCCGTCGTCGTCGACGAGTCCTTCGACTGGGGGGACGACACGCCCCCGCGGACGCCGCTGCACAGCACGGTGGTCTACGAGACGCACGTCAAGGGCCTCACGCACACCCACCCCGACGTGCCCGAGGAGCTGCGCGGCACGTACGCCGGGCTCGCGCACCCCGCCGTCACGGGGTACCTCAAGGACCTCGGCGTGACCACGGTGGAGCTGCTGCCGGTGCACCAGTTCGTGCAGGACTCCCACCTGGAGGAGAAGGGCCTGCGCAACTACTGGGGCTACAACTCCATCGGGTTCCTCGCCCCGCACGGGGAGTACGCCGCGGCCGGGGACGGCGGCGGCCAGGTGGCCGAGTTCAAGCAGATGGTCAAGGACCTGCACGCCGCGGGCCTCGAGGTGGTGCTCGACGTCGTCTACAACCACACCGCCGAGGGCAACGACCAGGGCCCCACCTTCAGCCTCAAGGGCATCGACAACGGCTCGTTCTACCGGCTGGTGGAGGGCGACGAGGGCCACTACTTCGACACCTCGGGCACCGGCAACAGCCTCAACGCCTCCCACCCGGCGGCGCTCGGGCTGGTCATGGACTCGCTGCGGTACTGGGTGCAGGAGATGCACGTCGACGGGTTCCGCTTCGACCTGGCCACCACGCTGACCCGCCAGGGCGGCGAGATGGACGTGCACAGCGCCTTCCTCACCCTCGTCCACCAGGACCCGGTGCTCGCGCCGGTGAAGATGATCGCCGAGCCGTGGGACACCGCCGGTTACCAGGTGGGGGGCTTCCCGGCGCGGTGGAGCGAGTGGAACGGCAAGTTCCGCGACGACGTGCGCGACTTCTGGCGCGGCGAGGAGGGCGTGCTCGGCGCCTTCGCCCACCGCCTCACCGGCTCCGGCGACATCTACGGCGGCGCCCCCGGCAGCGGCGGGCGCGACCCGCTGTGCAGCATCAACTTCATCACCGCGCACGACGGCTTCACGCTGCACGACCTCACCAGCTACGACGCCAAGCACAACGAGGCGAACGGCGAGGGGAACAACGACGGCGAGAGCGACAACAAGAGCTGGGGCTGCGGCGCCGAGGGCCCCACGGACGACGACGGCATCAACGAACTGCGCACCCGCCAGCGCAAGAACCTGCTGGCCACGCTGCTCCTCTCGCACGGCGTGCCGATGGTCCTCGGCGGTGACGAGATGGGTCGCACGCAGGGCGGCAACAACAACGCCTACTGCCAGGACAGCGAGATCTCCTGGTTCGACTGGAAGTCCGTGGACGGCGACCTGGTCGAGTTCACCAAGGAGCTCACCGCCCTGCGCCGGGAGCACCCGGCGCTGCGCCCGCGGCACTTCGGCGACGTCGACGTGGAGATGCGCCGCGCCGACGGCCCCGAGATGGGCGACGGCGACTGGGCGGAGCCGCTCAACAAGGCGCTGACGGTCCACCTCACGGGTCCGCGCTCGGACGGCGCCGACGACGTCGAGGAGTTCATGCTCATGGTCAACGGCTCCGAGGGCGTCGTGGAGTTCACGGTGCCCACGCGCACGGACTCCGGCACCGACCCGGAGCCGGAGGAGCTGCCCGGCTGGAAGCTGGTGCTCTCCACCGACCCCGAGCAGCACGTCAAGAAGCGGGGCCTGGCGCCCGGGCAGCAGATCCTCGTGCGGGACCGGTCCCTGACGCTGCTGCACCGCGTCGACTGACCACCCCCTGCGCAGCCGAGCGTCCGGTCGCTCGGCTGCGCAGGGCCCGCCGCTGCCGGGTCAGACGTGCGAGCCCCGGGCAGAGCCCGTCCACGTCGACCCGTCGGCGGTCTCGACGAGGCACTCGACGGGGTTCGACGCCGTCCAGTCACCCTCGACGGGAGCGATGGTGGTGACGTCCCACGACGAGTCGTCCTAGGCCGTGCCGACGTACGCCTGCAAGGCCGGCAGGCAGGTGGCCCGCACCCACGCCTCCATCTCGTCGTCGCTGGGGTAGTGCGACGTGGTCATGGTGCCGGTGGCGAAGACCTCGCTGACGTGGGCCTGGCTGCAGGGCACCAGCGGCACGTCGGTGAAGCCGTCCTCGTCCTGGGAGACGGTGGAGACGCAGTCCCCCACGTGCAGCGACGTCGCGTCACCGGTGCCCGCGCTCACCACGGTGCCCGACGCGTCGCGGTCGGCCGGTGCGATGAACGCGTTGTACCCCAGCACGCCCAGGACCGCCGCGGCCGCCACCGTCCCGAGCCAGGGCCCGGGACGCCGCCACGTCGTGGCGTACGAGGCCGGACCCGGCAGGGGCGTCACGACGTCCGGGTCGCGGGTCAGCCCGGTCGGGACGGCAGCGCGGTGGCGGTGGAGCCGGACGGCGTTGGAGACGAGGGCGACCGCGTTGACGACCGGGGCGACGACGCCCCACCAGCCCGCGGCGAGGTTGTGGCTCTGCGCGTCGTGGAACGCACGGTCCGCGCACAGCCGGCACAGCCCGGGGACGTCGGTGACGCTGGTGCGCCACAGCAGCACCATCCCCGTCACCCGCCGGAGCCTGACGGGGGCGGCGGGGGCCCATCCGCACAGGACGCACTCCCCCTCGCGGGCGGGCCGTCCCGGGGCGGTGCCCGGCGAGTGGTCAGGGGTGTCGGTGCTCGTCACGGAGCGGATCGTGGAGGGTGGCGGGCACGCGCGGTAGGCCCCGGCGCCGAGGCGGACCCGGACGGCCGGTCGACAGGTGGGCCGGGCGCCCCGGACCGCCACGGTGCGTGACCGCGCCCGTCCCGGACACCCCGCCGGCTCCCACGGCCCCGCCCTGTCCGCCGAACGTGCGCATCTCGTGGCCCGGGGAGCGCGCTCGCCGGGGAAAGTGCGCGAAGGGCGGGCAGGCTGGGGGACGTGCAGCTGCCCGTCATGCCGCCCGTCGCGCCGATGCTGGCCAAGGGCGTGAAGGACGTCACCACCGTCCCCGAGCCGAGCTCGGTGGCGGGCGGGCTCCTCTACGAGCCGAAGTGGGACGGGTTCCGCGACCTGGTGAGCGGCGATCCGTCGTCGGTCGCAACCGGCCAGCTCCTCGATGCGCTCAACCTCGTCCGCGGTCAGCCCTCCGTCGGCGTCCACCCCAATCGCTAGGCATGGGCCGACGTTCCGAAGCAGGACAAGATCAAGCTCGTCGTCGACGTACCCTGGAGGTCACTGGACGAACCCTCGGGGACGGAGACGCGGCGCAAGCTCGACGGGCCGCCGCCATCCGGCTGCAGGCCGAACTGGTCTCGGAACAGCTGTGGCGAACCGCCATACGTGAGGAGCACCTCGCGGGCGCCGAGGAGCTCTAGATGTACTGCCCAGACACGTTGGTCGAGCCCGTGCAGCCGTGAGGACTGACCCCGACTGACACAACGAGGACCTCCCGGGTGCGAAGTGGGACTGCTGAAGGTTCCGCACCACAACATCAGGACGTCCTCGTGACCCACGCTAATGCCGCCCTGACCCCCAAGGCCCGCCTCACCCTGGCCCGCCTGGTCATCGACGAGCACTGGCCGATCGCCCGCGCCGCGGAGCACTTCCACGTCGCCTGGCCCACCGCCAAGCGCTGGGCGACCCGCTCCGCCGCCATGGGCGAAGCCGGCATGAGCGACCGCTCCTCACGGCCGCACCGGTCGCCGAACCGCACCCCCCAGCACGCGGTCAAGCGCGTGGTGCACCTGCGCTGGAAGCAGCGCCTGTCACCGCTGGCGATCTCCTCCCGCACCGGGATACCCGCCTCCACCGTCCATGCGGTGCTGACCCGCTGTCGACTGAACAAGCTCTCCCACGTCGACATCCGCACCGGGGAGCCGATCCGGCGCTACGAGCACCAGACCCCCGGATCGTTGATCCACGTCGATGTGAAGAAGCTCGGCAATACCCCTGACGGGGGCGGGTGGCGCTACGTCGGACGAGCTCAGGGCGAGCGCCTTGGGCACGGTGGTCATCCTTCCAGTGAGGACCGCAGTCCTCACAGATCAGGAGTCAACCGGAGCAGGGGCAGTCCCGGCTCCCTGCCGGTGTGGCGGGGAGCCCTCAGCGCGCTCGTGGTGCTGTGCGGCCTAGGGCTCACCTGGCCAGGTTGGCGCTGATCGCCTCGTAGGCCTTCTCGGTGATCACCTTCTTGCCGCCAAAGGCGACCAGACGCGTGGCGCCGGTCTCGGCTACAGCACGGGTGGTCATCACCGGTACCTCGTCGACACCGGTGGCGGTCAGCAGCAGCGGTCCACCGAGGGCTGCCATAGCTGCCGCGCCAGGAAGGGCGTCCGGCCAGGAGGCACCACCGGCGAGGCCCACCGAGGAGATGTCACCGGATGAAGCGCGCATGGCCGCTGCCAGCTTCGCCGACGTCTCGAAGCGGTCGATGCCGGTGACGGCCCGGTCGGCGGCGCCGTCAAGACCGGCCTTGACGGCAGCCGCCTTCGCAGGTCCGCCGATCGCGACGGCACGGTCGCCCTGGGGGTCGTGCCTCCCGAGGTAGTCCGCCGTAGCTCTCGGCATTCGGTCGCCGTCGGTGAGCAGGACCACACCACCCGTCGACTGGGCGAAAGCCGCCACCGAGACGCCGTCGGCGAAGTCGCGTCCGGTGACGAGGTAGATGGGCCCGACGTCGCCAGCCCGCTGAGTCGTGGCGGCGGCGATCGCGACGGCGGTGGCGTAGCGGTCAGCACCTCCGGCGCGCACTACCGTGTCCCCCTGAACAAGCTCGTTGACCGCCTGTTCAACGCCCTCGGAGATGGCGGCATCCCCTCCGAGCAGGTACACCGTGCCACCCGCTCTGACAAGGCGACGGATCTGCCCAGCGGTCTCCGGGCTCAGCCGGTCGCCATCGGTCAGCAGCAGGGGACCGCCGATCTGACCGGCCAGACGGGCGCCCGCCAGCGAATCGGCATACAAACCCGCACCGCTCAGCACCACATCATGCGAGCTGCCAAGCGTGGGGGTGCTGAAGACCTCTTGAGCCACGCCCGCCGAGGTCGCGATGCGATCCGGACCTGCAAGGCGCCGAGGCCCGGAGGGAAGAGCCGAGGTGGTGCTCTCGGGAGTCGTGATGGTCACCGACAGGGCCTGGGAGGCCGCTGCCCTGGTCTCCGTGGCTGCAGCGTTGATCATGATGGAGCACGTTCCAGGAGCCAGCGCCGTGATGACACCGGCTGCGTCAACGATGCACACCGAGGGGCTGGACGAGGAGTAGGTGACCTTGCCGGCGGCGATGACGTTCAAGGCGGCCGTACGTGCCTTCAATGGCAGCATCTTGGGTGCGTTCGCCGTCAGCACCTGCGGAGGCAGGCCACTGCTCGAGGAGCCGCCTCCGCCGAGGGCCGCCGGAGTGGTCGGAGCCGAAGGGGTCGAGGCCGGCCCTGCCCCGGCGCTGTTGGCGGCAGTCACAGTGAAGGTGTACGGGATGCCGTTTGTCAGTCCACTCACGGTGCAGGGTGCAGTCAAGGCTGCGCAGGTCGCTCCCCCGGGCGTGGCCGTGACGGTGTAGCCGGTGATGGCCGCGCCGCCGTTGCTGCTCGGAGCGGACCACGTGACGGTTGCAGAGGTGTCCCCCCCAGCGGCTCTCACACTAGACGGGGCCGCGGGGGTAGTGATGACGGGGTTGACGGTGAGGTTGACAGTCTGCTCGTCGTAGCCGGCGCTGTTCGTGGCCCGCACGGTGAAGGCGGGGACGGGGCCCGTGGAGGCGGGGGCGTTCCCGGACAGGACCCCCGTGCCCGCGTTCAGCGAAAGCCACGAGGGCAAAGCCCCGGAGGCCACCGTCCAGGTGGGGGAAGGGACTCCCGAGGCGGTCAGCGTGGTCGAAAAAGCCGTGCTGACGGTGGCGCTGGTGGGCGCGGACGAGGTCACGGTAGGAACGGATCCGGCGGGCAGCGTGATCGCGTGGACACGGTTGTTGAACGTGTCGGTGGCGTAAAGCACCCCACCGGTTCCGACGCTGACGCTGTTCACCGAGTTGAAGCTCGACGCCGTGGCGGGCCCGGCAGTGGGTGACCCGCTGCTACCGGTGCCGGCGATGAAGCTCAGGTTGCCGGACGTGTCGACCTTTTCGATGCGGTGGTTGCTCGTGTCGGCGATGTAGACGTTGCCCGTCCCGTCGACCGCGACACCCTGGATGGAACTGAGGTTCGACGACAGCGCCGACCCGGCAGTTGCTGCGCCACCGGTGCCGGTACCTGCGACGAACGTGAGGTTGCCAGAGGGACTGATCTTGTAGACGCGCTTGTCCGTGCCGCCTGAGTAGATGTTGCCTGCACTGTCGATGGCGATGGCAGCGGGTGTGTTCAGCGGTGACGAGGTCGCCGCCCCAGCAGTAGGTGCGCCGCGGGTGCCATTACCGGCCACGGTCGTCAGCGTTCCGCCGGTGTCGATCTTCGCGATGCGGTGGTTGCCGGAGTCGGCGAAGTAGACGTTGCCTGCGCTGTCCACGGCCAGCGACCGCGGGAAGTTGAGGTTGGAGGTGGTGGCCGCCACGTTGCTGGTCGCCGTTGCTGCGGTTCCTTGCGTGCCCGTCCCGGCGATGACCGTCAGGTTGCCCGAGCTGTCGACCTTCTCGATGCGATGGTTGTTCGAGTCCGAGATGTAGAGGTTGCCCGAGGAGTCGGTAGCCACGCCAGAAGGGCCATTCAGCGGTGACGAGGTCGCAGGGCCCGAGACGGGGGCGCCGCTCGATCCGGTTCCGGCGACGAACGTGAGGTTGCCGGAGGTGTCGACCTTCTCGATGCGTGCGTTGTTGGAGTCGGCGATGTAGACGTTGCCGGCCGTGTCCACCGCGGTGCTCTTGGGCCACCACAGGGTCGATGACGTCGCAGGCCCCACGACGCCGGGACCTTGCACGCCGGTGCCGGCGAAGAAGGACAGGGTGGCCGGCGCGGGAGTGGGTGCAGCCGTGGACGTTGTCGTGGTCACCGGCAGCAACACGGCGACCAGCGCCCCGACGCACGTCACGGTGGCGACACGGCGGCGCCGCGACGGACCAGCAGCGGCGGGAGCTTGCGGATCCGCTTGCGCGGGAGGCGGCGTGGAGATGAGCACCCGATCATGCTGGCCCGTAGTGGATCACCGGCGGCGGATTTGCCACAGCGTGTCGTCCTCGCCCGCAGTGGGCGACGAGACCTCCGCTGGCACATCCCAGTCGCCTACTTGCTGGGCAGCCTGCTGAGGCTGTCGTACGCGTCAGCCGTGATGACGCAGCTGCCACCGAAAGCGGTCATCCGCTGTGTTCCCCCTGGCCCATCATTCCGATGGTCGCGCTGGGGACGACGTCTGACCCCGTGGGGGTCACCAGCAACGGGCCGCCCAGAGCGGCCATGGCCGCCGAGCCGGACTCGGCGTCGGGCCAGGAGTGCCGCCGGCCAGAGCGGCTGAGGCGACGGTACTGCCACTGCTCGCCTTGAAAGCGCTGGCGAGCTTGGCGGAGCTTTCATATCGGTCGGCCCCACGACAGCGCGCTCGACGGACCCGAGAAGCCCCGCATCTGCTGCGGCGGCCTGCGCTGGGCCGCCGATGGCCACGCCACGTTCCCCGCTGGAGTCGTGCGCCTCCAGGTAGGCCGATGTCGCCACGGGCATCCTCCGCCGTCGGTGAGCAGGATCACGCCGCCGGAGGACTGGGCGTCGGCGCTCATAGAGACGTCGTCCGCGAAGTCGCGAGCCGTGAACAGCCAGATCGGGCCAACGTCGCCCGGAGCGTCTGACTGTGGCGTCGGTCAAGACGGCTGCGGTGGCGCAGCGGTCGGCACCGCCGACGCGGATGTCGCTGTCGCCGGTGATGAGAGCGCTGCCGTCAGCCTGCAGGGAGGCGGGTGGGGCGTCGTGGCCGCCGAGCAGGTACACGGTTCCGCCTTTGGCGACCAACCGCTTCAGCTCAGCAGTCGTGGCGTGGTGTCGCTGAGCTGACGCCTGTCAATCAGCACCAGCGGTCCGCCGATCGGACCGACATGTCGTGCACCGGCCAAGGCGTCGGCGTAGGAGCCGGCAGCGGTGATGACGACGTCGTAGGAGCTGCTGGCTACAAGGGGCAGGGATTGTCTCCTTCGCTACGGCGGCCGAAGTGTCCACTCGGTCTGCTACGGCAAAGCGTCTCAGCCCAGCAGGCAGTGTTCTCGCTGCTGACCCGGCGCTGGTCCTGTTGTCGCACAGCGCTGAGGGCTCCCCACCGGTGTGGCGGGGAGCCCTCAGCGTGTTCGCGGTGCTGTGTGGTGCGGCGTGCTACTTGGCCAGGTTGGCGCCGATCGCCTCGTAGGCCTTGCCGGTGATGACCTTCTCGCCACCGAAGGCGACCAAGCGCTCAGCGGCGGTCTTGGCCACCGCCTCGGTGGTCACCGCCGGGACGCTGTCCGCCCCGGTGGGGGTCAGCAGCAGCGGACCACCCAGAGCGGCCATAGCCGCCGATCCGGAGAGTGCGTCGGGCCACGAAGAGCCGCCCGCCATGCCGACGGAGGTCACCTTGATGCCGTTCTTGTCCGCAGCGGCCTTGAGCTCAGCAGCCAGCTTGGCGGACGTGTCGAACCGGTCGGCCCCCACGATGGCGCGCTCGACGGCACCGGGCAGCCCCGCCGTCGCAGCAGCGTTCTTGGCGGGACCACCGATGGCGATGGCGCGGTCACCCTTGGGGTCGTGGAGCTTCAGGTAGGTCGCCGTAGCCTCGGGCATCTTGTCCCCGTCGGTCAGCAGCACCACACCCCCGGTGGACTGGGCGTAGGCACCCACCGAGACTCCGTCGGCGAAGTCACGAGCCGTGACCAGGTAGATCGGCCCGACGTCACCAGAACGCTTCACCGTGGCATCCGCGATGGCCGCAGCGGTCTCATAACGATCGTCACCAGCGACTCGGACGACGGTGTCGCCGTCGATGAGGGCATTGATGGAGTTCTCCACGTCCTCGGAGACCGCGTTCTTGCCGCCGAGCAGATAGATGGTGCCCCCCTTGGCGACCAGGCGCTTGAGCTGGTCAGCGGTGGACTCACTCAGGGTGCGCCCGTCAGTGAGCAGTAGCGGGCCACCAACCTGGCCAGCCAGGCGGGCACCAGCCAGGGAGTCGGCGTAGAAGCCGGCGGTGGTGACCACGACGTCGTAGGAGGTCCCGGCCGCGGGGGTGGGGAAGACCTTCTCGGCGGTGGCCGAGGAGGTCGCGACCCGGTCATTGCCGGCAAGGCGCTGCGGGCCGGCGGGCAGGGTCGCAGCAGCCGAAGCGGCCACGGAGACGCTGACCGTGGTCGAAGCTGCCGCACCGGTGGTGGAGGCGGCAGCGTCGACCTTGACCGAGCAGACCCCGGCCTTCAGGGCGGTGACAACCCCGGCGGCATCGACCGAGCAGATGGAGGGGGTGGCGCTGGTGTAGGTGAGCTTGCCAGCGGCCGAGGCGGTGGCGTTGATGGCCACGGTGCGGGTGTTCAGGGGCAGGGTCTTCGGAGCGGCGGTGATGATGGTCTGCACTCCCAGACCCGCACCGCCACCGAAGGACCCACCACCACCACCACCACCACTGGGGGCAGCGCTGACGTTGAGGGTGATGGTCTGCTCGTCGTACCCGGACGCATTAGTGGCCCGCACCGTGAAGGTCGGCTGTGCGCCAAGGGTGGAGGGAACGGGCCCAGAAAGAACACCGGTGGAGGAGTTCAGCGTCAGCCAGCTGGGGAGGTTGTTCGACGGCACCGACCACGTCGAGGCGTTCCCGGAGGCCGCAAGCGTGGCACTGAAGGCAGAACCAGCGGTGGCAGCGGTCGGCGCCGCAGAGGTGATGGTCGGCAGAGTGCTGTAGGGAAGGGTGATCCGGTCGATCCGGGAACCCACTCCCTCGCTCAACAGCAGATGCCCGGAGTTGTCGATCGAAAGACCGCGGACTCCTTCCAATGAACTGCTCGAGGCTAGTCCTGGAGTAGACGTCCCTGCAGCATTGGTAGGAGACCCGGCGATACGGGTCAGCATTCCGGTAGTAGAGACTCGAAGGATCTGACTAGAACCGTTGTTCCTGTCACTGACATAAACGTTGCCCTGGGCATCTACCGTGATGGCCGCCGGATCGAATAAGGGACTGGAGACGGCCGGTCCAGGTACAGCGGTAGCCTGAGTACCGTTACCGGCGATGATGGACAGCTGCCCTGTGCTGAGAACGATCTTTGCCACTCGGTCAGATCCGTACTCGGTGAAGTACAGGTTGTCGTTCGCATCGACCACCACATCGCCTGGCGATGCGGTCCGAGACGCGGCGACCGGGCCCGGAACGAGCACACCAGCTGTGCCGTCACCGAGGAGGTTGGTGAGCTGCCCAGAGGTGTCAATCTTGACGATACGGTGACCGCTCGTGTCTGAGACGTAGGCGTTTCCGGCACTGTCGAAAGCCATCTTCGTCGGGAACCGCAGACTGGTCGCCGTGGCGAGTCCAGTTGGCGCAGTGCCAGTCGCCGGAACATTGCCATCACCCGCGAAGACACTGAGCTGACCAGAGGCGTCGATCTTGTAGACGCGCTTGGCGTTGATTGAAACCACGAAAAGGTCGCTGCCCTTCCGGGCCAGCCCGGAAGGATTGGCGATAGGTTGACCGGCGGCCGCACCAGGCGAGGGGTCCGTGTTGGCTCCGGTGCCGATGACGGTGGTGACATTCCCTGTTGATGCGTCGATTCTTCCGACGCGGTTCCCGGCAGATTCGCCGAAGTAAATATTCCCAGCCGAATCACTGACGATAGCACCAGGGTAGACAAGGTCAACCGAGCTGGCGGCTCCCGTCATCGGGGTGCCGCCGACCGTTCCACGGGTCCCACTGCCCGCGATGTACGAGAGCACCGGGTCATACGCGGGAGTCGGCGTGGCGCTCGCCATGCTGGCGGCGAGGCAAGGCAGCACTGTGGCCGCAACGAGGCTGATGCCAAGGCTCCGCGTCGCGCGCCTGCGACGCGACGGGCGGACGAGAGGGGCGGGGGACGCCAGCGTGTTGCGGCGCTCAGTCAGGGGAGACATGCCGCCATGGTGGCGCGACGATGATCAAAAGTGGTGCATTGACCACGGCGTGTTGACCTTGTGGCTGAGTCGGTCCTTGAACTACATGCGCTGAACGGGTCACCATGGGCGTGCGGCCTCAAGGGCTCGACGTTGGGCCCCGAGGGACCTTGTTGGTTGAGCCCACTCGGCGGCGCCGTTGCCGGGAGCTTTTGCGCATGCATCTCGGGGTCGCTGGCGTAGCCGCGAGCCTGGCGAGAGTCATGGCCCGTGAAGTGGTGTAGATCCCGGAGCCGCTGCCGGTGATCGACGCGGTCGTCCACGTTGACGACGGCGCAGCGATCAAGTTGAGCGGTCACCGCGCGATGTCAGTGAGACCTGCCTAGGGAACGCACCGAAGGACACCACGCGATGACCGATGACCACTCTGCCCTGCTGACCCTGCTCGCCGAGCTGCACGACACGGCAGAGTCCGACCGGATCCGCCGCATCACCAAAGACGCCCTGCAGAAGCTCATCGACGCCGAAGCCGGCGCGGTGATCGGCGCCGGACGCTACGAGCGCACCGAAGAGCGCCTGGCCCACCGCAACGGCACCCGCCCCAAGACCTTCTCCACCACCGCCGGGGACCCGCAGCTGCGCATCCCCAAGCTGCGCACCGGCTCCTTCTACCCGAGCCTGCTCGAGCGGCGCCGTCGCATCGACGTGGCCCTGTTCGCGGTGGTCGCCGAGGCCTACGTCCACGGGGTCTCCACCCGCAAGGTCGACGATCTGGTGGCTGCCTTGGGTGTTGCCAGCGGGATCTCGAAGTCGGAGGTGTCCCGGATCTGCGCCGATCTGGACGTGGAAGTCGCGGCGTTCCGCGACCGGCCACTGGGTGAGCACGTCTACCCGTACGTGTTCTTGGACGCCACCTACTGCAAGGCCCGCGTCGTCAGTCGCGCGGTGGTCATCGCCACCGGAGTCACCGCCGAAGGTCACCGCGAGGTCCTCGGCGCCGACGTCGGTGACTCCGAGGAGGAGGCGTTCTGGAAGGCGTTCCTGACGTCCCTGAAGCGACGTGGGCTGTCCGGGGTGCAGCTGGTCATCAGTGACGCCCACGAGGGCTTGAAGAAGGCCCTCGCCAAGGCCATGTTGGGGCGTCCTGGCAGCGGTGTCGGGTGCACTTTGCGAGGAACCTGCTGGCCCATGTGGCCAAGGCTGACGGTGAGGTCGTCACCGCCGCCTACCGCACGGTGTTCGCCCAGCCGAGCGCGGCCGGTGTCGCCGCGCAGTGGGACTCCGTCGCGGCCACGTTCCAGGGCACGCACCCGAAGGTCGCCGCGGTGATGGACACCGCCCGTGAGGACGTGCTGGCGTTCATCGGCTTCCCGCCCAGCCACTGGAAGAAGATCTGGTCGACCAACCCGCTAGAGCGGCTGAACAAGGAGGTCAAGCGCCGCACCGACGTGGTGGGGGTCTTCCCCCACGACGCCGCCTTGCTGCGCCTGACCAGCTGTGTGCTGATCGAGGCCCACGATGAGTGGGCCGCCGGGGAGCGGCGCTACCTGTCCGAGGCCTCGATGGCCGCGCTGAACGGCACCAACGTCACGACCCTGCCGGCCATCGCCGGAGCTGTCACGGTCGGCGGCACCGGCGTCGACACCGGAGCCGCGATGACGGCATGATCCCCACCAGCTGACCCCGCACGGTGAGAACGATCTACATCACTGCAGGGGACGTGACCCTGGCGAGGCACGCTCCCACTCGACCGAACGGGTCGAGTTGCACCTGTGCGTAATGATCAAATGGCTGATGGTGCCGCACGGACGTTGGCCTGGCCGCACGGGTTTGCCGAAGGTGTGCGTGCTGCTCACCCGGTGGCACTTCGGGATACCAACGTGATGTGGAGCCTGCGTGGCACTGTCCCCGCCTTTGACCCGTTCCCGACGACGGGCGCTCGCACGAGTCACGGGAACCTCGGAGAACCACCCGCAGGCCTCGGCGGCGACGATTCCCGTCCTGGCGACAGCAGTCCTGCTGGTCCTGCCCTCGGTGGTGCTGCCTCAGCTGACCACGTGGTCGTTGCTAGCGGCCATCACGGGGCAAGCCCTGCTTTTCGTCGTCCACGTCGAGCTGCTGCAGGAACGCATCACCCGCCAGCTGCCGGGGTGGTGGGCTGAGGGTGCAGCGGGAGTCCTCGCAGCATCGGCTCTCCTGGTCACGTTCTTCGGGCAGTGGCTGCAGTCGTCTACAGCGATGGGTGCACTGCAGAGCGCGCTGCTGCTGACGCTCCTGGCCTGCGGTTCGGCGAGCACGCACTTCGCCCTACTGCTGGTGGGTGTGTGCGGCCGACGCGCGGACCGTCGACCGCTGACGCTCTTGGCGGTGGATGCACCGCTGTTCGCGGCGCATCTGCTCGCGCTGGGCCGTGTCACGACCGGGCAGGACTGGCTGCCGCCTGTAGAGGTCGTGCTGTGGGCGGGTTCAGCCGTCAGCTGCGCGGCGGTCTGCTGCCTGCGTCCGCGCGTTCAGCCCCCGCAGGTCGACCTGGGACGCTGGAAGGATGCACTGAGCACGGTTCCGTCTGTCGCCATGGTCATGGCGGTTCCCGTGCTGGGGTGGTTCATCGATGTTCCTCGCGAGGCAGCAGTACTCGCCTTTCTCGCCGGCCTGGCGCTCGTCACCAAGGTGGCACTCCTCGTCCGAGAGCTCATCGCGCTGCAGGACTCCCACGAGGCGGCCTTGACCGACGACCTGACGGGCCTGCCGAACCGCCGGGCGGCCATAGCGCACCTGAGCACGTTGGTCGAGGGAGGCAACCGCGGCGTCGCCATCGTGCTGCTCGACCTGGACCGCTTCAAGAGCGTTAACGACGCGCTGGGGCACTCAGCCGGTGACGAGTACCTGCGGCAGACCGCCAACAGCCTCAAGGGGGCCGCGCCGAAGGGGGCGCTGCTCGCCCGCGTTGAGGGCGACGCCTTCGCCATCGTGACAGCGCGTCTCCCTCTCGAGCGGGTCTTGCGCGCCGTTGCGACGACGCGTGAATCCGTAGCGGTGCTGACTGACTCCGAAGGACGCCACTTCACCATGTCTGCCAGTGCTGGAGTGGCGCTCGCCAACTACGACAACCCCGGAGGGGATACGGAGCACGTCACCGCTATCGACGGACCTGCTGAAGCGATGGATCTCCTCAGGCGAGCCGAGTCCGCGCTCCACGCCGCCAAGTCGGAGCGGTCGGGCGTTGTTCTCCACCACGACGGACTGGACGCCGAGGAGCGCCAGCAGCTGGAGCGTATAGAGGACTGGCGGCGCGCGCTGACAGAGGGCGAGCTTGAGATGCACTTCCAACCCCAGGTCGACATCGCTTCGGGTCGCACCTGTGGAATGGAGGCGCTCGTGCGCTGGCGTCACCCCCGCCGCGGCCTGCTCTACCCCGACGCTTTCGTCGCATGGGCAGAGAAGTCTGGCCTGTCCAGCGGTATGACGCGCGTGGTGCTGCAGCAGTCCGTGCGCGAAGCAGCTCGGTGGCATGCACGGGGTCATGCCGTGCCGGTCTCGGTCAACCTCACTGCGCGAGACCTTGTAGCGGACCTGGTCGAAGAGGTGGCGCAGCTCCTGGTCGGGCACGGGCTGCCCGCGCACCTTCTCGTCCTTGAAGTCACCGAGACGAGTCTGGTGGAGGACCTTCGCGGAGCAGCCGCGGTGGTGCGAGAACTGCGCCAGGTCGGTGTCCACGTCAGCATTGATGACTTTGGAACTGGTTTCTCCTCGCTGGCACTCTTGCTTAACGTGCCGTTCTCCGAGGTGAAGATCGACCGGTCTTTTGTCGCGCGGCTCGCCTCTGGCGACGTCGCCGGGACGCTCGTCGTGCGAAGCACCATCGAGCTCGCGCACGAGCTGGGAATGCGCGTGGTGGCCGAGGGGGTCGAGGACACCGCGACCCTTGCGCTGCTCGCCGATCTCAAGTGCGACATCAGCCAGGGCTACCACCACGGTCGACCCGCTCCCGCCACTGAACTGCAACCATTCTTGGTGGGCGCCTCAGGAAGTGACGGGTCACTGCCATCTCCGAGCTCTCCTGTAGCGCGGCATCCTCTTCCCGCTCAGCACTGCCACCACGACTGATCCTCGTCGCGATCGCCCGGCTCACGTCCCCTGGAGCGGTGTAGTTCATTTTCACCGTGCGGGGTCAGCTGGTGGGGATCATGCCGTCATGGCAGCTCCGGTGTCGATGCTGATGTCGATGCTGATGTCGCCAGTGGTGAGGCTTGCCCGCAGCTCGGTGATGTTGGTGCCGTTCAGCGCGGCCATGGACGCCTCGAACAGGTAGCGGCCATCCCCGGCGGCCCACTCGTCGTGGCCTCGATATGCACACAGCTGGCCTTCGGGCGGGTCATCACCGGCGTCGCTGCCCAGCTGCGCGAGGTCCGCGACGAACGCGCGGCGCTGGTCGTCGAGCTCGAGGCGCGCCTGGAGGCCCACCCTCTTTCCGAGGTCCTGACCTCGATGCCCGGCGTTGGGGTCAGAACCGCCATCAAGATCCTCACCATCGTCGTGGACGGCAGCTCCTTCGCCAGCGCTGCGCCCCCGGCCTCCCACGCCGGGCTGGCGCCGGTGACCCGCCGGTCAGGCTCGTCGATCAAGGGTGAGAGCCACTCCCAGCGCGGGCACCACGCGTTGAAGTCAGCGCTGTTCCTATGCGCGTTCGCGGCCATTGTCAGACCCCGCCAGCCGGGCCTACTACGACCGCAAGCGCGCTGAGGGACGTCGCCACAACGCCGCTCTGATCTGCCTGGCCCGCCGCCACATCGACGTCATGTTCGCGATGCTGCGCGACCACCAGCCCTATCGGCCGAGGACGAGTCCGACGACATCGCAGGTGGCCCTGGCGGCTTGACGCCGCCATAGGGACCCCCCGGCGAGCAGCTCGGCTGCTCCCACCAGGTCAACACACAACGCCTCTTGAGGATCTGCCTGGCTTCCGCACCCCAAGCCGCAGACGATGGCGCCGTGAAGCTGCCCGTCATGCCACCGGTCTCCCCCATGCTGGCCAAGGCCACCACCATGGAGAAGGTCGTTGAGCTGCTCGAACGCGGCGACGTAAGAGTTGACCCGAAGTGGGACGGGTTCCGCTGCATCGTGTTCAAGGACGGCGACGAGGTCGAGCTCGGCAGCCGCGGCTCCAAGCCCCTCACCCGGTACTTCCCGGAGCTGGTCGAGCACCTGCGCGCCCAGCTGCCCGACCGGTGCGTGGTGGACGGCGAGGTGGTGGTCCGCCGCGGCGAGCCCGGCGCCGAGCGCCTTGACTGGGAGGCCCTCGCCCAGCGCATCCACCCGGCCGCGAGCCGCATCAAGACCCTGTCCGAGGCCACGCCCGCCTCGTTCGTGGCGTTCGACCTCCTGGCCGTCGGCGACGACGACCTCACCGCCCGCCCCTTCTCCGACCGGCGCGCCGCGCTCGAGCAGGCCCTCGGCACGGTCACCGCGCCCGTCCACCTCACCCGCACCACCACCGACGCCGCCCTCGCGCAGGAGTGGCTGCAGACCTTCGAGGGCGCCGGGCTGGACGGCGTGGTGGCCAAGCCGCTCGCCGCCCCCTACTCCCCCGGCAAGCGCGTCATGCTCAAGGTGAAGCACGCGCGGACGGCGGACGTCGTCGTCGTCGGCTACCGGGTGCACAAGTCCGGCACCGGCGTGGGCTCCCTGCTGCTGGGCCTGCACGACGACGACGGCCAGCTGCGCCAGGTGGGCGGGGCCAGCGCGTTCACCGACAAGGTGCGCCTGGAGCTCGAGCAGGAGCTGCAGCCGCTGGTGCTGCGCGACGCCGACGGCGCCCCGCGCCGGCAGGCCGGGGAGAAGAACCGCTTCGCCGCCGCCGACAAGGACGCCAGCTGGATCCCGCTGCAGCCCGACCTGGTCGCCGAGGTGAGGTACGACCAGCTGGAGGGCGACAGGTTCCGCCACACCGTGCAGCTGGCGCGCTGGCGCCCGGACCGGGACCCGGCCTCCTGTCGGTTCGACCAGCTCGACGTACCGGCCGACTACGACCTCGCGGAGGTCCTGACGGGCGGATAGCGTCCGGGGCGTGCCAGAGATCGGGTCCCCCGTCGTCGTCGTCCTCACCGAGCAGCCGGTGGAGGGCCCTGACGCGGAGCGGGTCCTCGCGCTGCACGAGGGCGAGCAGCTGGTCTACCGGGTGCTCGTGCCGGCGGACACGAAGCGGTCCGTGCTCACCGAGGTGGTGGACGCCCTCAGCCTGGCGCACTGGCGCGAGGCCGCCGCGGCGCTGCGCGAGGGCAGCCACCGCGACGGGCAGCTGGCGCGCACGGAGGCCGCCACCGTGCTGGCGACCACGCTCGCGGCGCTGCGGGCGCTGGGCCGCGACGCCGACGGCGTCATCACCGACGACGACCCGGTGCCCGCCCTGGAGGCCGCCGTGCAGCAGCACGGGGCGCGCGAGGTGGTGGTGGTCACGCGGCCGCACGCCGTCGAGGAGACGTTCCACCGCGACTGGGCCAGCCGCGCCCGCGAGGTGCTCGGCGTGCCGGTGCTGCACACGTACGCGGGCACCGGCCAGGTCGGCTGACCCGGTCCGCACGGGAACGCGTCGTCCGCGACGGGTGTTGGACGGGACATGACCACGCAGAGCACCGGCAAGTACCCCGTCACGAAGTCCGACACCGAGTGGCGCCAGCAGCTCTCCCCCGCCGAGTACCGCGTGCTGCGCGAGGCCGGCACGGAGCGCGCGTGGGTCGGTGAGTACACCGACACCGAGACCGAGGGCGTCTACCGCTGCAAGGCGTGCAGCGCGGAGCTGTTCCGCTCCACCACCAAGTTCCACTCCAACTGCGGGTGGCCGTCGTTCTACGCGCCCTCGGAGTCCGACGCGGTGGAGCTCATCACCGACAGGTCGCTCGGCATGGTCCGCACCGAGGTGCGCTGCGCCTCCTGCGGCTCCCACCTCGGCCACGTCTTCGAGGGCGAGGGCTTCGACACCCCCACCGACCAGCGCTACTGCATCAACTCCATCAGCCTCGACCTCGAGGCCGGCGCGCAGGGCTGACCCGCCGCAGCAGGGCCCGGCCGGCCAGGCCCGCCGCCAGCACCGCCAGCCCGGCGGCCACGGCGGCGGGCGGCAGCGCCACCACCAGCCCGAGGCAGCCGAGCAGCCCGAGCGCGGCAACCGGTCGCTCCCACGCGCGCCGGCCCGGGTCACGGCTGGCGCGCGCCCACGCCGCGAGGTTGGCCACGGCGTAGTAGACGAGCACCCCGGTGGAGCTGGCGGCGATGGCGCCGCGCAGGTCGGTGGTGAGCACCAGCACGACGACGACGGCGCCGACCACCAGCTGCGCCACCGCCGGCGCGCCGGTGCGCGGGCTGATGGCGGCCAGCGGCGCCGGCAGCTCGCGGTCGCGCGCCATGGCGAGCGCCGTGCGGCCGACTCCGGTCATGACGGTGAGCAGGGACCCGAGCGCCGCGAGAGCCGCCCCGGCGGTCACGAGCACCGCGAGCTGCGGCGCGGGCCCGGCGGCCACGGCGTCGCGCAGCGGGAGAGCGCTGGACGCGGTCGTCGTCGTCCCGAGCGCCCCGAGGACCACCACGACGACGGCGGCGTAGACCACGAGCACCACGGCCAGCGCGGTCGCCACGGCCCGGCCGATGGTCCGCTCCGGGTCGCGGACCTCCTCGCCGAGCGTGGCGATGCGCGCGTACCCGGCGAAGGCGAAGAACAGCAGGCCCGCCGCCTGCAGCACGCCCCGCGGGGTGACCGGTCCACCGCTGGTGAGGGCGGCGAGGTCGAGCCCGCCCCCGGACGCCGCCACGAGGGTGATGACCAGCACCGCGAGGACGACGACGACGAGCACCGCCGTCACGCGCGCCGTGCGCTGCACGCCCGCGCACGTGAGGGCGGTGAACAGGGCCACCGCGACGGCAGCGGGCACGCCAGGGTGCTGCGGCCAGACCGCGGCGCCGGCCACCAGGGCGATGGCGGCGCAGCTGGCGGTCTTGCCGACGACGAACGCCCACCCGGCCGCGAAGCCCCACCACTGCCCCAGCTCGCGGCGGCCGTAGGCGTAGGCACCGCCGGCGAGGGGGTGCAGGCCGGCCAGGCGCGCGGTGGAGGTGGCGTTGCCGGTGGCGACGAGGGCCGCGAGCGCGAGGGCGGCGAGCAGGCCAGGCGCCGAGGGTCCGACGGCCGCGGCGGCGGGGCCGACGGCGCCGAAGACGCCCGCGCCGAGCATGGCGCCCAGCCCGACCACCACCGCGTCGCGCAGGCCGAGGTCGCGCCGCAGCCCAGGAGCGCTGGCCGAGCCGGAGGTGGTGCTGGTCACCGCCCGACCCTGCCCGGGCCAGGTGAACACCTCGTGACCCGCGCCCCCTCCTCTCGACGATCACGCGCCTCCGCGCCACATCGCGGAGCGACCCGTTCCGACCGTGGACGCTGTGTCCCGGTACGAGGCCTGGTACCGGGACACAGCGTCCACGGTCGGTCCGCGGTCGGTCCACGGTCGTCGAGAGCGCGCGGGCAGACAGGGTCACCCCGGCGCCGGAGGTCGAGCCCGGGCACCAGCGTCAGCAGCGCCGCCACCAGCGCGAACCCCGCGACCGCCTCGTGCACCGACACACCGGCGAGGCTAGTGGGGCGGGTGCCGCAGGATGGGCGGGTGACCGACGCTGCTCCGAGCCGTCCGACCGTCCACCGCTCCACGTGGCGCGACCTCGACCCCGCGCTCGCCTACGCCGTGCTGAGGCTGCGGGTGGACGTCTTCGTGGTGGAGCAGGAGTGCGCCTACCCAGAGCTGGACGGGCGCGACCTCGAGCCCGACGCCGACCACCTGTGGGTGGCCGGACCGGGCGGCACGGCGGTGGGCGCCTACCTGCGGGTGCTGGCCGGCCGGTCCGGTGAGCACGCCGACCCTGAGGGCACGCGCCGGGTCGGCCGCGTGGTCACGGCGCCGAGCGAGCGCGGACACGGCCTCGCCGGGCTGCTCCTCGACGACGTGGTCGCGCGCGAGGGCGACCGGCCGCTGGTGCTCGACGCGCAGGCGCACCTGGAGGGCTGGTACGCCCGGTGGGGCTTCGAGGTCAGCGGGCCGGGCTTCCTGGAGGACGGCATCCCCCACGTGCCGATGACCCGCGCTCCCCGCTGATCACGCCGGCACCGAGGGCCCCAGCGGCGCGCGGTGGGAGGCGTCTCAGCGGTAGACGTGCTCGTCGCGGCCGAGCCGGATCAGCTGCGCCTCGCTGACGCGCACGCGTGCGGTGGAGGGCTCCACCCCGCGAACCTGCCGGGCGAGCGCTGAGGCGTCCCAGGAGCGGCGACGGCGGCGCGCAGCTCGCGCAGCAGCTCCTCGAACGGCGCGGCGGGCGAGGCGGGGAGCAGCACCCCGCCGCCGTGGACGACGGCCGGGCCCAGCTCGACGTCGAAGGGCGCGAGCGCCGCCAGGCGGGTCCGAGCGACCGCGACCACGCGCTCGACGTCGTCGTCGTCCACCTCGTCGGTGCGCTCAGCGACCATGATCACGGCCCGTCGTGTGCACAACGCCCATGATCACGGCCGGGCGGTCAGGGGAGGAGGGCGACCAGCTCGCGCAGCTCCACGCGGCGGCCGGTGAAGAAGGGCAGCTCCTCGCGGACGTGGCGGCGGGCCTCGGTGTTCCGCAGGTCGCGCATGAGGTCGACGATGCGGTGCAGCTCGTCGGCCTCGAAGGCGAGCAGCCACTCGTAGTCGCCGAGGGCGAACGCGGAGACGGTGTTGGCGCGCACGTCCGGGTAGGGGCGGGCGGCCAGGCCGTGGTCGCGCAGCATGGTGCGGCGCTGGTCCTCGGGGAGCAGGTACCACTCGTAGGAGCGCACGAACGGGTAGAGGTTGAGGTACTTGCGGGGCGCCTCGCCGGCCATGAACGCCGGCACGTGGCCCTTGTTGAACTCGGCGGTGCGGTGCACGCCCACGCTCGACCACACCGGCCGCAGCAGGCGCCCCAGCGCCGTGCGGCGCAGCCGGCGGTAGGCCTCCTGGACCACCTCGACGTCGGAGGCGTGCCACCAGACCATGAGGTCGGCGTCGGCGCGCATGCCCGACAGGTCGTAGAAGCCGCGGACCTCCAGGTCCGGCCCGCCGTCCTCGGCGGAGCCGGCGCCCAGGGAGCGCAGCAGCGCCTCCACCTCGGAGGTGGCCGCGGTCCGGTCGGCCTCTCCGCCGAGCCCGCCGCCGGTGTGCGCCGACGGGTCGAGGGCGAAGACCGACCACATCGTGTATCGGATGGTCTGGTTGATCTCGTCGGCGACCTGCCGCGCGGTGCGCCCGTCCGGCAGCTCGGTGGCGGTGGTGGTGGCCGTGGTGACGGCGGCCTCCGGGGCGCTGGAGGCCGGTGAGTGCTGCAGCGACGTCATGGCTCCATCCTCCCCCCGGCCGGCGGCCGGCCAGCCGTGAGGTCCGCCACCACCGCGGCCGCCGCCCGGCGGGCCGCCGCGATGCAGGCAGGCACCCCGACGCCGTCGACGGCGGCGCCCGCCACGGCCAGTCCCGGCAGCGAGGCCACGTCGGCCTGGACCGCGGCGACCCGCGCGGCGTGCCCGACGTCGGGCTGGGGCAGCGCCGCCGGCCACCGGGTCACCAGGGACGCCAGCGGCTCCAGGCGGTGGCCGACGAGCCCGCTGCCGTCCTCCACCACCGCGGCCAGCAGCTCCGCGTCCGGCCGGGCCAGCACGGCGCCCTCGCCGCGGCGCCCGACGGAGAGCCGCAGCACCTCGGTGCCCTTCCCCGCGGCCTTCCCCGCCGCCTGCGCCACCCACGCCCACTTGCGGCTGGAAGCGGTCACCGCCTTGACCAGCCGCCCCTCGGACGGCGGGACGAGCAGCCCGGACAGGGGCTGGCCGTCCTCGTCGACCAGGGCGTCGAGCGAGCCGGGGGGCAGCAGCAGCGTCACGAGCGCGAGCCCCGCGTCGTCCACCTGCGCCATCGCCGCGGACGCGTCCGGGGCCTCGCCGGCCAGCAGGGCCGAGGCGGCGGGCGGCGGCACCGCGAGCACCACGCCGTCGGCGCGCTCGGCGCGGCGCAGGCCGGTCCAGCGGTCCTCGACGTCCACCTGCCAGGCGCCATCGGCCCGGCGGAGCCGCCGCACGCGCGCGGACGTGCGCACCTCGGCGCCGCGGGCGGTCAGCGCGGCGGCCACCGCCGCCGGGAGGCGGCCGACGCCGCCGCGGACGCCGGCGAACACCCCGCCACCGGCGGCGGTGCCCACCAGCCCCACCGCGCCCTGCGCGCCGCCGCCCCCGCCGCTGCCCCCGCCGCTGTCCCCGCCGCTGGCGGCCCCCGCCTGCGAGGCCCGCGCCGCGGCGCGCACCGCTTCCAGCAGGGGGGCGCCGTCGCGCGCGGCGGGCCACAGCGCGGGCAGCACCGACCGCATCGACAGCCCCGATGCGCGCCCCGCGTAGACCCCGCCCAGCAGCGGCTCCACCAGGGCGTCCACCACGGCGCTGCCGAGGCGGGCCGCGACGAAGGAGGCGACGTCGACGTCGCCGTCCTCCCCCAGCGGCCCCGTGAGCCGCTCGTCGGCGGCGCGGGCGACCTCGGCGGCGGTGAGCAGGCCGGCCATCGACGACGGGTCCGCCGGGACGCCCATGACCGTGCCGCGCGGCACCGGGTGGCGCTCCCCCCGCAGGACCACCGCGGCGCGCGTGGTGGCCGGCTGCACCAGGTCGCGGCCCAGGCCCACCTCGCGGGCCAGGTCGACGGCCTCGGGGCGGCGCGCCAGCAGCGACTCCGCCCCGACGTCCAGGACCACGCCCCCCAGCTCGGCGGTCTGCAGCGGGCCGCCGAGGCGGGCGGAGGCCTCCAGGAGGACGACGTCGACGTCCTCGGCGCCCAGGGCCCAGGCCGCGGCGAGCCCGCTGACGCCTCCCCCGACGACGACGACGCGGGGCCGCGCGCTCATCGAGCGGTGCGCTCGTGCACCCGCTCCACCACGCGCAGGAGCGCGTCCGGGTCCGTGGTGGGCGGCACGCCGTGGCCGAGGTTGAAGACGTGCCCCCCGGCGGCCGGGCTGCCGACGGCTGCGGCGGCGTCGTCCAGGACCGCGTCGACGGCGGCCTCGAGCACCGCCGGCGGGGCGCCGAGCAGGGCAGGGTCGAGGTTGCCCTGCAGCGCGCGGGGCGTGCCGTCGGCGCTGGCGCGGGCGGCGGCGTCGCGCAGGCTCACGCGGTAGTCGACGCCGACGACGTCCGCGCCGGCCTCCCCCATGGCTCCGAGCAGCTCCCCCGTCCCCACCCCGAAGTGGATGCGCGGCACGGGCAGGCCGTCGGCCCCGCGCAGCGCGCCGACCGCGGACAGCACCGACGCCGAGGCGGGCATCGCGTGCTCGCGGTAGTCGGCCAGGGACAGCGCGCCGGCCCAGGAGTCGAACAGCTGCACCACCCGGGCGCCGTTCTCCACCTGCACCTGCAGGAACGTCGCCGAGGTGCGCGCCAGCTTCTCCGCGAGCGCTCGCCACAGGCCGGGGTCGGTGTGGATGAAGGTCTTGGTGGCGGCGTGGTCCTTGCTGGGACCGCCCTCCACGAGGTAGCTGGCGAGGGTGAAGGGGGCGCCCGCGAAGCCGATGAGCGGCACCCCTCCCAGCCCGTCCAGCTCGGCGACCAGCTGGCGCACCGCCTGGGCGACGGGCTCGAGCTGGTCGGGGTGGAGCTCGGGGAGGGCGTCGACGTCGGCGGCGGTGCGGACGGGCTTCGCGACGACGGGTCCCGTGCCGGGGACGATGTCGAGGTCCACGCCGGCGGCCTTGAGCGGCAGCACGATGTCGGAGTAGAGGACGGCCCCGTCCACGCCGTAGCGGCGGACCGGCTGCAGGGTGATCTCGGTGACGAGGTCGGGCGTGGTGCAGGCCTGGAGCATGGGGATCCCCTCGCGGACCCTCTTGTACTCGGGCAGGGAGCGACCGGCCTGCCGCATGAACCACACCGGCGTGCGCGCGACCGGCTCCCGGCGGCAGGCGGCGACGAGCGGGGCGACGGGGGTGCTCACCTCCCCATCATCGCCGCTGCGGCGGGCCGGAGGTGCTGGTGGCGGACCTGGTGGGGAAGGATGCCCGCATGGACGCGCGCGGTGGAGGGCCCGGCCCCGGGGGCCAGGCGGCGGCTCCCCCGGCCTTCGCCGCGGCGGTGCAGCAGGTGCGGGCCACCGCGCTGCGCCCCGAGATCGTGGTGGAGGAGGGCCCCGGGCCGCGGTCGATGGCGCCGCACTCGCTGGCGCTGTCCGCCGACGTGCTCGACGAGTCCGGGGACGAGGTGGCCGAGGGCCGCTTCGTGCTCCTGCACGACCCGGCCGGCCAGGAGGGGTGGGACGGCCCGTGGCGGGTGGTGGTGCTGGCGCGCTGCTCCCCCGCCACCGAGGACGCCGACGACCCGCTGCTGGCCGACGTGGCGTGGAGCTGGCTGGTGGAGGCCCTGGAGGACCACGGCCTGCCCGTGCGCACGCTGGGCGGGACGGTCACCACCTCGACGTCGCGCTCCTACGGCCAGCTGGCGGCGCGGCCCGTGGACGGCGAGCTGGAGGTGCGCGCGTCGTTCAGCCCGCGCCCGGCCGAGGTGCCCGAGGCCGTCGGGGACGCCGTGCTGGCGTGGGCGCAGCTGCTCGGCGCGGCCGCGGGCCTGCCCCCGCTGCCCGACGGCGTGGTGCGCCTCCCCCGCCGCTGACCGCGTCCCCCTGCGCCGTCCGCCGGAAGGGTGGACAACTCCTGCTCCGAACGTGTCAAGGCACCCCCTCGGACGCCCGATACCCCCTGCAGGACGCACCCGGCCGGGTGCATGAGCAGGAGGTCAGGGATGACGACCATGGCGGAGAGCGCACTCGCTCGGGCCCCGCGCGCGGGTGCCGTGGCGCGTGGACGCCGCACCACCGCGCTCGTGGCGGTGCAGGACCTCGCCGCGCGCGAGGTGGCGGTGCGGGTGCTGCGCGCCCTCGGCGCCAGCGACGTGGTCGCGGCCAGCTCGGTCACCGAGGCGCGCCGCGCCGCGGTGCACCACCAGGGCGACCTGTGCGTCATCGAGGCGGGCCTGCAGGACGGCGCCGGCGTGGCGCTGGCCCGCGACCTGCGCGCCGCGGGCTGGACCCGCGCCGTGGTGGTCTCCACCTCCGAGGACCCGTGGACGGTGCGCTCCGCGCTGTCCTCGGGGGTGCGCTGCTTCCTGTCCACCGCCGCGCGCGGCACCGAGGCGCCCTTGGTGCCGACCTCTCCGGACGGGCTGTCCACCCTGTCTGCCCGCGAGGTCGAGGTGCTGCAGCTGGTGGCCGACGGCCGCTCCAACCGCGAGGTCGGCGAGGAGCTGGGCCTGTCCGCGCTCACGGTGAAGAGCCACCTGGCGCGCATCGCCCGCAAGCTCGGCACCGGCGACCGCGCCGAGATGGTCCTCATCACGCTGCGTGCGGGCGTCATCTCCTGACGTCAGCGCTGTCGGCGCTGCGGTGCAGAATGGGCGGCTGACATGAGCAGATCGCCCAGCAGCACCCCATCCGGACACGGCACGGCCCCGGAGACCCCTGAGGTCCCCGGGGCCGTCGCCGCGCCCGAAGCCCCCGAGCTGCCGCTGCTGGCCGCCCCCGCGGACGGGCTGCCGCCGCTGACGGACACCCCCGAGGCCCTGGCCGCCGCGGTGGACGCCCTGGCCGCGGGCACCGGGCCGGTGGCCGTGGACGCCGAGCGCGCCTCGGGCTACCGCTACGGGCAGGACGCCCAGCTGGTGCAGCTGCGCCGCGCGGGCGCCGGCACGGTGCTGGTGGACCCCCGCGCCCTGCCCGACCTGTCCGCCGTGGGCGAGGCCCTCGGGAGCGCCGAGTGGGTGCTCCACGCGGCCAACCAGGACCTGGCCTGCCTGGCGGGCGTGGGGCTGCGCCCCGGCGGTGAGCTGTTCGACACCGAGCTGGGCGGGCGCCTGGCCGGGTACCAGCGCGTCGGCCTGGGCGCCGTGGTCGAGCGGCTGCTGGGCGTCCGCCTGGCCAAGGAGCACTCCGCGGTCGACTGGTCCGCCCGCCCCCTGCCCGAGCCGTGGCTGCTGTACGCCGCGCTCGACGTGGAGCTGCTGGTGGACCTCCGCGACGCGCTCGCCGCCGACCTCGCCGCCCAGGGCAAGCTCGAGTGGGCCCGCCAGGAGTTCGCCGCCGTGCGCGACGCCCCGCCGGCGCCTCCCCGCACCGACCCGTGGCGGCGGACCTCCGGGCTGCACGCCGTGCGCCAGCGCCGCCAGCTGGCGGCCGTGCGCGAGCTGTGGCTCTCCCGTGACGAGCTGGCCCGCAAGCGCGACACCGCGCCGGGGCGGGTCCTGCCCGACCGGGCGGTGGTGGCCGCCGCCCAGGCGATGCCCACCTCCACGCGCGAGCTGGCGGCGCTGCCCGTCTTCTCCGGGCCGGCCAACCGCCGCCTGGGCGCCCGCTGGCTGGAGGCCATCGACCGCGCCCGCGCGCTCCCCGAGTCCCAGCTGCCCCCGCACTCCCTGCCCACCGACGGCCCGCCGCCGCCCCGGGCCTGGAAGGACCGGGACCCGGAGGCCGCCGAGCGCCTCACCCGCGCCCGCGCCGCGCTGACGGAGCTGTCCGAGGAGGTGGACGTGCCGCTGGAGAACCTCCTGTCCCCTGACGCGGTGCGCCGCCTGTGCTGGGAGCCCCCGGCCGACGCCGGCACCGAGGGCGTCAGCGCCTGGCTGGCCACCGCCGGCGCACGCCCCTGGCAGCGGGAGCTCACGGCGGAGCTGCTGGCCCGCGCCCTCGCCGGCTGATCCCGCGGTCCGCCGACGGGGGCGCCTGTGACGAGGCGCACGGCGGCGTCGCAGATCCTTTACCTGCTCTTGACCGACACCACGATCGGCATGAGGTTAGGCTCGCCTCACACGGCGCCGACCACGGCGTCGCGCCCGGCGAGCTCGAAGGACCCGGTGTGATCGCCAACTTCCTGATCGGCCTCCGCGAGGGGCTCGAGGCCACGATCATGGTCTCCATCCTCGTGGCGTTCCTGGTGAAGACCGGCCGTCGCGACCGCCTCGGCGCGGTGCGCTGGGGCGTGGCCGTGGCCGTCGCCCTGCCGGTCGCGATCGCCGTGGCACTGGCCGTGGCCGCCAAGGCCCTCACCTTCGAGGCGCAGGAGCTGCTCGGCGGAACCCTGTCGATCGTCGCTGTCGCCTTCGTCACGTGGATGGTCTTCTGGATGCGTCGGGCCGGGCGCTCCCTGGCCTCCCACCTCACGGACAAGATGCGCGCGGCCGTCGGCGTCAGCGCCTTCGCCGTGGGGCTGACCGCGTTCCTCGCCGTCGGGCGCGAGGGCCTGGAGACGGTCTTCTTCGTCTACGCCGCCGGCCAGGCCACCGGTCAGACGTGGCAGCCGCTGGTCGGCGCGGTGCTCGGCCTCGCCGTCGCCGTGGTCCTGGGCTGGGCGCTGTACCGCCAGACCGTGAAGCTCGACCTGCGCCGGTTCTTCACCTGGACCGGCGCGGCGCTCGTCGTCGTGGCCGGCGGGGTGCTCGCCTACGGCGTCCACGACCTGCAGGAGGCCGGCGTCCTGCCCGGCCTGCACAGCCTCGCCTTCGACGTCAGCGCCCAGGTGCCGCCGTCGAGCTGGTACGGCGAGTTGCTCAAGGGCGTCCTCAACTTCTCCCCGGCCACCACGTGGGCGCAGGCGATCGCGTGGACCGCGTACGTGGTGCCCGTCCTCGCTCTGTACCTGCGTCCCCAGCGCCGCCCGGCGGCGCCCGCGGCCTCCTCCTCGGAGGCGCCGCGGCTGCGCGCCGTCCGCTCGGACGCCCACGCCGCCTGACCACCCCGCTCGCCGACCGCGACCACGGCCGGCCGGCCGGCCACCCGAACACCTGGAGCTCCCGTGCCCTCGCGCGCCCGCGCCCTCGTCGTCCTGCCCCTGGCCTCCCTCGCCGCGCTGTCCCTGAGCTCGTGCGGGGCCCTCGTGGACGCGCCCTCGTCGTCGTCGTCGGCGGCCGCCTCCGCGGGTGCCTCCGACGCAGCCGCGGCGTCGGTGGCCATCAACGCCTCCGACAGCGCCTGCCAGGTGGCGAAGACCGACCTGCCCGGCGGTGTCACCACGTTCTCCATCACCAACACGGGCAGCCAGGTGACGGAGGTCTACGTCTACGACGGCGACCGCATCGTCACCGAGAAGGAGAACATCGGGCCCGGCACCAGCTACGACCTCACCGTGGACCTCACGGAGGGGAAGTACCAGGTGGCGTGCAAGCCCGGCATGGTCGGCGACGGCATCCGGCAAGCCATCGCCGTGACCGGCGGCACCTCCCAGCTCACCGCCGCCGAGCAGACCGCCGTCGACGCCTACCGCTCCTACGTGCAGCAGCAGGCCGACGCGACCGTGCCCCTGGTGCAGCAGCTGCGCGACGCCATCGCCTCCGGCGACCGCGCGAAGGCGCAGTCGCTGTACGCGCCCTCGCGCGTCGGGTGGGAGTCGGTGGAGCCGGTGGCGGAGAGCTTCGGCGACCTCGACCCGCGCATGGACGTCCGCGAGGCCGACCTCGAGGCGGGCCAGCAGTTCACCGGCTGGCACCGCCTGGAGAAGGCGCTCTGGACCGGCGAGGACCTCGCGACCGTCGTCCCCGTGGCCGACCAGCTGCTGGCCGACGTCAAGGAGCTGTCCCAGCGGGTGCCGAACGCGGCCATCACGCCCACCTCCATCGGCAACGGCGCCAAGGAGCTGCTCGACGAGGTGGCCACCGGCAAGATCACCGGCGAGGAGGAGGCGTTCAGCCACACCGACCTCGTCGACTTCAAGGGCAACGTCGACGGCGCCCAGAAGGCCTTCGAGGTGCTCACGCCGGTGGTGCAGGCCAACGACCCGAAGCTCGTCACGGAGCTGACCACGCAGTTCGCCGCGGTGCAGGCGGCGCTGGCGCCCTACGCCGACGCGGAGGTCCCGGGCGGGTACGTCTCCTACGACACCGTGACGGCCGACCAGCGCCGCGAGCTGGCCCGGGTGGTCGACGCCCTCTCCGAGCCGCTGTCGCAGCTGGGTGCCGCGGCCGCGGGCCAGGCCTGATGGCCGCCGTCTCGCGCCGCGGCCTGCTCGCCGCCCTCGGGTCGGGCGCCGTCGGTGCCGGGCTCGTGGGCGCGGGCGTGGTGGCGGCCGAGGCGTCCGGGCGCGCGTCGTCCTCGGGGCCGTCCGGCGGTGCCGAGGCGTCGGCGGTGGTGCCGTTCCACGGCGAGCACCAGGCCGGCATCGCCACGGACGTGCAGGCCAACCTGCACTTCGCCGCCTTCGACGTCACCGCCACCTCCCGCGACGAGCTGGTCTCGCTCCTGCAGGACTGGACCACCGCCGCGGTGGCGCTGACCGCCGGCAAGGAGGTCGGCGAGGGCGGAGCGACCGGTGGGAAGCCGCTGGCCCCGCCGTCGGACACCGGTGAGGCCGTGGACCTGCACGCCAACCGGCTCACCCTGACCGTGGGCGCCGGGCCGTCGCTGTTCGACGGCAGGTTCGGGCTGGCGGGTGCGCGTCCGGCCGCGCTGGTGGACCTGCCCGCGTTCCCCGCCGACGCGCTGGTGCCGGAGCGCTCCGACGGTGATCTGTGCGTGCAGGCCTGCGCCGACGACCCGCAGGTGGCCGTGCACGCCATCCGCACGCTCACCCGCATCGCCGCCGGGCGCGCCGCCGTCCGGTGGGCGCAGCTCGGGTACGGACGGGCCGCGACGGTCGACCCGAGCGCCCCGACGCCGCGCAACCTCTTCGGCTTCAAGGACGGCACCGCCAACCCGCCCGCCTCGGACGCGAAGACGCTCGACGAGCAGGTGTGGGTGCAGCCCGGCGACGAGACCGGCGCTGCCGCCTGGGTGGCAGGTGGCTCCTACCTCGTGGCGCGGCGGATCCGGATGCACATCGAGACCTGGGACCGCACGTCGCTGACCGAGCAGGAGCAGGTCATCGGCCGCACCAAGGCCGCCGGCGCCCCGCTCGGGCACGCCGGCGAGCACGACGCCTTCGACGCGCGGACCCTCCCGGCGTCCTCCCACGTGCGGCTGGCGCACCCGTCCATGAACGGCGGCGCGCAGATGCTGCGCCGCGGCTACAACTTCACCGACGGCACCGACGGGCTCGGCCACCTCGACGCGGGGCTGTTCTTCCTGGCCTACCAGCGGGACGTGCGCAAGGCGTTCATCCCGATCCAGACGGCGCTGGCCCGCCAGGACGCGCTCTCGGAGTACCTGGAGCACACGGCGTCCGGCGTCTGGGCCGTCTTCCCCGGGGTGCCGCAGGGCGGCTACCTCGGCCAGCAGCTCCTCGGCGCCTGACCCACCCACCCCTCCTCGACGATCAAGCGCCTACGCGCCACATCCGCCGGTCAGTGGGGAGCCTGGAGCCCGGTGGGCAGGCTGAGGTCCGTTCCAGCGCCCGGACCCGGGCCTCACGCTGCCCACCGGCCCTGGGCCTCCCCACTCACCCGCGACGATCATGCATGTGAGCGCCACTTCCTGGGTCGTGGAGAGGGATGTGACGCGGACCTTCGTGATCGTGGTGGCGGGGAGGGGTCGGCGACGACGACGGCGAGCGCTGCCAGCGACGCGCCGCGGTGCGCCCGGCGAGCTCTTGGCGTGCGCCGACTGCTGCACCGACGCTCACTCGGCGGAGGCGCCGCCCCAGCCGTGCCAGCGGTCCAGCTCCACCCAGACGAGGACGCGGGGGCTCGTGCGGTTCGGGTAGTCGCTCCCGGTGTAGTGGCGGCTGATCCTGTCGATGCCGGCCAGGCACTCGTCGTCGCGCACCTCCACCACGCGGCCCTGCACGCTGACGTGGGTGTACCAGTCGCCCTCGGCCAGCGCCGTGAGCGAGACGCGGCCGTCGTCGGTGAGGTGCTTGAGGCGGGCGCGGCTGGCGTCGAGGCCGAGCAGGAGGCGGCCGTCGTCGTCGAGCAGGTACCAGGTGGCCACGGTGACCGGGCGGCCGTCCTTCGCCACGGTCGCCATCACTGCCGGGTTGGGCTTGCGGAACAGCTCGAGGACGTCGGCGGGCATGGGCTTCTCGGAGATCTTCGGCACGCCTCCACCCTGCCTCGCCCGGAGCCTCCTCGCAGTGTCAGCGGTAGGCGGGGGCCAGCGCCAGGGGCCGCTCACCCCACGCGCTGACCGCCGCCGCGTGCAGCCGCTCGCACCAGTCCGCGAGTGCCGGCCACGCGCCTCCCTCGGCGGCACGCCCTGCGGCCACCCGGCTGCGGTGCTGCAGCAGCGCCCGCCGGCGCGGCACGAGGTGGTCGCGCGCCGGGTCGGGGGTGCCGTGGTCGCCGTCGAGGGCGCTGGGGAGGAACCACGCGGCGGTGACTGCGGTCCAGGCGACGACGGCGGCGTCGACGTCGGCGGCCAGGTCGGCCGCGCTGCACGACGCCGGGACGGCGGGGGCCACGGCCTCCCGCCACGCGGCGAGCGCCGCCTCGACCGCGGGCTCCGGCAGCCGCCAGCTGCACCAGCACGACGGCCAGGGCAGCGCGAGGTAGGCGGCCTCCCACGCGACGTGCCGGTGCGCGGCCCCTTCGAAGTCCAGCAGGCGGACGCCGTCGGGCGCCCCCTCGCCCCGCCCCACGAGCAGGGCGTTGTCGGGGCAGGTGTCGCCGGGCACCAGGCCGCGCGGCGCGCCGTCGCGCTCGAGGTGGTCGACCAGCGCGGTGAGCTCGTCCGCCGCGGCGTCGTCGAGCGCTGCGCTCTCGCCCAGGCGCGGCAGCTCGCGCCGCAGGACGGCGACAGCGTCGGTGACCCCGTCACGCACCCCCTGCGCGTCAGGGGCGCCGAGCGGCGAGGCCTGCGCGAGCGCGGACTCGAAGGCGGGTCGCGCGCCCGCGGTGGCGGCCTGCAGCCTCCCCACTGCCGAGCCCCACGCCACGAGGGCGTCGGTGGCGGCCGCGGGGTCGGCGCCGAGCAGCCTGTCCGCCAGGGTCGGCGCGGCCCCGAGGTCGTCCAGGACGAGCACCAGCGGGTCGTCCCCCACGCCCAGCAGCGGCACGACGCCCGGGGCGCTGGTCCCGGCCGCCACCCGGAGCGCCGCCTCCTCGCGGGCGGCGGCCTCCGGGTCGGTCAGCGGCAGCTTGAGGACGACGGGACGCCCGTCCGCGGTGGCGCGGAGCACGAGGGAGCGCTGCGAGCCCCCCAGCTCCTCGCCCAGCACCACGCCGCCCGCCAGCCCGAGCGCCCGGGCCGCGGACCTCGCGAGGCGTTCGCGGTCGACGTCGGGGCGGCCGGGCGGATGCGTCACGCCCCGATCCTGGCTCTCCGTGCGCCGCAGCGTCAGGTCCGGGTGCCACGTCAGGACCCGGAGGCCGGGTCCGGCCTCGAGGGTCTCACCGTGGCCCCGGGCATGGCGCTGCGGTCTCCCACCAGCCCCTCGTAGAACGCCTCGTGGGCGGCGGCGGCCCTCTCCCAGCCGTACCCGGCGGCGACCGCTCGGCCCAGTCCCGCGCTCGGGGCGCGTCCGTCCAGGGCAGCGGCCAGGGCGTCGGCGAGGTCCGGCACGCCACCGGCGAAGAGCGCCGCCTCCCCGAGCACCTCGCGCAGCACCGGCAGGCCGCGGGCCACCACCGGCACGCCCGCGGCGAGGGCCTCGAGCGGCGCCATCCCGAACCCCTCCTTCGTGGAGGGGAAGGCCACGGCGTCCGCGGCGGCCACGAGGGACGGCAGCGCGTCGTCGTCGACAGGTCCCAGCACCACCGGCGCCGCGCCCAGCTCGCGGGCCAGCTCGGCGGAGCGCGCGTCGAACGCCTCCCGGTACGGGCGGTGGTCGAAGAGGGTCTCCCCGCCGGCGAGCACCAGCGCGACGTCGCGCAGGTCGAGGCGGTGGCGGCGCAGCAGCGCCCACGCCTCCAGCAGGTCGAGGCTGCCCTTGCGCGGCTCGACGCCGCCCACCGCGAGCACGTACCGGCCCAGCCGGGACCGCCAGGCCCGGCGGGAAGCGCTCGCCGCGGCGTCGTCGCGGCGCGCGGCGGCGGCGAACCGGCCGGCGTCGACGGCACCCGGGATCACCGCCGCCTCCAGCCCGTAGCCGGCCCGCACCTCGGCCGCCACCGCCGCGGAGACGCAGACGAGGGCGTCAGGCTCGCGGACGGCGGCGTCGTGGCAGGCCACGAGCTGCGGGGTGGTGAAGGCGTCGAGGTGGTGGACGGTGCGGACCAGCGGCACGCCCGCGGCGCGCACGGGGGCGAGCGCCGCGTTGGCGGAGATGCAGTCCTGGGCGTGGACGACGTCCGGCAGGGGCGGCCCGGGGGCCAGCAGGTGCTCCGCGAGCGCCCCGCCGAGCACGTCGATGGACCGCACGATGCGCGCGCCGACGTCCTCACCGTCCACCGGGGCGAAGCGCACCGCCTCGACGCGCACGGCGGCGTCGACGGGCCGGAAGAAGGTCGTGTCGCCGCCGCGTCCGAGCGTCCAGACGGTGACGTCGTGGCCGCGGGCGGCGAGCGCCTCGGCCAGCCCGAGCGTGTGGACCACCCCGCCCCGCGGCTTGGTGGAGTACGTGGCGAGCCAGACCCTCACCGGTCGCCTCCCCCCTCGTCGTCGTCGGGGGCGTCGGGGAAGGGGCGGTCGCAGTCGTAGGCGGACAGCACCCTGTCGCGCAGGTGGTGGACCCGTCGCCGCGCCCGCGCGACCCCGTCGGCCACCCGCGCCGGCGCCACCGCCATGCCGCCCTGCGTCCAGGTGCGCGCCACCACCTCCCCCGCCGGGTCGACCACCTTGGCCTGGCCGAGGAAGCGCAGGCCGCCCTGCACGCCGGTCTGGTTGGAGGAGACCAGCCAGACCTGGTTCTCCGCGGCGCGGGCGGCGTCGTAGAGGTCGAACAGGCGGGCCTGGCGGTCCAGGCGGATCCGGTCTGCGCGCTCGGTGGCGCTCGCCGGCCACGCCGACAGGCACGCCAGCACCTGCGCCCCGTCGAGCGCCAGCGTGCGGGCGCTCTCGGGGAAGGTCTTGTCGAAGTCGACGAGCATCCCCAGCCGGCCCACCGGGGTGTCGAACGCGCAGAAGCGGTCACCGGCGCGGTACGCGCGCGACTCCCCCAGCGGCAGGTGCACCTTGCGGTGCACCCCGAGCACGCGGCCGCGGTGCACGCAGACGGCGGTGTTGTGGCGGGCGGCCCGTCCCGGCTCGTCGCTCGCGGCGCGCTCGCTGATGCCGAAGCACACGACGAGGTCGCCGGCGAGCTCCGCCACCCGCGCCACCTCCGGCCCGTCGAGGTCGACGGCGGGCGGCAGGGCGCCCTCCCCTTCGAGGGCGGGGTCCACGAGGTCGTCGACGTAGCCGCCGATCGTCGCGTCCGGCAGCACCAGCAGGTGCGCGCCGGCCGAGCGGGCCGCACCGACCACGCCTTCGAGCTTGAGCAGGGTCCTCCCGACGTCGCGACCGAAGTGCCCCGCGACCGCGGCGAGCACCACCTCGTCGGCCACCCCCGCGCCGTCCCTCACGCGGCGCGGCTGGGCGCCGCGCGCCGCACCACCTGCTCGGCGAGGTGTTCGGCGTCGCGCGCCACGCCCGCGAAGCGCCCCGACCCCCACGTGTGCAGCCAGGGCAGCCCGAGGAAGTGCAGCCCCGGCACGGCGGTGGTGCCGCGGCGGTGGGTGGGCGCCCCGGTGCCGTCGAAGACCCCGACCTGCACCCACCGGAAGTCGGCGCGGAACCCGACCGCCCAGACGACGGCGGAGACGCCCGCGGCGCGCAGGTCGAGGTCGACGTCCTCGTCCTGCGGCGACGGTGGGCGCCACACCGGGACGTACCTCGGCTCCGCCGGCGCGTCGATGCCCTGCCGGGCGATGTACCTGTCGATGTCGTCCTTGATGGACTCGGCGACGGCGTCGGCGGCGTCCAGCGAGGCCGCCGTCGTGCGGGTGAAGCGCAGCGAGGCACCTCGCACCCGCTCCAGCCGCCCGTGCAGGTGCATCCCTTCGCGAGCGAAGGCCCGCAGGTCGATGTCGCGCCCGCCGTCACGGCCCGTGACGTAGTGGTTGGTCGACTCGCGCTTCGACAGCCCGCCGGCGTGCGCCTCGATCCCGACGTCGTAGACGCCCATGTCGTGCAGCCACGCCACGCAGTCGCGGCCGCGGTAGCGCCGCGCCACCCGGGGCGCGCTCCCCAGCGCCAGGTGCACGTCGCGGCCGGCCAGGTGCAGGTCCTCGGCGATCTGCGCGCCGGACTGCCCCGACCCGACCACGAGCACCGCGCCGTCGGGCAGCGCCTCCGGCGACCGGTAGGCGGCCGAGTGGAGCTGGACGACGTCGTCGGGGAGGCGCTGGGAGACGGCCGGCAGCACCGGCTGGTGGTAGCCGCCGGTGGCGACGACCACCTGGTCCGCGGTCAGCTGGCCCGCGGTGGTGGCCAGGGTGAAGCCGCCCCCGGGCCGCTCGCGCAGCGCCGTCACGGCGACACCCTCGTGCAGCGGCGCGCCGAAGGTCGCGGGGTAGCGGCGCAGCCACGCCACCACCTGGTCGCGGGTCATGAAGCCGTCGGGGTCGTCGCCGTCGTAGCCGTACCCCGGCAGCTGGCACTGCCAGTTGGGGGTGACCAGCGTGAACGCGTCCCAGCGGCGGTCGGCCCAGTCGTGGCAGGCGGTGCCGCGCTCCAGGACGACGTGCTCCACGCCCGCCCGCACCAGGTGCCAGCTCATCGACAGGCCCGCCTGTCCTCCCCCGACGACGACGACGGGCAGGTGGCGCCCGTCGAGGTCCCCGCTCATGAGACGCCCCCCGGCAGCGGCGGCTCGATGGACAGCACCCGCACGACGCCGTCGGCCGAGAAGCGCGCGGCGCGCGAGCGCACGCCGGCGGCCGTGGCGGCTGCGGAGGTGCACGCCATGCCGTACCTGGCGCGGACCCGCTCGGACGCCTCGTCCATGGCCGCCCCGACCCTGGCGGCGAAGTCGGCCACCGGGTACTCCGCGCCCGGCGCGAGGTGGTCGTGGACGACGAGGCTGGGCGAGTAGCAGGCGTCGGTGCTGCCGTCGGGCCAGCGGACGCGGAACGTGGCCTCAGGCACGACCGGCCCCCTGCCGCAGGCCCGAGGCAGCTGCCCGCTCCCAGACCGGCTCGGGCAGCGGTGCGGGAATGGCCGACACCGCAGCGCCGTAGGCGTCGGGGCGCCGGTCGCGCAGGTGGTACATCCCGCCGCGCGCGGCGGTCAGGCCGCCGTCGAGGTCGATGGTGGCCACCGCCGTCCCGGGACCGGTCCCCGTGTGGGCCAGCACCGCGCCGCCGGGGTCGACCACCTTAGCCGACCCGACGTAGCGCAGGGAGCCGAAGGTGCCTGCCTGGTTGGAGGCCACCCAGAACAGCTGGTTGTCGAGCGCCCTGGCCCTGTCGAGCAGGTCGAACCGGTGGGTCCAGCGGTCGTCGGCGAGCACGGCTGCGGCCCCGGTGCGCGAGGCCGGCCAGGCCGACATGCTCACGACCAGCTGGGCCCCGTCCAGCGCGAGCGCGCGGGCCGCCTCGGGGAAGGCCTTGTCGTAGCAGATCTGCATCCCGATCCGTCCGACCGGCGTCTCGACGGCGCCGAAGCCACTGCCCGCGGCGTAGGAGAGATGCTCTCCGAGGGGCTGGTGGACCTTGCGGTAGGCGCCGAGCACGGCGTCGCCGGTGAGGCAGACGGCGGTGTTGTACCGCGCTCCCCCTCCGTCGGCGCCCGGCTCGTCGGGGGCGAGCTCGCACAGGCCGACGCACAGCACGAGGTCTCCGGCGATCGCGCGCAGGCGCGCCACCTCGGGACCGTCGAGGCGCAGCGCGGGCGGCTGGGAGCGGGACGGACGGGTGGGGTCGGCGACGTCGCCGTGGGAGCCGAGGGTCGACAGGTAGCCGCCCATGGCGGCCTCGGGCAGGGCGAGCAGGCCGACGCCGCGCTCGCGCGCTTCGGCGACCAGGCTCTCGACCTGCGCGAAGCAGGCGTCGAGGTCTCGGGTGAAGCCGGCGGAGACCGCCGCGACGGTGAGCATCAGGGGTTCACCTCCAGGTGGGGGGCTGCTGGGGTGGCAGGACCGAGCCCGGTGGCGCGGCCGTCCGGGGTCGTGCCGGGGGTGGTCTCGCCGTCGGGCCAGCGCAGGAGCACGCCCGATGAGCCGGCGGAGGGGTCGGTGAGCTCGCCGCACCGCTCGAGGCGGAACCCCTCGGCCCGCAGCAGGTCGGGGACCGCGGCGGCCAGGTCGGCGGACGCGTCGTCGGTGAGCAGGAAGCCGGTGCCGGGGAAGCACGTCAGCCAGTCCCCCGGGGTAGCGCCCGCGGGCCGGGGCACGGCGGCCACGTCGAGCACCGCGCCGGTGCCGCTGGCCTCGGCGAGCATCGCCAGCGTCCCGACCACGCCGGCCATGGAGACGTCCTTGGCCGCCGCGGGCCGGACCCGCCCCACCACGGCGGTCAGCGCGCGCAGCACCTCCGGGGCGCGGGACGTGGTGGAGTCCCACTGGCGCCCGGCGTACCCGCGACGCCAGCCGCCGGCGGTGTCGACGGCGAGCCACACCGCGTGCCCGGGGTGACCTCCACCGCCCGGCACGGGCTCGCAGCCGGTCGGGACCCGGCCGAGCGCTGTCGCCGACAGCGCTGCGGGCACCCCGAGCTGCGTGTGGCCGCCGAGCAGCGGCACCCCGTACGCCTCGCACGCGGCGCGCAGCCCGGACAGCACGCGGGCGGCGAAGGAGGCGTCTCGAGCGCCGACGGAGTCGAGCAGCCCCACTGGCACAGCGCCCATCGCGGCGACGTCGTTGACGTTGACCAGCGCCGCGCACCAGCCCGCCCACTCCGGGTCGCGCTCGACCATGGACGGAACGACGGCGTCGCACGCGGCCACGAGGTCGCTGCCCGGCACGGGCGCGGAGTCGTCACCGAGGTGCGCGCCACCGGTCAGCAACCCCGCCAGCAGCCCGCCGAGCGGAGCCTTGGTGGCCTCGAGCAGGGCGGCGGTCCTGCCGATGGGCCACCGCACCAGCACGTGCGGCACCGCCTCGGCCCCGGGGACGACGACGTCGCGCACGCGCTCCCAGCCGAGCCTGCGGAACATGGGCTCGGCGGCGGCCTGCACCGTGGCGTCGAACCGCAGCGCCCCGGTCGCCTCGGCGTGCGCGCAGGCGGCCCGGACGAGTGCGGGTCCGATCCGCGAGGCGCGGGCGTCGCGCGCCACCGCGAGCCGCGAGCCGGCCCACCACCCGACGTCGACCCCACCGGTGAGGTGCTGGCCCGCGGGAGCCAGCCGCACGCCGCCGAGCACCCGACCCGGAGCACCGTCGGAGGTCACCTCGCGGGCCACGAGGACGACGGCGCGCGGGTCGTCGTCGACGTCGTCGGTCTCCGTCCGACCGGCGCCGGCCCCGAAGAGCCCCTGCTCCGCGACGAACACCTCGCGCCGCAGCGCGCGGTGGGCGGCGACGCCCGCAGCGTCAGCCACCCCGATGCACCACGACGGCGCCTGCGCGCGGGCCGGCGCGGGCACGGCGCCCAGCAGGACGCTGCCGAGGTCGGTCGTGCTGTCGACGACGCTCACGCCCCGGCCGCCTGCAGCGCGCTGCACGCCCCGCACGCCGCGCACCCGGCCTTCTGGCCGCTGCTCAGCATCCCGCGGGCGCGCAGGTCGGCAGCCACGCGGGCCGTGACGTCGGCGAGCACCTCGGGGGCGGGCGGGCGGGCGCCGTCGACGTCCACGGCGAGCGTCCCGGCGATCGGCCGGAACGGGACGACGAACGGGTAGACGCCCATCGCCGCCAGCTCGGAGGCCCCGGCGACGAGCTCGTCAGGATCCTCCCCCAGCCCGAGGATGAGGTAGGTCGAGACCTGGTTGCGGCCGAACAGGCGCACGCCCTCGGCCCACGCCTCGCGGTAGCGCTCCAGCGAGACGGTGGCCTTGCCGGGCATCCAGCGCCGGCGGACGTCGTCGTCGAGGGACTCCACGTGGATGCCGAGGGAGTCGGCCCCGGCGTCCCGCAGCTCGGCGAGCGCGCCGAGGTCCTCCGGGGGCTCCACCTGCACCTGGACGGGCAGGCCCGGGACGGCCTCCTTCACCGCGCGCACGCAGCGGGCCACGTGGCGGGCGCCGCGGTCGCGCCCGTTGGACGTGCCGGTGGTCATGACCACCTGCCGCACGCCGTCGAGCCGAACGGCGGCCTCGGCCACCTCCGCCAGCTGCTCGGGCCGCTTGACGGCGGTGGTGGCACCGGCGCGCAGCGACTCCTCGATGGAGCAGAACCGGCATCGCTGGTCCTCGGCGTACCGGATGCACGTCTGCACCACCGTGGTGGCGAGCACGTCGGCGCCGTGCAGGCGGGCGAGCTGGTCGTAGCGGACGCCGTCGGCGGTGGTCAGGTCGTAGAAGCGCGGCCTGGCGACGGCCTCGGCCTCCAGCCCGGTGTCGACCCACAGCTCCTCGGTGAGGCCACCGGTGGAGCGCAGCAGCCGTCCGTCGCGGACGAGGTAGGGGCTGGTCGGGTCGATCGGCAGCGCGGCGCCGCGGCCGCCGAGGCGGACGTGGCCGTCGTCGCTGGGGCCTGCGCCCCCGCGGCGGTTCACCGGAACGCCGGTGGCGGTGCGCACGCCGCGGATGGCGACGGCGACCCTCGTGTCCAGGCTCACGGGAGCAGTCCCATCAGTCAGCCTCAGACCATGTAGGTGCTGTTGATGATGGCGCCCTTGCTGGCGTAGTGGATGAGCGCGTCCTGCACGTCGAGCGGGTGGCAGGGGATGACGCCGGCGATGAGGTCCTCCTCGCGCAGCCCGTGCAGCGACAGCCCGAAGCGGCAGCAGTAGACCGTGCCGCCCTCGGCGATGAACGTCTCCAGGCTGTTGTTGATGTTGTGCTCGCCGGGGAAGGCGGAGTCGCCGGTCGTCGGGAAGCCGCGGGTGGCCATGCAGTTCATCGAGCCGGGCCCGTAGAAGTACAGGACCGAGTCGAAGCCCTTCCGCAGCGCGCGGGTGGCCTGGAGGATCGCCACGAAGCTCACCGACGACTCGTGCGCGATGCCGTGCACGAGCGTGAGGTAGCTCTGGCCGGGCTCGGCCTGGTAGTCGGGGAAGATCTTGGTGGAGCCGTACAGGCTGCTGCCCTTCTCCAGCGAGGGGTGCTGGATCTCGGCCTTCGACTTCTCGGCGGCCTCCTTGATGGCGGCGGCGGTCTCGTCGGACGTGGCGGCGGCGGTGGTGGTCATCTCGGGCTCCTCGCTGGGTGGGGTGGGTGGGGTGGGTGAGGTGGTGGTCGCTCAGCCGTAGAGGGCTGCGGCGTTCTCGGTGAGCCACAGGCGGGCCAGCTCTCCGTCTCCGGCGGCGGCGCGCAGGCGCGCCAGCTCTCCGGCGGCGTCGCCCCAGGGCTCGTCGGAGGCGTAGAGCACGCGGTCGTGGCCGGTCCCGCGGCGCTGCACCTCGGCGGCCAGCCAGCGCGGCGCGAAGCCGATGGCCCAGGAGGTGTCGGTGTAGACGCGCTTACCGGCCGCGATCCAGTCGAAGAAGCGCGAGCCGATGAGCTTGATGTGGCCGCTCATCCCGCCGCCGAGGTGCACGAGGTGGATCGCCACGTCGTCGCCGTAGCGCTCCACCAGCTCGCCCACCTCGTCGACGTCGGAGGCCGCGCCCGGGCTGGTGTGGACGTGGACGACGAGGCCGTGCTGGCGCGCGGCCTCGAAGACGGCGTCGAGCTGCGGGCGGCAGGCGTCGTCGGTGGCGCGCCCGCCGAGCAGGAACGACGTCTTGAGCGCGACGACGCCGCTCTCCCCCGCGAGCGCCAGCGCCTGCGCGGTGAGCGCGGCGTCCTGCGGGCGGGGTGAGACCCACAGGCCGGCGCGGACCCTGTCGTCGCGGGCGGCGGCCTCGAGCACCAGCTCGTTGAGGGCGAAGGAGGCGCTGACGTCCGGGACGCCGTAGTTGGGGATGACGAGGGCGCGCTCGACGCCCTCCTCGTCGAGGGAGCGCAGCAGCGCGTCGACGTCGGCGACGGCGGAGGTGTCGGGGTTGACCGGCGGACCGCCGTAGAAGGGGTGCGCGGGCAGCACGCCGAGGTGGCGGTGGGCGTCGTGGACGCCGCTCCCGATCCCCCGGCGCCCTGCGGCGCCTCCCGCTGCCATGCCAGGGAGTCAACGAGCGGGGTGTTTCCGGCTGGTCACATCCGTGGCAACCACCCGTTGCCAGGTCCTCACCTCGATCGACTGCGTCACCCCACGAACCGCAACCAGGCGCTCGGCTGCGGTGAGGTGGGCTCAGCCGAGCCAGGCGCGGTGGCCGCCGTGGGAGACCTCGGGCCAGATCTCCAGGAGGTCGGCGCGCAGCACGCGCACCTCGGCGCGCTGCGCGGCGTGCAGGGACCCGAGGGCGAAGCCCACCTTCGCCGCGGCGGCAGCGCTGCGCGGCAGGTGCAGGGCGCGGCTGCGGTCGGTGGCGAGGTGCGCGAGCACGTCGGCGGCCACGGCGGCGTCCTGGTGCTGGCCCAGCAGCTCAGTGACGCGCTCGACCTGCTTCGCGAACTTCTTGGCCGGCTTGCCGAGCGCCGGGGCGACGGCCTCCGCGGCGTACCGGACGCGCTTGGCGGTCTTGCGGGCGTCGTGCCAGGAGTCGTCGCCGCCGGCCATGCGCAGCGCCCCCACCTCCCGCGCCAGCTTCTTCCACGCCTTCTTGACCAGCGGCGGGAGGACGTCGCGGCACTCGCCCTCGGCGGCAGCCGTGGTCGGCGGGGACGACGCCGCGTCGACCAGCCGGTCCAGCAGCGCCGCGTACCGCTGCGACCCGAGCGCGGCGAGCGCGACGGCCTCGCCGTCGCGGTGCTGCTCGGCCAGGTGGGCCTGCAGCAGGCGCGCGGCGTCGGCGGCGTCCACCTCGGGGGGCAGCGCCGCGAGAGCCAGCGACAGCCGCTCGGCGAGCACCTCGCCGTCACGGGCGGCCCCGAGCTCACCGGCGAGCCACGCGAGCTCTCCGCGCAGGTCGTCGGCCCAGGCCCGGTCGAGCAGGGGGCGGAACACGCGCAGGCCGCTGCGCAGGCGGCGGGCGGCCACGCGCATCTGGTGCACGGCGTCGTCCTCGCCGCGGCGCACGCCCAGGTCGTGCGTGCGCAGCGCGCGGACCTGCTGCGCGGTGTAGGCGCGCACGAGGTCGGCGGCGGACGAGCTCGGGCCCACCTCGTCGGGCTCGGGCACGTCGGACAGCCCGGTGGCCGGAGCGCCGAGGGCCCGCTTGGCCTTGGACACCTGCGCGCCGAGCACCGCGCCCGCCGCGACGAGGGCGTCGGAGACGGCGTCGAGGTCGGTCTCGTCGCCGTCGTCGAGCAGCTCCACCTCCAGCTCGCGGAAGCGCCCCGGCACCACGCCGGACGAGCCGTCGCCGGCGCCGGCGGGGACGGCCACCTCGACGTCGTCGAGGGCGGCCTCGGCGAGCGCGCGACCGTCGGCGTCGCGCAGCACGTGGACCTCCCGGTGGGTGCGCAGCTCAGCGACCGGTCCGAGCGGGGAGACCCTCACCAGCGCCGTGACCAGCGCGGTCAGCGCGGCCGGGACGGTCGGCGGACCGCCCTCCTCGCGCGGGGCGCCCCCGTCGGACAGGGGCACGGCCAGCTCGTCGCGGTCGGAGCTGGAGCCGACGGGGAGCTTGAGGTGCCAGCCGTCGTCGGAGCCGCCGTGGCGGCGGCGCAGCGTGACGCCCTCGCGGGCCAGGCGCAGGTCGGCGGTGTCGTAGTAGACGGCCACCATGTCGTGGGTGACCGCGTCGTCCACGGAGGCGACGCGACCGGCGCCGACCAGGTCGGGCAGGGTGGCGTCCTCGCCGAGGGTGAACTTGCGCTCCGACTCACGAGAGGTGGCGACACCCCCGGACGCGCTTGCCGCCGAGCCCTCGACCGACTTCCTCGCCATGCCCGTCGACCCTACTGATGATCACCGGCGGCCGCCCGTCGCGGGAGCCGTCGAGTTCTGGGAGCCGGAGCGCTGTCGGACAGGGCTCCGGTCTGCCGCAGCCATCCGGAAACCCCGTCGCGGGAGCGACCTCGGCCCTGACAGCCTGCTCTGCGTGGACGACCCTGCCCCCGAGCGCCCGCCGCTGCCCGAGCCGCCGCCCCTGGACGCCGGCGACGGCGTGCTGCTGCGCCGCCACCGCCCCGAGGACGCCACCGGGGTCTTCGAGCAGGGCACCGACCCCGCCATGCAGCGCTGGACCACGGTCCCCGTGCCCTACGAGCGCCACCACGCGGACGAGTTCCTCGAGAAGGTCGCCGCCGGCTGGGCCGACGGGACCATGGCGGCGTTCGCCATCGAGGTCGACGGGCGCTTCGGCGGCACCGTCGACCTGCGCCTGGGCGAGGGCGGGTGGGCCGAGATCGGCTTCGGCCTGCACCCGGCGGCGCGCGGGCGCGGCGTCATGACGCGTGCTGCCCGTACAGCGCTGCGGTGGGGGTTCGAGGAGCTGGGCCTGGTGGGCGTGCACTGGCGCGCCGTCGTGGGCAACCGCGCCTCGCGGAGCGTGGCGGAGAAGTGCGGCTTCACCGTGGAGGGCGAGGTGCGCGGTCTGCTCGTGGCCCGCGGTCAGCGCGACGATGGCTGGATCGGCTCCCTGCTCGCCTCTGAGCTGCGCTGACGGGCGACCGTGGACGCTGCGTCCCGGTGTGCGGCTCCAGACCGGGACGGAGCGTCCACGGTCGGCCCGGGGCCGCTCGCTCGACGTCACCGGGACAGGAGAGCAGCATGCGGGGGCATGCGGACCACCGGACTGACCATCGCCTTCGACGCGAGCGACCTCGCCGCCGAGAGCAGGTTCTGGGCCGACCTGCTGGGCGGTGAGGTGGTGCGCACCGACGACGACTGGCACACCGTGCGCACCCCGGGCCTGCCGGACGTGTGCGTGCAGCTCTCCCCCGACCACGTGCCGTCCACCTGGCCCGACCCGGCGGTGCGCCAGCAGGTCCACCTCGACCTCGACGTGGACGACGTGCGCGCCGCCGAGGCCGACGCCCTGGCCGTGGGCGCGCGGCTGCTGGAGGAGACCCACCCGCTGGACGCCGCCGAGGGCTTCCGCGTGTACGCCAGCCCGGCCGGGCACCCCTTCTGCCTGTGCTGGGGCGACTGATGCGCCCGCGCCACCGCCTCGTGGTCTTCGACGCGGCCGACGTGGCGGCGGAGAGCGCGTTCTGGGCGGACCTGCTCGAGGGCGAGGTGGTGGTGCCTCCGTGGTCGGACGGGCAGCGCTGGCACAGCGTCCACGTGGACGGCGAGCCGGTGGTCGGCGTGCAGCTGGCCCCCGACCACGTGCCGCCGACCTGGCCGGACCCGGAGGTGCGCCAGCAGGTGCACCTCGACCTCGAGGTCGACGACCCGCGCGCCGCCGAGGCGGAGGTCCTCGCGAAGGGCGCCCGGCTGCTGCTGGCGGCCGACGACCTCGACGCCCCGGCGGGCTTCCGCGCCTACGCCGACCCCGCCGGCCACCCCTTCTGCCTCACGTGGGGCGAGCAGGCCTGAGCGGCGTCCGGCCCGGCGCGGCCCTAGCGTCGGCGCATGGCTCGCGCGGACGACGACGTCGAGGTGGTGGAGGGCGTCGAGCTCAAGCACCTCGACGCGGAGCTCTTCGACGGGGCGGGCGCCACCAAGAGGGACCTCGTGGAGCACGTGCGGGCGCTGGCCGGGCCGCTGGTCGCCGAGCTGCATGGGCGGCCGCTCACGGTGACGCGCGTGCGCCCGGGGCAGCGCCCGTTCGTGCAGAAGAACCTGCCGGCGTCGGCACCGGACTGGGTGCGCACCGCGGACGTGTGGGCGGAGGCGTCGCAGCGGACCGTGAGGTACCCGCTCGCCGAGGACGCTCGCACGCTCGTCTGGCTGGCCGGACAGCGAGCGGTCGAGCTGCACCCGACGGTCCTGTCCGGCGAGGGGAGGGTCACGCACCTCGTGCTCGACCTCGACCCGCCGCCCGGAGCGCCCTTCTCCGCCGTGGTGGCGGCCGCCCGGCTGGTGGAACGGGCCCTGGGGGACGCGGGGCTCGCGGCAGCGGTGAAGACGAGCGGCGCGAAGGGGCTGCACGTGGTGGTGCCCGTGCGCGACGTCGCCGTCGACGACGCCGCGGCGGCCACGCGCGCCCTGGCCGCACGGGCCGAGCGCCTCGGGCCCGAGGTGGCCACCACGGCGTTCCTCCTGGCCGACCGCGGCGGCCGCGTGTTCGTGGACCCCACGCGCGCCGGCGGCGGCAGCCTCGCCTGCTGCTACAGCCCGCGCGTGCGGCCGGGCGTGCCGGTGTCGTTCCCGGTGCCGTGGGACGCCCTCGACGACGTCGTGCCCGGCGACGTGACCGTGCACAACGCCGCGCGGCTGGCCGCCGCCGCTGCGCCGGACAGCGGCGACCCGTGGCGCGACGCGCTGCCCGCCGCGCAGGTCCTGCCGGAGGTCCTGGTCAGCGAGGGCCAGGAGATCCCGGTGCCGCGGGTGGCGGCGATGCACGAGGGCAAGCGGCGGGCCCGCGCCCGCCGGGACCAGGGGTAGCGGCCCAGGGGCGCGGGTGGCCGCGGTCGCGGAGACTGCACGACGTGGGAGCGGCGGAAGTCCTGGCGGCGGCGCGGGCCCGGCTGCAGCGCCTGACACCGCACGAGGCGGCCGCCGCCGTGGCGCGCGGAGCGCTGCTGGTCGACACCCGGACCCCGGCGCACCGCGCCGAGCAGGGCGAGCTGCCCGACGCGCTGGTCATCGACAGGACGGTGCTGGAGTGGCGGCTCGACCCGGCCTGCCCGCACCGCATCCCCGAGGCGACCACCGACGACGTGGAGGTGGTGCTGGTCTGCCGCCACGGGTACAGCTCCAGCCTGGCGGCGGCGTCGCTGCAGGCCGTGGGGCTGCACCGGGCCACGGACGTCATCGGCGGGGTGGAGGCCTGGAAGGCGGCGGGCCTGCCCGTGCACACGGGGCCCGCGGACGTCAGGCCCTGAGACTGCGCACAGCGCCCATGATCACGAGGGGTCGTGCGCACAACGCCCATGATCACGGTGGGTCAGCGGTGGGTGGTCTTGTACAGCCGGCCCTGGCGGTCGTACGTGGCCCACTCCCCCACCGGCTCGCCGTCGGTGAAGTGGCCCGAGCGCAGCTTGGTCCCGTCGAGGCGGAACCACTCCCAGTAGCCCTCCGGCTTGCCGTCAAGCACGGGGCCGCGGGCGCGCACGGAGCCGTCGCGGTGGCGCTCCACGTGCACGCCGTCCCCGCCGAACTCCTCAGCCCCGATCAGCCCCGCCACGCCGGGAGGATGCCACGGCCCCGGGCGCGGCGGGCAGCACCGGTGGCAGACCGCCTCAGGCTCCGCGCTCCGCGGCCAGGAGGGCCCGCTTGACCTCCAGCCCCCACCGGAAGCCGCCCAGGCCGCCGTCCGAGCGCACCACGCGGTGGCACGGGGTCACCAGGGCTGCGGGGTTGGTCGCGCAGGCCCGGGCCACCGCCCGCACCGCGGTGGGGCGGCCCAGCTCCGCGGCGACCTCGGCGTAGGAGCGCGTCTCGCCGGCGGGGATGCGCCGCAGCGCCGCCCACACCGCCGCCTGGAACGCGGTGCCGCGCACGTCCAGCGGCAGCGGGGCGCCGCCGCCCGGGGCGCCGCTCCCGGTCCCGCGGGCCAGGGCCGCGACGGCGGCCACCACGTCGATGAGAACCTCCGGCTCGTGGTCGAGCTCGGCGAGCGGCAGCTCGGCGGCCACCTCGGCGAGCAGCGCGTCGTCGTCGTCGCCGATCCGGACCGCCACCACCCCGGTCAGCGAGACGACGACGAGCACCCGGCGCCCCTCGACGCCGCCCACGTCGGCCGGCCCGGCCGACCACAGCAGCCGCTCGCCCGTGCCTCCGGCGGCGTACTGCGACGGCGTCATGCCCAGGCGGGCGGCGCCCTGCTCGTAGAAGGCGCGCACCGAGCCGTACCCGGCGGTGAACGCCGCGTCGAGCACGGTGCCGCCCTCTGCGCGGCCCTCCCGCAGCGCCGGACGCAGCCGCTGCGTGCGCAGCGCCTCGCCGTAGGCGCGCGGGGAGGTGCCGAGCACCTCGGCGAAGCGGCGCCCCAGCTGCCGCGTGCTCCACCCGGCCAGTGCCGCCAGATCCTCCAGGGGCAGAGGCCCGCCGGCGTCGTCCATCGCGCGGCACGCCCGCAGCACGCGCTCGCGCGCTCCGCCGTCGTCTTGGACGTCGTCACTGCCGGCGTCACGGCCGCCGCCTCCGCGACCGGCGGGCCGGGGACCAGCGGGGACCGTCATCTCGAGCACCACACCGCGACGCTAGGCGCCCGCACCCGGGCGCGGCACTCCGCTTGCGGACGCCCCGCAGGCCCGTGCGGCTTCCGCTTCCACTCGGTCGAGGAGGGGTTCATCACGTAGCGTCGGGGGGTGACGACCCACTCGGGGGCGGCGGCCGCCGCCCCGGGGCCGTCGGCTCCGCAGACCGAGACGCCGTCGCCCGCCCCGTCCCCCACGGCCCCCGCGACCCCTGCGACCTCCGCGACCCAGGGTGCGCGGCTGCACGGCCTGGACGCGCTGCGCGCCGTGGCGCTCGGGCTCGGCATCGTGCTGCACACCCTCTCGCCCTTCCTCCCGGGCACCGTCTGGTTCCGGCCGGACCCGGTGTTCGCTCCCGCCGCGGACGCCGCGACCACTGTGATCCACCTGTTCCGCATGGTGCTCTTCATGATGCTGGCGGGGTACTTCGGGCGCCTGGTGCTCAGCCGCCGCGGCGTCCGCGCCTACGCCACGGACCGCGCCCAGCGGATCCTGCTCCCGCTGGCGGTCTTCAGCCCGCTGGTCCTGCTGTCGATCATCGGCATCGAGGAGCTGGCCCGGCGCCTGCGCGGAGACCCGGAACCGCTGCCGCCCCTGCCCTCCGGCATCCCGTTCTGGCTGTTCAGGGACCCGGCGCACCTGTGGTTCCTGTGGGTGCTGGTGCAGGTCATCGTCATCGTGCTGGTGGTGAGGGCCCTGGTCGTGGCCTGCGCGGGCCGCGAGCGCGCCGAGCGCTGGGCGGACCGCACCGGCGCGGTGCTCGTGCTGCCCGGGGGCGTGGTGCTGGCCGCGCTGCCGTACTGGAGCGCGCTGCTGCAGCAGGGCTCGGCGCGCTACGGGGTGGTGCAGCCCTCCCACCTCGACGTCCTGCCGTCCACCGTCACCGCGTACACGGGGGCGTTCGTGGTCGGGTGGTTCCTGCACGCCCGTCCCGACGCGCTGTCGAAGCTCGTCACCAGCTGGCCGGTGCACCTCGGTGCGGCGCTGGTGCTGACGCCGCTGGTGGTGCTGCTGGAGGACACCGCTCCCCTCGGCCTGAACGCCCCCCTGTCGGCGCTGGCGGGGTGGTGCTGGTGCTACGGCCTGGTGGGCCTGTTCCTGCGGGCGCTCGCCGGCGGGTCGCGCGTGGTGCGGTACCTGGCGGACTCCTCGTACTGGGTCTACATCGCGCACCTGCCGCTGACCGCGGTGGTCCAGCTGCTGCTCGCCAAGACCGGCTGGTGGCCCTCGGTGCAGCTGGTGGGCGCGTGGGTGGTGGCGGTCCCGCTGCTGCTGCTGAGCTACGACCTGCTCGTGCGCGGGACGTGGGTGGGCGCGTGGCTCAACGGGCGCCGGCACGAGCCGGTGCTCCGCCGCCGGCGGCGCGCGGCGGTGGGCTGACCGGGGTTCACCCGCGGTGAACGCGGCTTGACGACGCGGGCCGCCGGCGGGCCTGCTGGTCCCATGCGGCTGCTCGTGCTCGGTGGGACGCGCTTCCTGGGGCGCCACGTGGTGGGCGCCGCCGTGCGCCGCGGCCACGAGGTGGCCACGTTCACGCGCGGCCTGTCCGGCCGTCCGCCGGAGGGCGTGCTGGCCCTGCACGGAGACCGGGACGACCCGAGCTCGCTCGCCGCGGCCCTGGGCGGAGCGGCGCAGCGGGGCTGGCGGCCCGACGTCGTCGTCGACACCTCCTGCCAGAGCCGGGCGGCTGCGGAGCAGGCGGCTGCCGCGCTGGCGGACGTGGGCGCCTACGCCCTCGTGAGCAGCCTCAACGCGTGCGCGGCGTGGCCGCCGGGACCGCTGCCCACGGACGACGAGCCCGCCTGGCCCGAGGTGCCCTCCGACGGCGCGGACGCCGACGCCTACGGCCCGGTGAAGGCGCACGCCGAGCGGGTGCTCACCGCCGCGGTGCGCGGGCCGGTGCTCCTGGCGCGCGCGGGCCTCATCGCGGGACCCGGCGACGACGTCGGCCGCCTGGCGTGGTGGCTGCGCCGCCTGGCGCGCGGCGGGCGCGTCGTGGTGCCCGGCGACGGGGCGCTGGAGCAGCCGGTGGCCCTCGTGGACGCGCGGGACCTGGCGGACTGGCTCGTGCGCGGTGCGGAGTCCGGCTGGGCGGGCCCGGTCAACGCCACCGCGCGCGCCGGGACGACCACGCTCGGCGGGCTGCTGCGGACGTGCGCGCAGGTGGTGGGTGCGGCGGCGGAGCTGGTGGAGGTCCCCGAGGAGCGGCTGCTCGCCGCCGGCGTGCAGCCGTGGGTGCACCTGCCCTACTGGCTGCCGCGGGAGGTGGCCGCGACGGCCTGGGACGTCGCGACCGTCCGCGCCCAGGAGACCGGGCTCGTCCAGACGTCGGTCCACGACACGGTGGCCGACACGTGGGCGTGGCTGCGGAGCGCCGACGACGCGCCCGAGCCGAGGGCGGACCGGCCGGTGCCGGGGCTGCCGGAGGACCTGGAGCGCCAGCTGCTGGACGCCGCCACGGCCGGGAGCCCGCGGTGAGCCGCGCGCGGACGCCGCGGGCCGAGCGCCTGCTGCACGCCGTCCCCGCGGACGCACCGCCGAGCGCGGCGCCCCTGCTGCGGCAGGTGGTCGGTGCGCGGCTGCGGCGGGCGAGGACGGCGCAGGGCAGGTCGCTCAAGGAGGTCGCGACCTCCGCGGGCGTCTCCACCGGGCACCTGTCGCAGGTGGAGCGCGGCCTGGCGGAGGCGTCGTCGGAGGTGCTGCGCGCGGTGTGCCGCTCGCTGTCGCTGCCGCAGGCGGTCCTGCTGCGCGCCGTGGCCGCGGACCTCGCCCTGGCCGAGCCGGTGGTCAGCCTCGCGCCGGTCGCCTCTCCCGCCGTCGTCCAGGCCCTCGCCGCCTGACCGCCCCGTCCCCCCGCGCCGGCGACCGGCCCCGAGCCCGGTGTCAGGCCCCGGCGGCGGAGTGCGTGGCCGCGCTGCGGTACTCCGTGTACTGGTAGGGGTTGTCGAGGATCTCGGTCTGCGGCACCTCGGGGTTCATGCCCGCCTGCCAGACCTCCTCGCCGAGGGAGGAGCGCAGGTGCTCGACCGTGCCCTCGGCCGCCGCCCGCAGGCCGGCGAGGTCGGCGCCGACCAGGCGGCCGTCGCGCTTCACCACCGCGCCGTCGACGAGCACCGTGTGCACGTCACCGCGGCCCACCTGGAAGACGACGTGGCCGTAGGGGTTGAGGACCGGGAACATCGACGGCGAGTGGTCGTTCTTGAGCAGCACCAGGTCCGCCTTGAGGCCGGCCTTCACCTGGCCGACCACGCCGTCCAGGCCCAGCGCCCGCGCGCCGCCGCGGGTGGCCCACTCGACCACCTGCTCGGCGCGCAGGTGCGAGTGGGTCACCGTGGCGCCGGTCTCGTGGGCCCTGGTGTGCTCCCAGGAGCGGTCGGCGCCGAGCGTGGAGCGCATCGCGGCGAACAGGTCGGAGGAGAACCACACGCTGGTGTCCACCGACAGCGAGGCCCCGATGCCGTGCTCGCGCACCTTCATGGCGGGCGGGTAGCCCTGGCCGCAGCTCTGCTCGCTCTCCGTGGACAGCGAGATGGTGCCGCCGGTGGCGGCGATGCGCTGGTAGGAGTCGTCCGAGAGCGTCGCGGCGTGCACGTACACGTCGCCGGGGCGCAGGAGGCCGTGCTCGTGGGCGAGCCGGATGCCGTCGTCGTTGGTGGCGCCCCACACCCCGGCGTGCGTGGTGACGGACAGGTCCATCTCGCGCGCGGCCTCGTAGGCGGCCTTCTCGGGGAACGCCGGGTCACCCGTGACGTCGAACGCCAGCTGGAACCCGATCCGGGGGTGCGCCTCGCGGTGGCGGGCCATGAAGGCGCGGAAGTCCGCGCTGTTCGCCCACTCCCACGGGGCGCCGAAGATGTTGCCGGGGGCGAAGACGAACCGGCCCGGTGACGCCGCCAGCGCGCCGATGGCCGCTTCGGCGTGGTCGGTGGTGCGCAGCCCGTGCGACCAGTCGACGGTGGTGGTGACCCCCGCGTCCAGGGCGTCGAGGGCCGACAGGGCGTTGCCGGTGGCGACGTCCTCGGGGCGGAAGGCCACGCCGTGCTCGAGGTAGTACCAGACGAAGTACTGCGTGAGCGTCCAGTCGGCGCCGTAGGCGCGCATGGCCGTCTGCCACAGGTGGCGGTGGGTGTCGATCATGCCCGGCATGAGGATGCCGCCGCTGCCGTCGAGCTCCTCGGTGCCCTCGGGCACCGACAGGCGCTGGCCGGGCCCGCCGACCTCGGCGATGCGGTCGTCGACGACGAGCACGTCGGCGTCCCGGAGCACGGTGTGGGCGTCGTCCATGGTGAGGACGAGGGCGTGGCGGACAACGGTGGCGCTCATGGACGGCTCCTTCGCCGGCGGTGCTGGGGGTGGGGTCGGGGCGTGGCTGGTGCGTCAGAGGGCGACGCTGGGGTGCTCCCTGCCGGTCCAGGCGGAGAGCTTGGCGGCGTACTCGCGCTGGAAGCTCAGCGGACCGGAGCGGGCGGCGTACTCCTCGTCGTAGAGGGCGATGAAGATCGTCAGCATGAGGAAGAAGTGGGCCCCCATCTCGAAGAGGGCCACGTAGTCGTGCTCGACGAGCGCGCGCCGCTCGGCGTCGGTGAGCGAGATCCACGAGGTGCGCTCCACCGTGCGCGCCCCGGTGCCCAGCCAGGGGCCGATCTCGGTCTCCCACCGGGCGACGAGCGCCGCCGGGTCGGCCTTGTACTCCGCCAGCAGCGCAGGGTCGCCGTCGACCTGGTACAGGAACTTGTTCACGGCGTACTTGCTCACCGCGGGTCACCTCCGGGGTACCAGGTCATGTACATCTCGCGGGTGTGGAACAGGTCGAGGTCGTCGACGTAGGCGGCTCTGGTCGGCCCCGCGATCCCGAGCATGAGCACCAGGTCGAGGTAGCCGGGGGTGGCGTTGCCGGCCGCCGTCATCGACTCCCACGTGACGTCCTCGAGGATCGCGTCGACGTCGCCCTCGGCCAGCCAGCGGATGGCCTGCAGGTCCCACTCCGGGTCCGGGCCGTGCTCGCCGAACATGCGCGGCCCACCCAGCTCCAGCGACAGGTGCCCGGAGCCCACCGCGGCCACCGTGAGGTCGCTCGGCCACTCGTCGATGATCGAGCGGATCGCCCGCCCCAGGTCGTAGAAGCGCTTCGCGCTCGGCAGCGGCGGGGCGAAGATGTTGGTGTAGACCGGCACCACCGGCAGGTCGGCCTGCGGCCGGGTGGTGATGATGGGGCAGATGATCGAGTGGTCGATCTTCAGCTCGTGGCTGATGGAGAAGTCGAACCCGCGGTCCAGCAGCCCCTGGAACATGAAGCCCGACAGCTCCTCGTGGCCCTCCAGCTCGTAGGTCGGCATCGAGAACTCGCGGACCTCGTTGTAGAAGGTCGCGTCGTAGCGGGCCTGCTTGCCGATGAGGAACGTCGGGTAGTTGTCGGCGAAGAACTGGTGGAAGTGGTCCGAGCCGACCATCACCAGGACGTCGGGCTGCGCGGCGGTGAGGGTCTCGCGGTAGGCGAGGACCTTGCGCTTCCACTCCGCGGCGAACGGCGGCTGCTCCTCCGGCGGGGTCAGCTCGGTGATCTTGTGGAAGAACGGGTGGTGCGTGGTCGCGAGCACGGCCGAGAGCCGGGCCATGTCGTCTCCTTCCTTGACCGACGTCGTCGTGGGCGGGCGCGTGCGTGGGGCGGGCTACAGCTGCTGCTCGGGCAGCGGGTCGGGCGGCACCGAGCGGTTGTTGAGGTCGACGGCGAGGAACACGTCGTTGCCCACCGGGTGGCGCAGCTCCTCCGCGAGCTGCCCGATCAGGCCGGCGGTGCGGGCCAGCAGCGCGAAGCCGCGCAGCAGCTCCAGCGGCAGGCCCAGGTCTGCCAGCACCGCCCCGCAGGTGCCGGCCCCGTTGAGCGGAAGCGTCTTGCCGAGCACCTCCGGAGCCACCCGGCCGATCGCGGTGAACAGCGCCAGGTGCGGTCCGACCAGCCCCTCCTCGGCGGCGACCTGCTGCAGCCGCGGGGTGCGGGGGTCGCCGTCCTTGTGGACGTGGTGGCCGAGCCCGGGGATGCGCCGCCCGGCCCCGTGCTCCGCGGTCAGCGCCTCGCGGGCGAGGGCGTCCCAGCCGGCGTCGTCGCCGCTCGCGGGCAGCGGGCCGTCCGCGGCCGCCCGGACCAGGGCGGCGCGCAGGAACCGGCCGCAGTCCTCGGTGACCCCGAGGAAGCGCGAGCCACCGCCCAGCAGGCCGGCGGCCAGCGCGCCCTGCACCGAGTCCGGTGCGGACAGGTACGTCAGCCGCGTGACGATGGCCGTGGGCGTGAAGCCGTGGTCGGCCAGGGCCGCCAGCACCGCCTCGAAGAGCCGGGTCTGCCCCGGGGTGGGGCGGCGCTGCGTGGCCAGCCAGTAGGCCAGCTCCCCGAAGCCGACGGTCCCCATGACGTCGCGCGCGAGGTCGTGGCCGAGCAGCGTGATGGTCTCCCGGCTGGAGGCGCCCAGCGCGGTCTCGTACACCGGCCGCTCGCTCACCGGCCCTCCCCCGGTCGCTCGCCGAGCGGGGCCTCGGCCGGTCCGGCCAGCCACGCGCGCACGGCGTCGTCGTCGGCGCCGAGGGCGGGGGGCGGGGTGCGGTAGGTGGCCGGGGTCCGCGACAGCCGGATCGGGTTGCGGACCACCGGCACCGCGGCGTCTCCCTCGCCGACGTGCACCACCGGGTCCAGGCCCAGCTGCTCGGCCAGCGCGACCCCGCCGTCGATGGTGTTGATGGGCCCGCACGCCACCCCCGCGGCGGTGAGCACCTCGAACCACTCCTGGCTGGTGCGCTGGGCGAGGGCCTGCAGCAGCAGGGGGCGCAGCTGCTCGCGGTTCCGGTTGCGGTCCTCGGTGGCCGCGAAGCGGGGGTCCGCCACCAGCTCCGGCACGCCCAGCGCGGCGGCGAGCTTGGCGAACTGGGCGTTGTTCGCGGCCACCACCACCAGCTCGCCGTCGGCGGTGGCCAGCGGCTCGTAGGGGAACAGCGAGGGGTGGGCGTTGCCCATCCGGAACGGCACCTGACCGGCCGCGATGAACGTCGAGGAGTGGTTGGCCATCGCCGACAGCGCCGTGGAGAGCAGGTTCACCTCCACGTGCTGGCCCTGCCCGGTCGCCTCCCGGTGCCGCAGCGCCGCGAGCACGCCGATGGTGGCCTGCATCCCGGTCATGATGTCGAAGACGGACACCCCCGACCGGTACGCCTGCCCGTCGGGGTCTCCGGTCAGGCTCATGAGACCCGAGGCGGCCTGGACGATGAGGTCGTACCCGGGCAGAGCGGCCCCGCCGGCGCTGCCGAAGCCGCTGATGGAGGCGTAGACGACACCGGGGTTGGTGGCCGCGGTGCTCGCGTAGTCGAGGCCGAACTTGGCCAGGCCGCCGGGCTTGAAGTTCTCGATGACGACGTCGGCGCGCCGGGCCAGCTCCTGGGCCAGCGCGCGGTCGCCGTCGTCCCGGAAGTCCAGGACGACGTCGGCCTTGTTGCGGTTGATGCCCAGGTAGTACGTGGACACGCCGTCGCGCTCGGGCGGCGCCCAGCCGCGGGTCTCGTCCCCCGCGGGGGCCTCGACCTTGACCACGGTGGCGCCCAGGTCGCCCATGAGCTGGGTGGCGTAGGGCCCGGCCAGCACGCGGGAGAAGTCGGCGACCAGCAGGCCCTCCAGGGCACCGCGGGCGGTCGTGGCGTCGGTCGTCATCGACCCTCCGAGCACTCGAGCATCAGCGGACGAGTGTCCGCTGTGCGGACAGACCCATGCTGCACCCGCAGCGCCGCCCGGTCAACGGGCCGCTCCACCGCACCCTCCAGCCGGGGCGCGGCGAGGTGCCATGCTGCTGCGACGACCCCAGGACGACGGCACCGGACGACGAGGAGGCACGGCGGCGTGCGCGAGACCGGACGGCACCGGACCAGCCCCGACTTCGTCGAGGCGGTCGCCCGCGGCCTCGACGTCATCCGGGCCCTGGGCACCGGCGCGCCCTCGCTGGCGCTGAGCGAGGTGGCCGAGCGCGCCGGCCTGGCCCGCCCCACGGCCCACCGCATCCTGCTCACCCTCGCCGACCTCGGGTACGTGCGCGCCGAGGCCGGCGCGTTCTCCCTGACGCCGCGCGTGCTCGACCTGGGGCTGGCGTACGTCACGGCGAGCGGCGTGTGGGACGCGGCGCAGCACCACCTGCGCCAGCTGGTCGACGCCACCGGGGAGTCGTGCTCGGTGGCGCAGCTGGACGGGTCGGACGTCGTGTACGTGGCCCGGGTGGCCGTCCCCAAGCTGGTGACGCTGCGCGCCGACGTCGGGACGCGCTTCCCGGCCGCCGTCACGTCACTGGGCAAGGTGCTGCTCGCCGACCTGCCGACCGACGAGCTGCGCCGGGTGCTCGCCGCGCCGTCCCGCTCCGGCGTCACCACCGCCGCCCCCGTGGACACCGCCGCCCTCGAGGAGGAGCTGGCGCTCGTGCGCGACCGCGGGTGGGCCACCACCGACCAGCAGCTCGCGCCCGCGGTCCGCTCGGTCGCCGCCCCCGTGCGCGGCGCCGCGGGTCGCGTGGTGGCGGCTGTCAACGTCAACGCGCACGCGCTGGAGACGTCCATGGAGACGCTCGTGGAGCACCACCTCCCGCTGCTGCTGGAGACGGCCGCCGCCATCAGCGCCGACCTGGCGCGGCTGCAGGCGGTGCCCTCCGAGCTGCGCGTCCCGAGCGCCCGGCGATGAGTCCCGCGAGCGAGGAGGGTCAGCACGGCATGAGCGGCACCACCTGGACCAGCGGCACCCTCGACGTGCCCGGCGCGCACCTGCACCACGAGCTGGCCGGCCCGGACGGCGCACCCGTCGTCGTCCTCGTCGGCCACCCCGCGGGCGCTGACGACTTCCGCGACCTCGGCGCGCACCTCGCCACCGACCACCGGGTGCTCCTGCACGACCCGCGCGGCTTCGGCGCGAGCCCCCTGGACGACCCCGACGACGACGCCGACCCCGACCGCCTCGCCGACGACGTCGCAGCGCTGCTGGACGCCGTGGCAGGTCCGGACGCCCGCGCGGACGTGTTCGGCTCCAGCGGCGGCGCGGTGACCGGCCTGGCGTTCGCGGCGCGCCACCCGGACCGGCTGCGCATGCTCGTGGCCCACGAGCCGCCGCTGTTCGGCGCGCTGCCCGACGGCGCGGAGCGCCGGGCGGACGCCGAGCGGGTCGTCACCACCCTGCACGCCCAGGGCGTCTGGCCCGCCATGGGGGCGTTCATGGCGCTCGCCGGCTTCGAGGCCCCCGAGGGCAGCGACCACGCCACCGACCCCCACCCGCCGGCGGACCCCACCGACCAGCACGTGGTGGCGATGACGCGCATGCTCGACAAGGGGCTGCTCACGGTCTGCGGGTACGACGTCGACGTCGAGGGCCTGCGGGCCGCCGAGGCCGCCGGCGCGCGCGTCGTGCTGGCCGCGGGGCGCGAGTCGGGGCGGCAGCTGGCCCGCCGCGGCGCCGAGGGGGTGGCGGCCCTGCTCGACCGGGAGGCGGCGATGGTGACCGGCGGCCACGTCGACTGGGTGCCGTGGATGGGCGGAGACCCCGAGCGCTTCGCCCGTCAGCTGCGGGCGCTGCTCGCCTGACGGAGGGGCACGCCGATGATGGCTCCGTGATGGACGACGACGGCGTGGAGGACCTCGTGGCCGCCTCGCGCGCGCTGCTCGGTGTGGTGGCGCGCTCGCTGGCCCCGGCGCTCGAGGAGGTCACGGTCCCCCAGTTCCGGCTGCTCGTGCTGGCCAGCGAGCTGGGCCCGGTGCGCTCCAGCGACCTGGCCGAGCGGCTCGCGGTGGGCGGGTCGACGCTGACGCGCTCGGTGGACCGGCTCGTCGCCGGCGGGTGGCTGGAGCGGCGCGCCGGAGCCTCGGACCGGCGGGAGGTGCTGGTGACGGCCACCGAGGCCGGTCAGCGCCTGGTGCGCGAGGTCACCGACCGGCGACGGGCCGAGCTCGCCCGGGTGGTGGCGCGCATGGCACCCCGGGACCGCGCGCTCCTGGCTCGCGGGGCGGCCGCGTTCCGCCGCGCCGCTGACGAACCGCTGCCGGAGGAGCTGTCGCCCTACGGCGGCTGAGAGCTGTCGGGGAGCCCCCTGGACCACCTGATTGCCGAAGGCGTACATTTGCACTCGTGCAAGCATCGCCCTCGGCTCCGTCGTCGTCCCCCACCCCCTCTCGTCGGTTCGGCCTCGGGGCCGGCTTCGACGGTCAGGTGCTGCGCCTGGCCCTGCCCGCCGTGCTCATCGGCGTGGGCGCGGGGCTGGCCGCCGTCGTCTTCCGCTGGCTCATCCACGCGGCCACGTGGGTGTTCAGCGGCCACGAGGACTACTCGGCCGTCGTCGGCCACCCCGCCCACCCGTGGGTCCCGTGGCTCGGAGCGGGCTTCGTCGTCCTCGCGCCCGCCATCGGCGGCCTGCTCTACGGGCCGCTCGTGCAGCGCTTCGCCCCCGAGGCCCGCGGCCACGGCGTCCCGGAGGTCATGCGCGCCATCAGCTCGAACGGGGGCCGCATCCGCGGCAGCGTGGCGGCGGTCAAGGCCCTGGCCAGCGCCATCTGCATCGGCTCGGGCGGGTCGGTGGGCCGCGAGGGGCCGATCATCCAGATCGGCTCCGCCCTGGGCTCCGCGCTCGGGCAGCGGATGCGGCTGCCGGGCTCGCGGCTGTCCACGCTGGTCGCCTGCGGCGCCGCGGGCGGCGTCGCGGCCACCTTCAACGCCCCCCTCGGAGGCATCTTCTTCTCCCTCGAGCTGCTCCTGCAGGACTTCTCCCCCGTCTCCTTCGGCGCGGTGACGATCTCCTCGGTCATCGCCGCGCTCATCGGCCGCGCCGCCTTCGGCGACGCCCCGTTCATCGCCCTGCCGCACCTGGGCGCCATCCGCCCCGAGGACTACCTGCTCGTGCTGCTGCTCGGCGTGTTCGCCGGCGCCGTCGGCATCGGCTTCGCACGGGTGGTCTACCTCGTCGAGGACGCGTGCGACGCCCTGTGGGGCAGGACCCGCGGCCCGGAGTGGGCGCGCCCCGCGGTCGGCGGGCTCGCCCTGGGCCTGCTGCTGCTGGCCGTGCCGCAGATGTACGGCGTGGGCTACCCCGTGCTCGAGAGGTCGGTCTACGGGGGCATCGCGTTGGGCGCCCTGCTGGTGCTGCTCCTGGCCAAGGTGCTCGCCACGTCCCTGACGCTCGGCATCGGCGGGTCGGGCGGGGTGTTCGCCCCGTCGCTGTTCGTCGGGGCGATGGCGGGTGCGGCGTTCGGCGACGCGGCCGCCTGGCTCGACCCGTCCCTGGCCGGGCACACCGCGCTGTTCGCCGTGGTGGGCATGGCCGCGACCTTCGCCGGCTCCACCCGGGCCCCCATCACCGGCGCGGTGATGCTCTTCGAGCTCACCGCGGCGCCCGCGCTCCTGCTGCCGCTGGCGCTGGCCGTGGTGCCGGCCACCGCGGTCTCGCGGATGCTCTCCCACGGCACCGTCTACACGCTGAAGCTCACGCGCCGCGAGGAGCGCGCCGGGGCCGCCCCGGTCACCCCCGTGCGGCTGGAGGAGCCAGCCGGCGTCTGAGGCTCAGGTCGCGGCGACGGCCGGGTCCGCCGCGGCCCGGCGGCGCGGCGGCGCCGTCGCCAGCACCGACCCGGCCAGCACGAGCACGGCCCCCACGGCGGTCCACGCGGTGAGACGCTCTCCCAGCACGAGGGCTCCGGCGACCACCGCGACGAGCGGGTTCACGTACACCACCGTGGTGGTGCGGACCGCGCCGACGGCCGCCACCAGGGCCCCGAACAGCAGGAACGCCCCCGCCGTGCACACCACCCCGAGGACGACGACGGCGAGGACCACCGGCCCCGACGGCAGCTGCGCCGGCAGGCCGGGCCCGAGCAGCACCACCGGCAGGTACACCAGCGCGGAGACCGCCAGCGAGCACGCCATGACGCCGGCGCTGGGGACGTCGCGCAGGCGCGCGCCGAGCACCCACGCGCCGACGGCGTAGCAGACCACCACCACCGCCATCTCCAGCACCGCCACCGGGTCGGCGCCGGTCAGGGAGACGCCCACGAGCGCGGCGACCCCGAGGCTGCCGACGGCCAGGCCCAGCACGCCGCGGCCCCCGAGGGGGCGGCGCGGGGAGTCGTCGAGCCGGGCGCGGCGGGCCAGGGCGGCCACCGCCAGCCCGACCAGAGGGACCGCGGCGATGAGCAGCGCCGTGGTGGAGCTGGGCAGCGACCTCTCGGCGCGGGCCAGCAGCAGCCAGGGCACGAGCACCTCGGCGACCGTGTAGACGAGCAGCGCCGGCCAGTGGCGCAGCGCCGGGCCGACCTCGCCGCGCAGCAGCGCCAGGGGCAGCAGGAGCAGCGCGCCGAGCGCCGTGCGGGCCAGCACCAGCACCGACGGCTCCAGCTCGGTGACGGCGATGGCGATGAAGAGGTACGGCACGCCCCAGGCGATGCCGAGGCCGGCGAAGAGCAGGGCGGAGCGGCGGTTCACGTGCTCATCACAGCGCCATCCTGCGCGCCCGGGCACTCCGCTCCGCGCCGTCGAGCCCCTCCCGCGCGGGAGTCGGCAGGAACTCGACGGCGCGGTGGCGAGGACCCCGCGTCCGCCGGCGCAGCTGAGGGCGCCCTCGAAGAGCAGACATGTCGTGGACGACCAACCGCTCAGCCGCGCCGGGACACGGGCCGATCGAGGGGTGTGCCGAACCACCGCCGCAACACCCCGGACGACCGGCGCTCCAGCCGCCGCGGCACGGTGCTCGCGTGGGCGTCCGCGGCCGTGCTGACCGTCACCGCCGCGACCCTGACGGCCGGCAGCGCCGTCTCCGCCTTCACCGTCGCTGTGCGGAACGACCCCAACTCGGCCACGACGGGGACCCTGGTCCTGGTGGAGTCCTCCGACGGCACCTCCTGCGCCAGCACCGGGGCGGGGACCACCACCGACTCCGGGTCCTCCACCTGCTCGACCATCAACAAGTACGGCGGCGGCCTGCTCGTCCCGGGCGGGTCGAGCACCAAGACCGTCACCCTGACCAACCGGGGGAGCGTCGCGGCGACCGCGGCGACCCTCACCGCCGCGCCCTGCACGAGCGCTCGCGCCAGCGGCGCCACCGCCTCCGGCTCGGGTGACCTGTGCTCCGCACTGCGCGTGGACATCGCCACCACCGGTCCAGGCGGGGCGACCGTGTACACCGGTGCGCTCTCGGGCCTGTCCGGGACCACGGCGCTCGCCCCCGTGCCGGTGGCACCCGGAGCGTCGCTGACGGTCGTGGTGAGCGTGACCTTCCCCTCCACCGGTGCTGACAACACCGTCCAGGGACTGACCGCCTCACAACCCCTGACGTGGACGTTCTCCTCCTGACCGGGTCCGGGCCCCAGCGGCGCAGCGCCCCGCCCCGACACGCCCGGCACGCCCGACCGGTCCCCGGGGCGCTCTCCCGCGGGCGGCGCACCCCGGTGGCCGTGACGGTGTGCCTGCTGCTCACCGCGCTGGCCGTCGCCGCGGTGGTGGGCTCCGGAGCCCGGCTGTGGGTCATCGAGTCACCCTCGATGGGGTCAGCGGCCCCCGTCGGGTCCCTGGTGGTCACGACGCCGGCCCCGCTCGGCGGCCTGGTGCCGGGGGACCTCGTCGCGTTCGTGCCGCCGCAGGACGGCGCAGCCGTCCACGTGCACCGCGTCGCGCGCGGGGCGGACGGGCAGTGGCGCACCCGGGGGGACCTGAACACCGCCGAGGACCCCTGGCCGCTGGAGCGGGCCGCGCTGGTGGGGCGGGTGGCCGTGGTCCTGCCCGCCGCCGGGTTCGCCCTGCGCGCCCTGCCGCTGCTGCTCGCGGCGCTCGCGGCGGGAGCAGCCGCGAGGGGCCTGCCCGCCAGCTGGCGCGGACCGGCGCGCCTGGCCGCCTGCTCGGTCGCGTTCCTGGTCACCACGGTGCTGGTGCACCCCTGGGGCGGGTCGGCGGTGGTCCTCGGCCCAGCCGGTCACGACGTGCGGGTGGTCTCCACCGGGCTGCTGCCGCAGCACGTCACCGCCACGGCGGTCGTGGGCGGCCAGCAGGCCGTCGTCGGCCAGGTCGACCTGCGCTACGGCCAGGTGGCGTCCCTCCGCGTGCCGCGGCGCTGGGAGGGCGCTGTCCTGCAGCTGCGCGCGAGTCCCTCCGTCGCCGCGGCGCTGCGGCCGTGAGCAGCACCGGGCGCGGGCGCGCACCCACCGCCGTGGCGATCCTCCTCACCGTGCTCCTCGCCGTGCTCCTCGCCGTCTCGGCGCCGGGGGCGAGCTCGGCCTTCACCGCGGCGACGGCCTCCCCCGCGACGACGACGACGGCGACCTCGAGCACGTGGTTCCGCTGCCAGGACGCCGCCGTCGACGCGCGGGCGCAGCACCGCGCCCCCCTGCTGTGGTCCCTGCAGGACGGCAGCACGGCCGCGCTGAGCGGTCGTGGTGCCGGCGGCGCGGCGGCCTACGCCGGTGGGGTCTGGGACACCGGCACCACCAGGGGGTCCACCACCGACGGACCGTGCCCCAGAGACGCCCAGACCACCGGCGGGACCGGGCGCGCCGTGGCCCTCGGGACCGGCTCGGGGGGTGCCCAGATGCAGTACGCGACCAGCATCGCCGCCGACGCCGTCCTCAGCGTCCAGCTGTGGTTCCGCACCACGACCCGCCAGGGACTGCTCGTCGAGGTGCGAGACGCCGCCCCGGCCGCCGGGGCCCCGGTGGTGCGCGACAGGGTCGTCTTCCTCGACGGCAGCGGGCGGGTGGTCGCCGGGGTGGCGCCGTCGGGCTCCGCCCGCGTCGTCCTGCGCACCGCGGTCGGGGTGGACTGGGCGGACGGCCGCTGGCACCACGTCGCGCTGGTGCAGTCCCCCGCCGGCCTGCGGCTCTACCTGGACGGCCAGCTGCGCGCGGACGACCCGGCGGGGTCCAGGGGGAGCGCCTACACCCGGGCCGTCCTGCGGGTGGCCCAGGACGACCTGTCGTCCTGGGCGTCCGCCGGAGCCGGGCCCGGACAGCTCGTCGGCGACCTCGCGTGGTTCAGCGCCTACCAGGGCGAGCTGTCAGCGCAGGAGGTCCTGGAGCAGTGCCGGGCGGGCCGCTCCGCCCAGGCGCTGGCCAGCACGGGTGCTGCCCCGGGGGTCGCCGGCTGCCCCGCCTGATCGGCCGGCCGGCCGATCACCCGGCGCACCCCCCGGTGACGCCGTGCCGGGCGGCGTTGGCGTGGGCGGCGTCGCGGACGTACTGGGCCAGCCCGGGGGCGACCGCCTCGTAGGTGGCGGTGAAGCGCGGGTCGTCCACGTAGAGCTGGCTCACCGACCGGTGCATCGCGTGGTCCATGTCGTAGAAGCGCTCGCACACGTGCAGGCGGTGCCGCTCGGCCACGGCGGTGGCGGCGTCGCCGTCGGCGGGCTCCCCCGCGGCCAGCAGCTCGGCGAAGGCGGCGTTGAGGGCGTCGCCCTCGGCCTTCACCTGCTCCCAGTCCGCCTTCGTGTACGCCGCGGTGCGCTGCTGCGACTGCGCCCACTGCTCGGTCCGCCCCCAGCGCTCGTGCGCCTCGACGGCGTAGTCCTCGCTGAACGAGTCGCCGAACAGCTCGCGCTGCTCGGCGGGGGTCAGCTGGATCCCGGTCATCCTCGCCTCCAGTGCTCTCTCGATCGCCGCGAGGAGGTCTGCGTCCTCCCGCAGCCGGGCCGTGACCGCGTCGCGCTGGCGCCGCAGGTGGTCGACGAGCTCCTCGCCGTCGGCCGCCAGCAGCGCACCGACCTCCTCCAGGGAGAACCCGAGGCGGCGGTACACGACCACCGCCTGCAGCCGCTCGACGTCGTCGGCGGAGTACAGGCGGTAGCCCGCGGGGGTGCGCCCCGAGGGGCGCACCAGCCCGACGGCGTCGTAGTGGTGCAGCGTGCGGACGCTGACGCCGGTCAGCTCGGCCACGCGGCCCACGGTGAGGTGCGGTGCGGTCACGAGGACCACCGTGGGCCCTGACGTCACGTGAGGGTCAAGCCCCGCCCACCGCTCGTCCTGGAGACGGGCTGCTCGAGCGGCACCTGGCGGTGACCGCCGTGGTGCAGGTCTGGTGAGCCGGCGAGCGCGGCTGCTGCAGCGGCCGCTGGCGCGGTGTGCAGCGGTGTGCACCGGTGCGGCAGCGCACCGCTGGTGGTCGCTGCGCGCCAGACTGCGGACATGACCCCGGTCCCGGCGGTGTGGGGAACGGCTGGAGCGCCGTGCGATCGACCGTGGCGTGGGCGGCGCTGGTGGTGGTCGTGGGTGCGGGTGTGCTGGGCACCTCCCGGTGGGTGACCGCTCCGCTGGCCCCTGCCGCGCTGGACGGCAGCCGCTGAGGTCCCGGGCGCGGCCGAGTGCGCCGAGCCGCTGTCAGCTGCGCCCCCCGGGGGCGCAACGACGGCGGCTCAGCGCGGTCCACCCGGTGCCGGCGGCGAGCAGGACCGCTGCCGCCGCGAGGGCGAGCACCCCCGGGCTCGGCAGGCCCGGACCGCAGGAGGCCCCGCCGCCACCGCCTGCGGTCCCGCCGCTGCTCGACCCACCGGCGCAGGCGTCCGCCGGGGTGCAGCAGGCGTACGCCGCAGCGGTCTCGGCACGGGAGACGGCGAAGTCCGCCTGCACCTGCGCCAGGCTGCGCGGGCCGAGCGCGGTGTCCCACGACTGGGTCCGCAGCGGGGTCACCACGCCGTCGACCAGCGTGAAGAACTCCCCCTCCGACGGCACCTGCACCAGCGCCACCGCCGTGGTGTCGAGGAACGCCCGGGCTCCGAGCGGGTCGGGGTTGGTCCCCGACGAGCGGACGGCACCACTGTCGTCGAGGTACGTCTGCTGCCACCCCGCGGGCTCGCCGTCGACCTCGTACCCCGCGACCCACGCTTGCTCCGCGCGCACCGGGTCACCGGTGCTGCGCCCCTCCACGAACTCCTGCGTGAACGTGAAGAGCTGGTGGACCGTGCCCGCGCGCACCTGCCCGCTCCCACCTCCGGCGGCCACGACGAGCTGGCGCAGGAGCTCCCCGTCGTAGGCGGCCTGCACCTGCGGTGGGACCGTCCCCACCGCCGTCACACCGGCCGGCGGACGGCCGGCTGCGCTGGCCGGCCCCGCGCCCACCCCCGCGACGACCAGGACGACGACGAGCGCCGCCAGCGCCCGCGCCGCCGCTGCGCGGCCCACCAGCCGTCGACCACCCACCGCGCTGGCCTCCTGTCAGACGCGCCCCGTCATCGGGGCCTCCGCGTGCACGACGCCGCCGTCGTCGTCCTCGTTGCAGCGCAGGAGCAGACGCGCCCTTTGAAGCCGCTCGCTAGAACGGCGGCTCGGCGGGGAAGCCGCGGGTGGGGTCGACCGGCCTGCGCACCGGACCGGTCGCCGGCACCCGCGGTGGTGGTGCCCACGCGCGGTAGCGCGGGATCGGGTCGGTGTACGGCCGGGGGCGGGTGACGTGGTCCAGGCCGAGGGGGGAGCGCCAGTGGGCGTGCCCGGCGGTGCACCGCCAGTGCTGCCAGCGCGCGCTCCACGCCACGCCGGCGGCGGTGCGGGCATCCCCGGCGTGCTTGCGCCGGTGCCAGCGGCGGGACTTGGGGTCCAGGTTGCACGCGCACGTCGGACCGCCCTGGCCGGGCAGCTGCCCCCAGGGAGTGACGTGGTCCAGGTCCGCCTGGTGGGCGGGCAGGAGGTCCCCGGGACCGGTGGAGGTGCCCCACAGCGCGCTGAGGTGGCGGCGCAGCGCCTCGGGTGGGTCGTGAGGGCCGCCGCCGATGGCTCCCAGGGGGCAGGTGGCGGGGTCGACCGGCTCACAGGTCCCCGCCGTGCAGGGATCGGCAGGCTCACCAGCACCACCGACGTCGGGATGGGTGTCGAGATCTGGTGGTGGCAGCTGCTGGATCGGTCGGCCCTTGAAGAACCCGGCCCGCCTCCCACCGGTTGTCGGAGCCGGCGGTGGCTGCTGCGGTGGCTGCTGCGGTGGCTGCTGCGGTGGTGGTCCGCCGTCGCCACCCGGACCACCCGGACCGTCGGGGCCGGGGGTGTCGGGGCCGGGGTCGGTCAGCCAGGAGGCGGGGTAGGTGTGCCCGTCCACGGCGATGAGGTCACCGGTGAAGGGATCGGTCAGCACCCGCCGCAACCGGCACCCACCCCAGCGCAGGCCCGCCCGGACCAGCCACGGCGGCACCCACCCGTACCCCTCGACGTACCCCGGATCCTCGTCCACCCCGACCAGCGCGGGCAAGGAGATGCGGATCTCCACGCTCGTGCCCGCGGCCCACCCCGCGCTGGAGGCGTCCAACGCGCTCGGGCGCACCGCGCTCAGCGCGGTGACGGCGGCGTCGAAGGCGTGCGCGCCCAGGGGCCGCTCATCAGGCTGGTCGGCGTCATCGGCGTAGGGGTCCCCACCCCCGGGGGCGGGCTCACCCCGGCGGGCGGCGTCGCGGGCGGCGGCCAGGTTCGCCCTGGCCGCCGCTCGCACCTTCAGTGCTACCGCGGCCACCGCGGTGACCGGTCCGATCAGGCTCAGCTTGGCCTGCCCGTCGCCCAGCGCGGTGTAGCACACCCGCCGTGCGCTGGTCTTGCGCGCAGCCCGCTCGGTCGCCGCCGCAGGGTCGTGCAGGTGCACCTGGTGGTCGACCTCCTCGCGCAGGCTCGCCAGGGTCAGCTCCACCCCGACCGCCTCGGGGCCGAACAGGTGCTCGTCGATCGTCGCCGCCGCCACCGGGTCCACCTCGGCGAGGCGGTTGGCGGTCGCGGTCAGCCCCGCCATGCTCAGCTGCCCCGCAGCCAGACGGTCCAACGCGTGCGGCATCACCGCCACCACCCGCGCGGCCAGCAGCACCTGCGCGCGGGCGGTGTACTCCGTCCACCCCAGCGCCGGAGCCAGCTCAGCGACCAGGTCCTCCAACCCCTCCGCAGCCACCGCCTGCGCTTGGGCGGCGAACGCCGCACCCACGCCACCGCCACCGTCGTCGAGGAGGGCGGGACCGCGGCGGGCGCGGCGGTACAGCGGCGCCAACGCGGCGAGGTCTTCGATCCGCTCGGCCTGGATCGAGCCGATGAGGGCTTCCTTGGTGCGCATCCGGGTCAGCACCCGCGCGGCGGTGGCCACGTCCTCGCGCTCGGCGCGCACCGCCGCGACCAGCGCCCGACCGGCCTCGTCCTGGCCGGCCAGCCAGCAGCAGAAGGCGAACACGACGGCGTCGGTGGCATCGTCGGGACCAGGCACGGGGCGCAGGTGCTCATCGAGGTGGTCGTAGGCGCAGCGCAGTTCGGTCTCACTCAGCTGCGCAGGGCCGGGTAGGCGACCGGCGGCTTCCACGGCGTCGCGAGCGGGTCGGTGGCGCTCCGGGCGCGGTCCGCGCAGCGGTGGCCGGGTCATCACCCCGGTGACGCGGCGCCGGCGGCGGCGCCTGGGCAGCGGCAGTGGAACCCCAGTGGCGTCGGTGGCATCGGCAGCACCAGCGACATGGGCAGGTGGGGGCGTCTGCTCGGGGCGCCCGTCCACCTGGCTCATGCCGGTGATCTTACCGTACAGGTGTTCGGGTGGGCAAGTCAGGAACAGCCTCTGACCTGGTCCTGAGCGACCCCAGGCGCCTCTCTGCGGCCCGACCGGGGCACCAAGGGGTTCCCCTGCGTCGGCGTCGCCGAAGCCCCGCAGCGCCCGTGCGGACCTGTGGCCGCCATCGCGTGGGCAGCGGGCCGTGCACCTGACCGCGATGCCTGCGCGAGCACCACCTGGAGGGCTCGCCCAGCCCACCAGGTGGTGCGATCACGAGCAGCGCTCTCCCGCCCCGGCGTGCTAGACGGCCGAGCGCTGCAGGGAGCGGGCGTGGGACCGCAGCGACCACAGCGACACCGTCAGCGACGTGAGGTCGTGCGGGGCGTCGTCGTCCTCGGTGCGCACCGCCACGTCGCGGAACCTGTCGCGCATCGCCGCCACCCGGTCGGTGACGCTGCCGGGCGCGGGCTGCTCGCGCAGGAGCGCCTGGGTGAGCTCGCGGTGCACGCTGTAGAGGTCGTCGCGCAGCGAAGCCCGCGCGAGCACCTGCCAGCCGTCCTCGCGCGGCAGCGCGCTGATGCCCAGCAGCAGGGTCTCGATGTCGTAGGCGCGCGAGATCTCGAACCAGGCCCGCGCGACGAGGTCGACGTCGTGCCTCCCGCGGGTGGCGATGTCGATGATCTCCAGCAGCGGGAACAGGGACAGCAGGGCGGCCGTGCGGCGCGCCTCGCCGGAGGGCACGCCCAGGGCCACCAGCTCGGCGGTGTCGCCCTCGACGGTGCGCAGGTCGGCGCCGCCGATGAGGCCGTCCACCGCGGGGGCGAGGCGGGCGACCTGCGGGGCGAAGCGCGCGACCTCCGCGGGCACGTCGACGCCCTCGGGCCGGGTGTGCAGCAGCCAGCGGACGGCCCGGTCGAGCAGCCGCTGGTGCACCGAGCGCAGGCGCACCTGCGCGGCCACGGGCACGCGCCCGTCCAGCTCCTCCACCGCGGCGGCGCGCTCGGGCAGGCCGAACACCCGGGCGGCCACCACGAAGGCCCGCACCACGTCGGCGGCCTCGGCCCCGGTCTCCTCCGCGGCGCGGAACGCGAACGTCAGGCCTCCCAGGCCCACCACGCGGTTGACCAGCACGGTGGTGGCGATCTCGCGGCGCAGCGGGTGGTCGGCGAGGTGGTCGCCGAAGCGCTCGCCGAGCTCGGCGGGGAAGTAGCCGCGCAGGGTCGCCGCGACCCACTCCTCGTCCGGCAGGGAGCTGGCCAGCACGGCCCGACCGAGGGTGATCTTCGCGTGGGCGATGAGCACCGACAGCTCCGGCGCGGTCAGCCCGCCGCCGTCACGGGCCCGGCGGTCCAGCTCGGCCGGGGTGGGCAGCGCCTCCAGCTGCAGGTCCACCACCCCGGTGCGGTCCAGCTCGGCCAGGAACCGGCGGTGGGCCGGGAGCAGGGCGGGCGCCAGGGCGCCCTCCACGCTCAGCGCGACGTTCTGGTCGTAGTTGTCGCGCAGCACCAGGTGGCCGACCTCGTCGGTCATCCGCAGCAGCGTCGCGTCGCGGTCGGCGCCGTCCAGCTGCCCGCGGGCCACCAGCTGGTCCAGGAGGATCTTGATGTTGACCTCGTGGTCGCTGCAGTCGACGCCCGCGGAGTTGTCGATGGCGTCGGTGTTGAGCTTGACGCCCCGGCCCTCGCACCCGAGCTGGGCCGCCTCGATGCGCCCCCGCTGGGTCAAGCCGAGGTTGCCGCCCTCCCCCACCACGCGGGCGCGCAGGTCCCGACCGTCGATGCGGATGGCGTCGTTGGCCTTGTCGCCCGCGTCGGCGTGGCTCTCGGTGGAGGCCTTGACGTAGGTGCCGATGCCGCCGTTCCAGAACAGGTCCACCGGAGCCGCGAGCACCGCCCGCAGCAGGTCCACCGGTGACAGCGCCGTGGTGGAGGGGTCCAGGCCGAGCCGGCGCGCCACCTGCGGGCTGACCGGCACCGACTTGGCGGTGCGGGAGTGGACGCCGCCGCCCGCGGAGATCAGGGAGCGGTCGTAGTCGGCCCAGGACGAGCGCGGCAGCGCGAACAGCCGCGCTCGCTCGGCGTGGGAGACCCCGGGGTCGGGGTCGGGGTCGAGGAAGACGTGCCGGTGGTCGAACGCCGCGACCAGGCGCACCTGCTCGGACAGCAGCATCCCGTTGCCGAACACGTCACCGCTCATGTCCCCCACGCCCACCACCGTGAAGGGCTCGGTCTGGGTGTCGTGCCCGAGCTCGCGGAAGTGGCGGCGCACGCTCTCCCACGCCCCGCGGGCGGTGATGCCCATGGCCTTGTGGTCGTAGCCGACGGACCCGCCGGAGGCGAACGCGTCGCCCAGCCAGAAGCCGCGCGCCAGGGCGATCTCGTTGGCGGTGTCGGAGAAGGTGGCGGTGCCCTTGTCGGCGGCCACCACGAGGTAGTAGTCGTCGCCGTCGTACCTCACGACGTCGGCCGGCGGCACCACCTCCCGGACCAGGCGGCCGTCCTCGCCCTCGGTGGTGCGCAGGTCGTCGGTGACGTCCAGCAGCCCCGAGATGAAGGTGCGGTAGCAGGCGGTGCCCTCCGCCCACCAGCCCTCGCGGTCGCGGGCCGGGTCCGGCAGCTGCTTGGCCACGAAGCCGCCCTTCGCGCCCGTCGGCACGATGACGGCGTTCTTGACCACCTGCGCCTTGACCAGGCCGAGCACCTCGGTGCGGAAGTCCTCGCGGCGGTCCGACCAGCGCAGCCCGCCGCGCGCGACCTCGCCGTAGCGCAGGTGCACGCCCTCCACCCGCGGGGAGTACACCCACACCTCCGCGTGCGGGGCCGGCTCGGGCATCCCTGCCACGAGCCGCGGCGCCAGCTTGAAGGACAGGTGCGCAGGCGGCTGGCCGTCCGGGCTGTGCTGGTCGTGCTGGTAGGCGTTGGTGCGCACCACGGCCCTGACCACCGACAGCAGGGAGCGCAGCACGCGGTCGGCGTCGAGGCTCTCCACCCGGTCCAGCGCAGCGCCGACCTCCTCCTCGAGGGCGTCGACGAGGTCGGCGCGGTCCTCACCGCCGGAGCGCAGGGGCGCGAAGCGCGCCTCGAAGAGGTTCACCACCAGGCGCACCACGCCGGTGGACGCCAGCAGGACGTCCGCGACGCCCTCGGGGCTGTACGCCAGCCCCACCTGGCGCAGGTACTTCGTCCACGCCCGCACCAGGGCGACCTGCCGCCAGGTCAGCCCGGCCGCGAGGACCAGGCGGTCCAGCGAGTCGGTCTCGGCCTGGCCCTGGGCCACCGCGGCGTAGGCGTCGCAGAAGCGGCGCCCCTGCGCCCGGGTGTCGACGCCCGGGCGGGTGCTCCGCTCCGGGAAGCGCAGCCGCAGGTCCTCGATCCACACGCGCCGCCCGTCGGCGTCCTGCAGGCGGTGCGGGACCTCCTCGAGCACCTCCACCCCGAGGTTGGTGAGCACCGGCATCATCGAGGTCAGCGTCTCCGGGCGGGAGCGGTAGAACACCAGGCGCCGGTCGGTGGGCGGTGCGTCGTCGTCGCGGCGCAGCTCCAGGACGGGGCGGCCCTCGGGGCCGTCCAGCACCTCCTGGCAGCGGCGCAGGTCCACGAGGGCGTCGGCGGGCGCCGTGGTGGAGCGGTAGGAGTCGGGTATCCCGTCCGCCCACCGCGCCACGCGCTCCTCGTCACCGGGCTCGGCCTCCTGCGCCGCCTCGACCAGCGCGTCCTGCCAGGACCGCGTGAGGGCCGCCACGGAGCGCTCCAGCGCGGAGCGGTCGAGCTGGTCGGTGCCGACCAGCCGCTGCCCCTCACCGGCGCGGACCACGTAGTGCAGGCGCGCCAGCACAGACTCCGAGACCTGCAGCGTCTGCTCGACCTCCGCCCCGCCGAGGGCCTCCAGCAGGCGCTGCCCGACCCGGTGGCCGACCCCGGTCGTGTAGCGGTCCCGCGGCAGGTAGACCAGGCACGAGACCACCCGGTCCTGGCGCTCGTGGCGCAGGAACAGGCGGGTCCGGCGGCGCTCCTTGAGGTCGAGCACGGCCAGGGAGGTCTCGGTGATCCACGTCGCGTCGGCCTGCAGCAGCTCGTCGCGCGGGAGGGTCTCCAGCACGCTGATGAGGTCGCGCCCGGCGTGGTCCTGAGACCGCACGCCCGCGCGGCGCAGCACCGTGCGCACCTTGTCCGCGACCACCGGCACGTCCAGGAGCGGCTCGTTGCGCGCCGAGGAGGTGAACAGCCCCAGGAACCGGTGCTCGCGCACCACCCGGCCCTGGTCGTCGACCAGGCGGACGGCCACGCAGTCCAGGTGCGAGGGCCGGTGCACGGTGGCGCGGGCGGAGGCCTTCCAGACCACCAGCACCGGCGCGGGACCGCCCCGCTCGCCGGTCTCGGCCTCCAGGCCCCGGCGGGCCGGCCGGAACCTCGAGACGCCCAGCGCACCGGCCTCGCGGCCGTCCAGCACCGTCCGCCCGGTGGGACCGGAGCCGTCCTCGGCCGCCCGCGCGTCGTAGACCCGGTGCCCCAGGAAGGTGAACCGGTCCTGCGCCATCCAGGACAGGAACGCGGCGGCGCGGCGGCGCTCGTCCTCGTCGCCGCCGGCGGCCGGGTCCTCGACCAGCGCGGTGGCCAGCTCCTGGGCCCGCCGCCGCATGGGGTCCCAGTCCTCCACGGCCGCCCGGACGTCCTGCAGGACCCCGCTGACGGCCTCGACGAGGCGGGCACCACCGGGGTCCTCCCCGTCCAGGCTCACCTCGGCCTCGATGTGGCTCTCGGTGATGGTGCCGTCGCCGTCCTCCGCCGTGTCGACACCCCCGGCGGGCCGGGCCTCCACGAGCAGGCCCTGCGCGTCGCGCCGCACGAGGTGGCGCGGGTGGGACAGGCGCCGGATCGAGCGCCCCGAGTGCGCCAGCACCGCCAGCACGCTGTCCACGAGGAAGGGCATGTCGTCGGTGACCACGCGCACCGTCGTCGTCCCCGAGGTCACCGTCGCCCCCGGGTGGTCCTGCGCCCACACGCGGGCCCGCCCGGGCTCGCGCACCGCGTCCAGCACCCCCTCAGGGCGGCCTTCCGGCGCTGCCTGCTGAGACATCTCCACGACCACTGCTCGCTCCTCGTCAGCCCACGCCCGCACGCCGCTGTGCGGGAGCACACCCCCACCCTCCACCGCGCGCCGTGGCCACCGCACACCGCCCACCCCGACCGCCACCCGGTGGGCGGTCGCCCAGGAGGACGACGACGGCGGACGCGGGCCTCTGGCAGGGTGGGCGACCGTGCCCGACAGCACGGCCCAGCCCACCGCCAGCCCGCTGCGGCGCACGCCCCGCGGCGGGACGCCCCACCCCGGGCGGGTCATCGCCGGCGGGTTCGCGGCGGCCATCGCCGTGGGGACCCTGCTGCTGTCGCTCCCCGTGGCGCACACCGACGGCGGCGCGGACGTGCTCGTCGCGGTCTTCACCGCCACCTCCGCGGTGTCCGTGACGGGCCTGTCCATCGTCGACACCGGCACCGCGTGGACCACCTGCGGCCACCTCGTGATCATGCTGCTGGTGCAGCTGGGAGGCCTCGGCATCACCACCGCGGCCACGCTGCTGGCGCTGCTGCTCTCGCGCCGCCTGGGCCTGCGCGCGCGGCTGGTGGCGCAGGCGGAGTCGCGCTCGCTCAGCGCCGGTGACGTCCGGGGCGTCATCCGCACGGTCTTCGCGTTCAGCCTCGTCTCGGAGGCGGTCTTCGCCGTCCTGCTGTTCGGCAAGTGGGCCCTGCTGGACGGCGAGCCGGTGCTGCGCACCGCGTGGCGCGCGGTGTTCTACGCGGTCATGGCCTTCAACAACGCGGGCTTCTCCCTGGCCAGCGACAGCCTCGAGCGCTACGCCGAAGACCCGGTGACCCTGCTGCTCATCTGCGCCGCGACCCTGCTGGGCGGCCTCGGCTTCCCCGTGGTCTTCGAGCTGGCCCGCGGCGGCCTGCGCGACGGCGGCTGGCGCCACCCCCGCTCGTGGTCGGTGCTCACCCGCATCACCGTGACGGTGACGTTCTGGCTGCTCGCCGTGGGGACGGCGCTCATGGCCGTCTTCGAGGTCCCCAACCCCGGCACCCTCGGCGGGCTCGGCCCGGTCGACCAGGCGGTCGGTGCCTTCACCCTGGCCGTCATGGCCGGCTCAGCCGGGTTCAACGCCGTGCCCATCGGCGCCATGACCCCCGAGGGGATGCTCGTCACCGACGTCCTCATGTTCATCGGCGGCGGCTCGGCCAGCACCGCCGGCGGCATCAAGGTCACCACCTTCGGGCTGCTCGCCGCCGTGCTCTGGGCGGAGCTGCGGGGAGACGAGGACGTCGAGGTCGGCCGGCGCCGCGTGCCCGCCACCACCCAGCGGCAGGCGCTCGCGGTGGCCCTGCTCGGCATGGGCCTCGTGGCCGTCGGCACGCTGGCGCTGCACACCACCACCGACCAGCCCACCGACATCGTGCTGTTCGAGGCGGTCTCGGCGTTCGGCACCGTCGGGCTGTCCACGGGGGTGACCGCCGACCTGCCGCCGGCGGCGCACGTGGTCATCGTGGTGCTCATGTACATCGGGCGCATCGGCCCGCTGACCCTGGCCTCGGCGCTCGCCCTGCGCGAGCGCGCGAAGCTCCACCACCTCCCCGAGGAGCGGATGATCGTTGGCTAGACGAGCAGACCCCGTCGCCGTGCTGGGCCTGGGCCGCTTCGGCACGGCCCTGGCCCTGGAGCTGCACCGCGGGGGCACCGAGGTGATCGGGGTGGACGCCCGCGCCGACGTCGTCCAGTCGCTGTCCGGGGTGCTCCCCCAGGTCATCACCGCGGACACCACCGTGCCGGAGGCGCTGCGCGAGATCGGCATCCAGGACTTCCCGCGCGCCGTGGTGGGCATCGGCACGCACCTGGAGGCGAGCATCCTCACCACCGCCGTCCTGGTGGACCTGGAGGTGCCGACCATCTGGGCCAAGGCGCTGTCCGACCAGCACGCCACCATCCTGCGGCGGGTGGGGGCCCACCACGTGGTGCTGCCCGAGCAGCAGATGGGCGAGCGCGTCGCGCACCTGGTCTCCGGGCGCATGGAGGACTGGGTGGAGCTGGGTCCGCAGTGGGTGCTGGCCAAGACCCGGCCGCCGCGGGACCTGGTGGGCGTGCCGCTCGGTGAGTCCAAGCTGCGCTCGCGCCACCGCGTGACCGTGGTGTCGGTGAAGCCGGAGGGCTCGGGCCAGTACACGCACGCCGGCTACGACACCGTGCTCAGCTACGGCTCGGTCATCGTCATCGCCGGCAAGCCGTCTGACGTGGAGCGCTTCGTCGAGCTGGACTGACCGCCGGGCCCTGCGCCGGGACACCGGCGGCGAGGTGCGGCGCGGGGAGCGGCGAGTCGGGGCGCTCTGCCGCCTCCCTTCCAGCGTGTTGTGGGGCATGATCAGCTGCTCTGGGACTGCCCGTCGCCCGTCGAGGGTCGACGCTGACCGGATCGGTGGAGAAGACCGTGACGAAGCACGTGAAGGCGCCCGGCCGATGGCTCCTCCTCGCCGCGGTGGTCATCGGCACCAGCCTCGGCAGCGGGCAGGTCGGTGAGGGTCCGCTGCACCTCGGCGGAGGGGGCAGCGGGGTGCTGTGCTCACCGCTTCGCGAGGGAGGGTCGATCCTCCTCGGCGAAGTCGTCCAGGTGCCGCAGGGGCCGATCACCGTGGAGGCGCTGGGCCTCGTCCACCCCGAGGGCCTGAGGGTGGTCGATGCCGTGGTCTTCCCCATCGACGGCCTGGGGATCGGCAGCTCCGTCGGCCCGCCGGTCGACATCCCGTCGTGGAGAGGGCGCGTGCCTGCCGCCGGGGCTCAGCTGGCGGCGGGCACGACCTACGACGTGGTCGTGGAGGTGTCTCGACTGAGCGACGCGGATGCTTCGGCACAGGCGATGTCCATGACCTACAGCGCCAGGGGCGTGGAGCACTCCACGGTGGGGACCACTCGCTACGAGCTGAAGGACGCGTGCTCCTGATGTGCCCCGGAGCCTCCGGTCGGCCAGCTCCTCGTAGAGCGTGACGGGGTCGGCAGAACGGCGACGGCTCGGGTCGCCCGGCCTCGCTCGACGGCAGTCCACCGAACGCCGCGGTGCTCGTCGGGCCCGCCGGTAGGTGGCCTCCACTCCGTCTCTGAACGGATCCCCCTGCGACGGGCTGGCTGGGCAGAGGCGTTCACCGTCAACAAACAGCCCTTGGCGCCGCGTCAGACCGACTGCAGTCTGGTGCTGTGGACCTCACAACGGCTGAACAGGCGCTGCAGACCGCCCAGCGCAACGGTGACGTCGATGCCCTGGACGGGCTGCTGCACCCGCGCCTCGTGGCGGCGGGCCCCGACGGCGGAGTCTTCACCAAGGCTGACGACCTCGAGAGCCATCGCAGCGGCGCACTGCGCGTGCGGAGCCTGGTCCAGGAGACCCTCGACGTCGACGAAGGCCCCACGACGGGCCGCACGCGCATGACGGCCCTCGTGGAAGCTGAGCAGGGGGGATCCGTGATCAGCGCACGGCTGGTCTACAACCGCCTCTGGGTGCGTGACGGGGAGACCTGGCGGGTGCTGGCCGCCACGTTCGGTCCCGCGTAGGGCCAGCGCGCACCTGCCCTGTCGACGACCTCCGCCCGCACGCTGCGGCTCTCGTCATGCGCCGATGGCAACGTTCGCTGGTCGTCGCAGAGGGGATCGCCGCCCGGACCGGTCGGCCCTGCGGATCCCGTCACCGCTGCTGCGTCGGCAGCAGTGCAGGTGCCGTCCCATGCAGCCGTCGATCGAGCCACCTCGGCCACCGCAGGCGGCGTCGGTCCCACTCCCACATCGCCCTCGCGTTGACGAAGCTCGCTGGGTCCGCGGTGGTGACCCGAGATGGTGAACGTGCGTGGGCCGCCTGCAGCAGTTCCCGAAGACGGACGAGGTCACGCTGTCCGGTCGCAGTCAGAACGGGCACCTCGTGGTGCCGCTCCCCGGTGAGTCCCACGCTGTAGACCTCGCCGTCCAGGCCGTAGACGCCGAGGTACTCCTCGCCGCGGACGTCGATGGCTTCCATGTCGCGAGCGGCCTCAGCGGCGGTGGCGTAGTAGTCGACCTCTCCGTCTCGGTCGATGACGAGCACGACAGTCCTTGCGTCGAGCACATGGGCACAGCGTCGGCGCTGGTCTGCGGCCATGGCAGTGATGGTGCCGCAAGTCCGCTGAGGTAGGCCGCCCCGGAGCGGCAGCCGCACGCTTGGTGACCGCCATCCGGACGTCCCGGCGCACCTCGACAGGACGCCGCCCGGCCCGTCCGTCGCAGAGAAGGACGCTCGGGGTGGTCATTCGGCTGGATCGAGCACGATCTTGAGCTTGGGTGGGGCAGTGGTGCTCTCCCCGTTGCCCATCACCAAGGTGGCCTGCGCGCTGCTGGCGCCGGCGGCTGCGCTGGTAGCGGGCGCACTCGTCGTCGACCCGCCGGTCCCCGTGCTCAGCCAGGCTGCGGCCCTACCCCTGGCGGTGCTGGCAGTCGTGGTGCTCGTGCGTTCACCACGTCTGCAGGTCCGTTGCGACTCACGCGGCGTCACCGTCCACGGGATCTTGTGGTCGCGGACGATCCCGCGTCATGCCGTCGTGGCCGTCACCGACTGGCCAGCGGTCACGTGGCGCGATGCGGATGGTCGGCGGCGTTGGACACCCATCACCTTCCTTCCCATCAGCGGGCGTGTGGCTGGCTTCGTGCTGCGACACAACCAGAACGAGATCGCTCGCCTGCGCACGTGGACGCACTGAGATCAGCGGCAGGCTGACCACCGCCTTCCGGGGCGCCTGCGGAGTCGGAGTGCATGATCTCCGTGCGCTGCGAGTCCATGTGGCGGCTCATCTGTCCGGGTGCTGTCGGGGCAGCTGCACCTGCACCAGAGGTCAGCGGGGGCGGAGACCGTGGTGGTGCTGGGTCCGCAGGTCGTACACGTCGTGCCCCGGGGTGTGGAGCACCGCCCGGTCTCTGTGGAAGGGGCGGTGATCGTGATGGTGGAGCCGTCGGCGACGTTGTCGACGGGTGACTACGCCGGACCGGTCACAGACCACGTCACGTCCACGCGTGGGTTGCCCTTGACCTGAAGGGCCGGCGGCCCGGTAGCCGACCGTGTACCGGACGCCGTAGGCCTTTCGGCTCGCTCCACCGGCCGACGGCGCAGTTCGTCGCAGATGGGATCACTCACCGGCCAGCGGAAGCAGCAGCACTCATCAGTGCTCGCCGACGCGACGCGCCGCCGTCGGGCTCAGACCGCATCCCGCAACGGCATCATCAGGCCCGTCGAGTCCGCGAACTCCGCAAGGAACTCCAGGTGGCCGTCGTCCTCGGCTCCCGGGGCCAGTTCTGCGCGGCAGTGCGCCACCCACGCTTCAAAGTGCTGCTGGGCTGACTGCCGGTTCCCGGCGCCCAGGTGCATCCGCACGGCCAGCAAACGGTCCGGGCCAGCGCCGGCATCACCGCAGATGTCGCGGGAGTCCACGGGCGCGGCCTCGAGCTGCTCGAGGATGGACTGCCGCGTGCTGAAGCGCTGCAGCCACGGCAAGGCGTCGCTGTGCAGCAGCTGCACCTGCAGCTCTGCCATGGACTGCGGGTCGTGCAGGGGGAACATCCAGTTCAAGGCCGGGTCATCGCTGACGAGCCCCTCGCGGATGTCGCAGTCGTAGTCGTTCACCCACTCCTTCACGGCCTGGCCGGTGACGGCCGTTGGGTCGTGATCGCTGCGGCGGCCGTGTTGGAGCTGCCAAGACTCGGCGATGTAGACCCCGAGCGAGACGTCGAACAGGCCCCGCAGGTTCATGTGCACCCCAGGGACCTCCTCGACGCCGGGCGGGTCAGCAGGGCCGAGCTGGTACTTGATGACGTGGACGAGGCCGCGCTCGACGGTGCGGTTGAAGGTGTGTCGGCGCTTGCGGAACCCCGCGGCGGTGAGCACCGGGTGGACGTGGGCCACGACCTCGCGCATCGCGTCGGCTTGCGGTGTCCCCACTCCCCCAGCATGCCTCCCGCTCACGCCGGCGTCACTGGATGTGCGGCCGACCGCGCGACACTGAGGCCCTCGTCGGTCCAGTCCTGGCAGGCCGAGGACGGCACACGGCTGGTGCTCTTGACCGGGCCAGTGGTCCGTCCACGTCTGGTTTGAGGATCACTTGGCGGCATACGGTGCCAGCGGCAGTCCCGATCGCCGTCCGGTCAGCCGCCGGCGTGCTTGTCACCGGTGACGGACCCACACGCCCGGCTCGTCAAGGCGCCCTGCGTCCTCATCGACCTCGATGCGCAGAGTTGAGAGTGCCCCAGCAACGACGTAGTCGCCGCTGGCGAGAAGGTCCAGTCCGCTCCAGGTCTGCCACTGCTCGACCGAGCCGAGGAAGCACTGAGAAGCCGCCGTGGTCGACAGCTTCTTGGCGCCCATCCGCTCGTGAGCCCTCAGCCAGGGGCCGAAGGCGTCCCCGTCCGGTCGGCGCCACCGCGCGTAGACCTCGATCGGGATCAGCGGGTAGCGGTGCTTGCCGGTCAGGCGCAGCGGCGCGACCACCCTGCGCAGCCCCTGCTCGGCCGCGGTCTGGATGAGGTGGGCCAGCAGATGGGCCGCTGTGCCGGCGAGGGCGCAGGAGGGGTGGACCTGAGCAGCGCAGATCACCAGCGTGTCGGCCACCGCCCCGCGGGTGCGGTCATCCAGGGACCGGACGAGAGCGTCGCTGTACCCGGCCGGCAGTCGCTCGGTGTCGCCGTCCCAGACGATGGGGACGCCCCAGGCGGCGCCGGCGAGCTGCTCGTCGTGGTCGTACCCGGCGGGGCGGGTGAGGGCCACCTGCAGGTCGGGGAAGGTGGCGTGGACGTCGGGCAGGGCTGCGGCGGCGATGGGGTCTGCGTCGATGTAGGGGGGCCAGGTGCCGGCGAAGAGGTCTTCCCACTGCTGGGGTGTGCGGGGTCGGTCGGTGACGAGCTCGGCGGTGAGGTCCTCGGTCACGGCGCAGGTCTACAGGGATGGGTAGGCGACGGCGAGTCGCTGGCGTCTCGTTGACCATCCTCGACCGGGCACCCTCCTGGTGCGGAGGGCGGCGGCGGTCATCCCCCGTCGAGGACGTCCAGCCGAGACCGAGTGGCCCAGTGCCCGTAGGTGGCAGCTGCCAGAGGCGCGAAGACGTCCAGCACCTCCCGGCGCCCCCCTGGGCGCAGGGAGGCGATGAACTCCTCAGCCACCGCCTCGAGGGCCGCGTCTTCAAGAACTGCTCCAGGGGCAGGAGCCAACGCGCGTGCCGCTGCGGCAGCGGCCTCGACGTCGTAGTCGGTGCGCCGCCACTCGACGCCGGGCCCCAGCAGCATCCACGAGGCACTGGGGTGGTCGAACGGCTTGCCCACGCTGCCGGCGTTGACCCAGCGCACCGCGCCCGCGACCCGTTCGGTGGGCAGGTGGGTGTGCCCGCTGACCGCGAGCAACGGGTAGAAGTCCTCGACGCCACCCTGCCCACTGGACGCGAATGGCCGCGGCAGCAGCGCTTGCAACGCCTCCGCTGCGACGTCGTCGTCGGTGGTCTCCAGGACGATCTCCTCATCGCTGCGGGCAGTGGCGTGGAAGAGCTCCACCTCACCGAGCCCGGCGACGGTCAGCCTGGTCCGCAGAGGAGCCGACCCGATCAGGTCTCGCTCCTGCCGCCGGATCTGCGAGGCGGCCCACGTGACCATCGTCCGCGCGGGAGGCGGGACGTCATCGGTCCAGCCGGGGCGCTGGTCGTAGGCGTCAGCGACCATGCGGTCCCCGTTGCCACGGACCGAAACCACCGGAAATCCCGCTGCGAACAGCTCCTCGACGGTCTCCACCGGCCAGGGACCGGCCACCAGGTCCCCGAGGTTGACGATCACGTCGGCTCCAGCCCGTCGCACGTCCTGCAGGACTGCGCGCAGCGCGAAGGGGTTGGCGTGAACATCGGACAAGACGGCTGCACGCACCACCATCTGCGAACACTACGAGCGATCACCGGTGGGCAGCCTCAGTTGTTCATCCGGGCGTCGCGGACGCCCGTCCGGTCACTCCGTCGACGACGTGAGCGCGGACTGCCACCGCGACTGGCCGGGGACGTAGTCGTACTTCCCGGGATTGGCGGCGTACACCGCCAGGCGGGACCCTGCGGAACTGCGCACCAGCGGCGCGAAGGGCAAGTTCCCCTGGCGTTGCACCAGTTCCGCTCGACTCTCGATGAAGATCAGCTGGTGGTCGTCACGGTCGACGATGCCGCCCTCGTCAACGGTGTAGGCGGCGACGTGGGCTCCTTGGTGCTGCAGGGCAGGCAGGTAGTCCCCGAACCACGCCCGCAGCCCAGCCTCGGAGTCGCAGCCACACAGCAGGGGGTCGCCAACGTCGCGATGACGGGCGAAGAGTCCCATGTCGCGGGGTTCGGGCAGGGTGGCGCTGTGCTCGTGGTCCATGAAGCGCACGAGCTCCTCGGCTTCGGCTGTCAGCCAGTGCGAGGTGTAGGGACCCAGCCACGTGAAGCGGTACCCGGGCACCTGAGGCATCTCCAGCCGCCACGCAGTGATCAGCACACGAGGACTGTAGGCGCGGGCCGGTAGTCAGCGTCTGAGCGCTGACCGAGACCATCGCTCTGCGAGCATGCGGATCATGCCGGTGGTGAGGATCGACAAGGCCGACATCGCTTTCGAGGAGGCAGGTGAGGGCGCTGCCATCGTCTTCTCACACGCCGGCATCGCCTACCGGCGAATGTGGGACGGGCCCTTCACCGCACTAGCGGCCGACCACCGCGTCATCCGCTACGACTGGCGTGGGTACGGAGACTCCGATCCAGCGCGGGGCGACTACGCACACCACGAGGATCTGCTGGGGCTCCTGGACGCCCTCGGCGTCCAGGACGGCGTGCTGGTGGGCTGCTCGATGGGCGGAGGCTATGCCTTGCAGGCCGCGCTGGAGGCCCCTGAGCGCGTCGCTGGCCTGGTGCTGATCAGCTCCGGGGTACTCGGGCATGCCTGGCCCCATGAGTGGCAGCAGCAGGTGCGCGAAGAGCTCCTGGCCGCCGTCCCGGAAACGCGGCTGCGGGCCTACGCCGCTGGCACGGCCACGCAGATCCTCTCCGAGGACATCCATGCCATGGCTGAGGTGCAGGCGCGGATCATGGTGGCCGGCCCGCGGCGCACCGCAGCCGACGTGGACGCCGTCGTGTGGGACCAGGCGTTGGTCATGCTCGAGAGGATCTTCGAGCGCGAGTGGAGCGAACATCCAGTCCCCGAGCGCGTCCCTGCGCTGCTCGCATCCGACAGGCTGGTCGAGATCTCCGCTCCAACGCTGGTCATCAACGGCCTGGAGGACGTACCCGCCATCCAAGCGGTCTCGGACCTGCTCTCCGAGGGGATCCCCGGCGCGCAGCGCCTCGACCTCGCCGATACCGGTCACCTGCCGCCGCTGGAGCGACCCCAGCAGGTCACGCGGGCGATACAAGACTTCTTGGCTGAGCCGGCCAACGTGCCGGCGAGTCCGTAGCCACCACTCATCGGGCACCTCAAGGACTCCTCGGCGACGGGCAGCTCACCGTGCTGCTCGTCGCAGAGACGACCACTGACCACCCGCCTCATGGCTCATCGCGACTCCCTGGCGCTCGGGGCTGGCATCCGTCGCAGTGGGGATCCCTCTCCGGTCAGGGCGCTGTCGTGATGGTCAGCCCGGCGTACATCGCAGTACCGAGGCCTGCAAGGCGCCCAGCAGAGTTCAGGCGTCTTCCACACCGTCAGCCACGCGCTTGCGCCAACGCTCTCGCTGGCCGGCGCTGGCCTTCAGGGCGGCCACGACCGCGGGCTCATCGTCCAGGGCCAGCGCCTGGACGACGTCGGCGGGGAGGTCGTCTTGAGCGGCGAGGTACCACCGCTGCATGCGGGTGCCTGATTGGGCCGCCCGGCGTGCCCGCTCGTGGTCGGATGGCTGACGGTCGCTGGGGGCGTCCTGACGCGCCACCGCCAGCTGCAGGCAGCAGGGGATCTCGATCTTCTTGCCGGGGAAGTCGACGGTCTTGGTCGGCGAGAAGTACAGGTCCACGCTGACCGCTGACCCCCGCCAGCTGCGCACACCGAGCTCATCTGCCCCACCGCCCACCAGCCCTTCGACGCCACCTGCGGTCAGGTGGGAGGCAACCTGGTCAGCCGCAGCCGCGACCACAGCATCTGAGCCGGTCGCGAAGATCGACACGTCGGCCGGGTCGATCGTCGAGCCGAGCCTCCAGGCCGGGTCGGGCTCGTAGGTCCACCAGCCGCCGTGGGTGTCGCGGCGCCACCCGGCGCGCTCGATGCCACTAGCCAACGAATCGCCGTCCTTGAGCAGTCCCCGATGGGCCGCCTCCTCGACGAGCTGCATCACACCGGTGGGCGGGGCGGGGTTGGTCAGAGGATGGGGGCTCTCGGGCACAGCGACCTCGTTCCTGTTCAGCGAGCAGGGGTGGTGGCCCCCCCGCTAGGGCCGGGTGCTCAACCACTTGCGCCGGTCGGCTCCAGCGCGGACGGCGCGAACCACGGTGGGGTCCTCGTCGCTCTCCAGCAGGGCGACCACGTCATTGGGCAGCGGCGCCTGAGCGGCTACGTGCCAGCGCTCCACCGAGGAGCCGTTCCGGGCCAGGTGGCGGGCTCGCTCGGGGTCTTCCTCGGTGTCGGTGACGTCGGGGCGCGACAGCCTCAGCCAGAGCGTGCCCGTGGGGGTCACCCCAGGGGCGAAGCTGCACTGCGAGGACCACGACGGCAGGAAGCTCACCACCACCGCCAGGTCCGGGCGCTCCCACAGCGCCTCGACCTGGTCGGTGTCCGGCACCGGGCCACGGGAGTCAGGGACGCCCAGGAGCGTGACGAGCCGGTCGGTGATCGCCTCTGCGGTGGTGGCGAGGGCGTCGTCGTCCTGGCCGCCGGCCTGGAGGTCCACCGACGTCGGGGTCAGCTGCGAGATGACGCCTGAGGCCGGTCCGGGCGGTGGGTCCCACTGCCCGCCGCGGCGCCCGCGGGTGTAGCGGCGTTCGATCAGCGCCGTCTCGATGGAGGTGGCGCTGGCAAGGAGTCCGTCATCGACGGCGGCTCGGCCTAGGTCGACGCAGTCCTCGACGTGCTGAGACCAGTCGGAGCCCGGTGTCCCAGAGGCAGGGTCGTCAGCGGAGGCCACCACGACGATGATCGTCGGGGTGTCGCCGTGGTGGGGTCAAGGGCCTCCAGTGCACCGGGCGGTCTGCGGTGGCGGCTGCGCCGACGGCCCCGAGGACCGTCCGTGACCAACCGATTGCCATGTGCGGGCCGGACCGACGAATAACCGCGATCGTGTGTCGTTCGCCGACCTCTACCCGGACGCCCTCACCCCTACCGCGAGATGTGATGGCTGGCGGCGCGGCCCGTCTCAGCCGGGATCCTGAACCGGTCATCGGCACGCTGACCACCCTGCCCGCCCCAAGGCCTAGTCCGGTGCGACCTCCATGAGCAGGTTTTCCGCCATCGCGCGACGTGCTAGCCCGAGCAGCTGCTCGAGCATTTCTCCCGTCTGGCTTCCAGGTTCAATCTGCAGCAGAGCCCGCTGCACCTCAGCCGCGATCCACTCAATTTCGTCAGGCGTTTGGCACCAGGGCCGGCCAGCTGGATCCCAGCGGGACAGCATCGGCAACTCACTCGCGACGGGGTGGAAGGCCAGGAAGTGCGTCAGCTCTTCCTCATCGTCGAGGGAGTCCACTGGCGGGGCGTAGGTCCTGCTTCGGATTTCAGACCTCGTCCGCCGATTGTTGGGCTTCTTGTGGTGGCGACGGGGGTCTCGTGGGGAGTCTTTGACAAGCCAGACGGTCATTCCCATGGCGTGGGCCTCCGCCGGTAGTCGCTGCGGCTGGACGGCGACCGCATGGTTCACCCCGGCTCAACAGCTCGGTTCAGGCGATCTTGTCGACGACGCTTCGCCGTGTCCACCTTCGGTGAGTGGCTTCACCCTGCGGTCGTGCCTCGCGGAGGGACCGCCACCCGGACGCCCCGGCGGCCCGGAGCCGTCCCAACTCGCGGCGCCTTCGCCCGTTCCTCGTGGAGGGCAGGGTTAGGGCAAAGGCAGCCAGGGCCGTAGCGGTGCGAGTTCTTGGAGATGCCGCTCGTCCCATATGACTGTCGACAGGGCGGCGTGCCACCTTTCAGCGAGGTCCGAACGTCGACACCGCTCGGCGACGACGGAACTCACCTCGGGGCGTTCATGGAGCAGCTCCTCGAGGGGGCCAGCGCCGACGTAGATGGGGTCTGCGTCGTCGGCTGAGAGCAGGTCCTCCAGCAGGTCGACGACATCGGCGGCGCTCCACCTCTGAGATGCCTCGTCGACGGCTTCGACAGCCCAAAAGTCGGCATCCTCGTCGGCGGTGTTGTCCGCCGACGAAGCAGGCTGGGACCCGGGGGCGTCTGTACGGGCGGTGAGGCGCCGGTTGTTCCGCCAGTAGGCCTCGACCAAGCGGGTCCGCTCGACGTCCATGCCCGGACGCTAGCCAACCTGTCCGAGCCGTCTCACCGAGGACCGCTGACCGCCCGCCTTGGCGCACAGCGCGGCGCCCCGGCGCTCGGGACCGTCGTCCGTCGCAGATCGGATCGCTACCCGTGCGCACTCGGGCCCCTTCAAGTCCATGCGATCGGCGCCGAGCCCGTCAGGCAGGGACTCCGTCAGCACAGGCGCTTCATGACGCCTGCCCTCGGCGTTGGGGACATCGAGGGCAGCTTTTGCAGCCGTTCAGGTGGCCGTAGAACTGGCTAGCGCGAGATCACGCGGTACAGCGCGGGATAGGGGGTGATGTGGTGACGCGAGGCTGCTGCGGGGGTGGAGACCGGGGCGACGCGGCGGTCGCCGGTTGCAGCGCGCCACGCTTCCTCGCTGTCCCAGTAGGCGATGTTGACCAGTTGGAACGTCGCCGTGGAGTCGATGGCGCGATGCAGGACCGTGCCGCCGAACCCGGGAGCGCTTCGAAGGTCGTGGGTGTTCTCCTCCCAGCGCTCGACGAAGGCGTCGACCGCGTCGGTGGGAATGGAGAAGGGGTTGATGAGGATGAGGGGGTCGTTCACGGAGGTCTGTCCTTTCGGGAACTGCGTCGAGCTGCAGGGATGGGTCACCGGTCGGGGCCGGCTCAGCATCCGGGGGCGTGAGTGGGGTCGTCGGGGTCGGTGATGAGACGGCCACGCCCTCAGGCGGTCTGCTCAACGGGGTTGACGGCACCTTCGGGCGGGCCGTCGTCGGTGAGCAGGAAGTCCCCCTTGCCGTCCAGGGCGATGGCGAGCTCGGTGGAGCGGGGAAGCATCCCGGCTTCGTAGGCGCGCACAGCGTCGTCGATGGTCTGCTCGCGGACGAGGGCCAGCGCCAGCTCGCAGGCGTCGAGCATGGCGAGGTTGACTCCGACGCCGACCGGTGGGACCAGGTGGGCGGCATCGCCGATCAGCGTCACCGATGCGCAGTGCTCCCACGCGTGGGGAGCGGGCAGCACGAACAAGGGGCGGTCGACGTACTCGCCGTCGTTGTCGGTGACGAACCTCAGCACGTCGTCTGACCAGCCGGCGTACTCCTGGAGCAGGTGAGCGCGGATGCCCGCCGTGTCTGATGCGGTCAGGCCGTGCTTGGTCATCCAGTCCAGGGGTCGTCGGCGCACGAGGTACACGCGCATGTGGCCGCCGCTGTTGCGCTGGGCCCACATGGCGCCGTCGGCGTCGTTGACGACGGCGCTGCCCTGGCCGACGAAGGCGGCCAGGGCAGCGTGCTCGGTCTCCATGTCGTCGAACCACGCTTCGAGGAAGTTGACGCCGGAGTAGATGGCCTTGGCCTGCGAGACGGCGGCGCGGACCTTGGAGTGGGCGCCGTCAGCACCGATGACCAGATCGGCCTCGGTGCTGCTGCCGTCTCGGAACTCGATCGTTCGCGGTCCGCTGGAGGGGCCGGTGATCGAGGCGACCCCGCGTCCCCACTGCACCGTGCCCGGTGAGAGTGAACGCAGCAGGAGGGAGCGCAGCTGCCCTCGGTCGATCTCCGGGGCGCTGGTCTCACTCTCCGCGGGAACGTGCTGGCCCAGGAGGCGGCCATCGGTGCTGAGCTGACGCATCTCCTGCCCCTCCAGACGCGCATGCTGGAAGAACTCCGTCAGCAGGCCGGCCTCGCGCAGCGCGAGCTGGCCGTCGTCTTCGTGCAGGTCCAGGGACCCGCCCTGGTTGCGGGCGTGCTCGTCGGCGTCGCGGTCGTAGACCGTCACGGTGATGCCGTTGCGCTGCAGGATGCGCGCGCACGTCAGCCCACCAGGGCCTGCTCCGATGATCGCGATCCGCTTGCCGCTCAGGCTCGCTGCTGTCATGTCCCGCTCCGTCTCCGTTGGTGCTGCCGACTGGGAGAAGTAGAGCAGAACGGTTCTGACTTTGCAACGAGTACGATCTCAGACCTGTCCTGTAAGGTGTTCGTGTGGCGATGACGGCTTCGACGAAGGCTGACGCTTCCGGGCCGGGACGGCGGGAGCGCAAGAAGGCTCAGACGCGGGCGACGATCGCGACAGCAGCGCTGGAGCTCTTCCTGGCGCGCGGCTTCGACGACGTCGGCATCCGTGAGGTCGCCGAGCGGGCCGATGTCGCGGTCGCGACCGTCTTCGCCCACTTCGAGAGCAAGGAGGCCCTCGTCTTCGATGAGGACGACGACGTCATCGCCTCGCTCCTGGCTGCGGTCACCGATCGCGCGGAGGGCACGAGCCCGCTGAGCGCTTTGCGGGAGTGGTTCTTGGGCAGGGACGACGTCCAGCAGCGCAGGCAGTCCGCCGAGTTCGCCCAGTTCCGGGCGCTGGTCGACTCCACCCCGGCGTTGCACAGCTACTGGCAGAGCTCGTGGCGGCGTCACCAGCCAGCACTTGCTGCAGCCCTCGTGGAGTCGACCTCGATGGAGGGGCAGGAGGCAGAGCTCCTCGCCACGTTCGTCATCGAGGGGTTCTTGCTGGCCTCCGATCATCAGGACACCGCAGAGCGACTCGAGGTGATGTTCCGCGCGCTTCGATGCGGGGTGAGGGACAGCTGAGCAGATGCCTGCGCGACCTTCCCCGACGATGCCGCGGCAGGTCGCAGCAGGGGACCGCTGACCGCCCGCCCCGGTGCACCTCGCGGCTTCGTGACGCCCGGAGCCCCGGTCCGTCGCAGATGGGATCCTCGTCCGGACGCTGGACGCGGACCGTGCGACGCCAACCCGAGGCCACGCGGGCCGACGGCGGTGCACATCTCATGCGGCCGCCCGCGGGGCGGAGGTCAGCAGCGTCTTGACCGCGAAGTACGTCAGCAGCGCTGCGGTGCTCAGCCGATGGGCCAGCATCCACCGAGGACGACGCCGCAGGGTGGCAGCCAGGCGCGCAGCGCCCAGCACGATCAGAGCGTTGACGCTCAGGGCGACCACGATCTGCACCGCCCCCAGCTGCAGCAGCTGCTGGTGAGCAGACCCCTGGCCGGGGTGCACGAACTGCGGCAGCAGCGCCGCGTACATCAGCGCGATCTTCGGGTTGAGCAGGTTGGTCACCAGACCCATCACCACCAACCGCGCGGCGGTGTGCTGGCGGGCAGGACAGCCCTGGCCGCCCGGGACGGTCGCGAGGCCCCCGCCGGAGCGCACCGCCTGGAGCGCCAGCCAACCCAGGTACACCGCGCCAGCGGTCTTGACCACTTCGAAGGCCACCGGCACCGCCTGGAAGAGCCCGGCCAAGCCGGCGACGGTGGCCACCAGGTAGGCCGCGAACCCCAGCCCGACTCCGAGCAGCCCCCACGCCCCGGCGCGGCGGCCCTGGGCCAGGGTCCGCGAGAGCAGGAACACCATGTTGGGTCCCGGGCTGAGCACCACGCCCAAGGCGACGAGTGCGACCCCGGCGGCCGCGGCGGTGCTGATCACGTCGTCATCCGGGAAGGGCAGCAGGAGCCGGTGGTGCGGGTCATGTGATCACGTTGCTGTAATGCCCTTGTGCATCTCAACCCTTACGGGCAGTACGCGGTGCTGCTGGCGGCCTCCCTGGCCAATGACTGGCCCTCTACCCGTGAGGAGCTGGTCGCTCGCACCCGCGAGCACGGCATGACAATGCCCTTCCCGCCCGCGCCGGGTGATCTTGAGGCGACCCGAGCGGTGCTGGACCGGTGGCTGGCGGTCGTGGACGCGGAGGACGACGACGAGCGCGCCCGGCTGCTGAACGCCCAGATGGCGGCGGTGACGGCTTACCCGCGCCTGACCGACCACCACGGGGAGGGGTGGCACCTGCACTACCGCGACCCCGACCAGCCGCTGCCTGCGGTGCTCGCGGCGGTGATCAGCGTGGGGACCGCGTTGCACCTGACGACCCGAGGGATGGGACGGCTCGGGCGCTGCGCTGCGGGGCCGGCGGTGGGAGATGGGTGCGTCAACGTCGTCGTCGACGTGAGCCGGAACGGGCGGCAGCGGTACTGCTCGGTGCGGTGCGCCAACCGCTCAGCGGTCAGGCGACACCGAGCACGGATGTGATCAGCTGCGGGCTTCAGCTGGCGATGTGTCGCAAGACGACCGCTCACCGGACGGTCGTCGGGCCACCGCGGCCGACGTCGTCACGCCTAGTGCTCGAGTCTCAGTCGCCCTGTTCGGTGATCCGTCTCACACGGGCGCGGCGAACGAACCTCGACGGACCGCTCCCTCGACGTCCCCCGCCCACCGCGACAGCGCCGTGGGCGGCCCGGCTGCCAGCTGGCAGCCCCGCCCAGCACGAGGCGTCTACCTCACGCCCCTAACACCTGCCACTCAGACCGGGGTCGTTGGCCAGAACCCGGTACCGCAGGTACCGTGTACTTCTCGTACCGCACAGGTGGTCCATCGACGAGGAGGTCGGCGTGCTCTCAGGGCGCGACGTGGTGTTCGTGGACGGTGTGCGCACACCGTTCGGCAGGGCCGGCGAGAAGGGGATGTACGCGCAGACCCGCGCCGACGACATGGTCGTCCGGCTGCTGCGCGAGGTCCTGCGCCGCAACCCCTCGCTCCCGCCGGAGCGCATCGACGAGGTGGCCATCGCGGCCACCACCCAGGAGGGCGACCAGGGCCTCACCCTCGGCCGCAGCGCCGGCATGCTCGCCGGCCTGCCGCAGTCGGTGCCCGGGTTCGCCATCGACAGGATGTGCGCCGGCGCCATGACGGCGGTGACGACGACGGCGTCGGGCATCGCGGCCGGCGCCTACGACGCGGTGCTGGCCGGCGGCGTCGAGCACATGGGCCGCCACCCGCTCGGCGCGAACTTCGCCCCGAACCCGCGCTTCGTCGCGGACCGGATCGTCGACGGCGACGCCCTGGTCATGGGCCGCACCGCGGAGAACATCCACGACCGGTACCCGCAGCTGACCCGCGAGCGCGCCGACGCGTTCGCCGCGGGCAGCCAGGCCAAGCTCGCCGCCGCCTACGAGCGCGGCGACGTCCAGCCCGACCTCGTGCCGATGGCCACCCGCCACGCCCAGAAGGGGTGGGGCCTGGCGACGGCGGACGAGCCGCCGCGCCCAGGCACCACCGTGGAGCAGCTGGCCGGGCTGAAGACCCCGTTCCGCCCGCACGGCCGCGTGACCGCCGGCAACGCCGCGGGCCTCAACGACGGCGCCACGATGTGCCTGCTCGCCTCCGGCGAGACCGCGGCCGAGCTGGGCCTGTCAGTGGCGATGCGGATGGCCGGCTTCGCCTTCGCCGGGGTGGACCCGGCGGTCATGGGCATCGGGCCCGTGCCCGCCACGGAGAAGCTGCTGGCCAAGACCGGCCTGACCATCGACGACATCGGCCTGTTCGAGCTCAACGAGGCCTTCGCCGTGCAGGTGCTGGCCTTCACCGACCACTTCGGCATCGCCGACGACGACGAGCGCGTCAACCCGTGGGGCGGCGCCATAGCCGTCGGCCACCCGCTGGCCAGCTCCGGCGTGCGGCTCATGACCCAGCTGGCCCGGCAGTTCGCCCAGCGCCCCGACGTCCGCTACGGCCTCACCGCGATGTGCGTGGGCCTGGGCCAGGGCGGCGCGGTGCTGTGGGAGAACCCCCACTTCGACGGATCGGCCGACGGAGCGAAGGAGCAGGCGGCATGAGCGCGCAGACCGTGCGTCCCGAGGACCTCGTCGACCCCAGCGGGTCCGAGCGCGTCACCTTCTTCCCGTGGCAGGAGGTGCCGCTCGCGGCCCTCCGCCCGGGCCTGGAGGGCTCGCTCGCGCTCATCACGATGGACAACTCCCCGGACGACCCCGAGGATCACCGCCGCCCGACCACGCTCGGCCCCGCGGGCCTGCTGCAGCTGCGGGACACCCTCGACGCCGTCGAGGCCCGGGTGCGCGAGGGTGCGGTGAAGGCGGTGGCGATCACCGGCAAGCCGTTCGTCTTCGCCGTCGGCGCCGACCTCAAGGACGTCGCCCGCATCAGCTCCCCCGGCGAGGCCCGCGCCGTCGCCAAGCACGGTCACGACCAGCTGCGCCGCCTGGGCGAGCTCGGCGTGCCGTCGTTCGCGTTCGTCGGCGGCCCCGCCATGGGCGGCGGCCTGGAGGTGGCGCTGCACTGCACGTACCGCACGGCGTCGTCCGTGGCGCGCGGGCTGGCGCTGCCCGAGGTCGCCCTCGGCTTGGTGCCGGGCTGGGGCGGCACGCACCTGCTGCCCGCGCTCATCGGCATCGAGAAGGCCGTGCAGGTGGTCATCGCCAACCCCGCCTCGCACAAGACCCTCACCGCGCAGCAGGCCCTGGAGCTGGGCGTCGTGGACGTGGTCCTCGACTCCCCCGACTTCCTCGAGGAGTCCCTGCGGTGGGCGGCGCGCGTGGTGGACGGCGACGTCGTCGTCGACCGTGCCGAGGTCAGCCGCGACCAGCGGCTCTGGGACGGCGTGCTCGCCGCCACCCGAGCCGCCGTGGACGCCAAGCTCCACGGGGCGGCTCCGGCGCCGTACCGGGCGCTGGACCTGCTGGCCCGCGCTCGCACCGACGTGGGCGAGCAGGGACGGGAGGCGGCGTTCGCCGCCGAGGACGACGCCCTCGCCGAGCTGATCATGACCGATGAGTTCCGCTCCGGCGTCTACTCCTTCGACCTCGTGCAGCGCCGGGCGAAGAAGCCCGCGGGGGCGCCCAACCCGAAGCTCGCGCGGCCGGTCGGCAAGGTCGGCGTGGTGGGCGCCGGCCTCATGGCCAGCCAGCTGGCGCTGGTGTTCGCGCGGCAGCTCAAGGTGCCCGTCGTCCTCACCGACCTCGACGAGGCCCGCGTGGCCAAGGGCGTGGCGTGGGTGCACGGCGAGATCGCCAAGCTCCGCGAGAAGGGGCGCCTGTCCGACGGCGCGGCGCAGCGGCTCACGGCGAACGTCACCGGCACTACCGACACGGCGGCGGCGTTCGGTGACGCCGACCTCGTCATCGAGGCGGTGTTCGAGGAGCTGGCCGTCAAGCAGGACGTGTTCCGGGCCGTGGAGCAGGTGGTCGGGGAGGACTGCGTGCTCATGACCAACACGTCCTCGCTGTCGGTGACGGCGATGGCCCGAGCGCTGGAGCACCCGGAGCGCTTGGTCGGGTTCCACTTCTTCAACCCCGTGGCCGTCATGCCGCTGGTGGAGGTCGTGCGGACCACCGGCGAGACGCCGACGGACGACGTCACCCTCGCCACCGCCTTCGCGGTGGGCAAGGGGCTGCGCAAGAGCTGCGTGCTCGTGCAGGACGCCCCGGCGTTCGTGGTGAACCGGCTGCTCACGCGGTTCATGAGCGAGGCCAGCGTCGTCGTCGACGAGGGCACACCGGTGGAGGTGGCCGAGGCGGCGCTGGACTCCCTGGGCCTGCCGATGAGCAACTTCGAGCTGCTGGGCCTCGTGGGTCCGGCGGTGGCGCTGCACGTGGCCGAGTCGCTGCACGCGGCGTTCCCGGAGCGCTTCCCCGTCTCGGCCAACCTGGGGCGGATCGTCGAGGCCGGGCTGCCCGGCGTCTACGAGAAGGGCACGCGCACGCTGACCCCGGCCGCCCAGGAGCTGCTGGTGCTCGGGGACAGCCCCTCCACGCAGGAGCAGGTGCGCGACCGCGTGCTGGAGGCCCTCGCGGACGAGGCGCGCCGGATGCTCGACGAGGGCGTGGTCTCCGACCCGCGCGACATCGACCTGTGCCTGCAGCTGGGCGCGGGCTGGCCGGCGCACCTGGGCGGCATCCTGCCGCTGCTGGACCGCGCCGGGGTGTCCGAGCGCGTCACGGGACAGCGGTTCCTCCCCCGCGGCGTCGCCTCCGTCCCCGCGTGAGGCTCGGGGCTGCCCGGAACACCCGTTCCGGGCAGCCCCCTCCCGCACTCCCGGCCTGGCGAGGGGCATGCTGGCGCCGTGGCTGAGGACTTCAACACGCGCGTCATCCGGGAGTTCCGCGAGAACGAGGGTCGCGTCGGCCCGCCCTTCGAGGGGGCGCCGATGATCCTCGTGCACCACCGGGGCCGGCGCTCCGGCTCCGAGCACGTCGCCCCGCTGGTGTTCCAGCAGGTGGGCGGGGCCTTCGCGGTGTTCGCCTCCAAGGCCGGCGCCCCGACCCACCCCGAGTGGTACGCCAACCTCCTGGCCTCCCCCGACACCACCGCCGAGGTCGGCGCCGAGCACGGCGGCCGCGAGGTGGCCGTGCACGCGCGCGAGCTGCACGGCGAGGAGCGCGACGCCGTGTGGGAGGAGCAGAAGCGCCGCTCCCCCGGCTTCGCCGAGTACGAGGTCAAGGCCGCCCCGCGGGTCATCCCCGTGGTGCTGCTCGAGCCCCGCTGACCCGGCTGACCCACCCGTGACCAGGCGCTTCACGCAGGTCGACGTCTTCACCCGCGAGCTGACCCGCGGCAACGCGGTCGCCGTCGTCCACGACGCGGACGGGCTCGACGACGACGCCCTGCGCGCGTTCGCCCGCTGGACCCAGCTGTCCGAGACGACGTTCCTGCTGCCCCCCACGCCGCAGGGCGCGGCGGACGGCGCCGACTACCGGCTGCGGATCTTCACCCCGGGCCGGGAGCTGCCGTTCGCCGGACACCCGACGCTGGGGTCCGCCCGTGCGTGGCTGGAGGCCGGCGGTGTCCCCCAGCGCGACGGCGTGGTGGTGCAGGAGTGCGGGGCGGGGCTGGTCACGGTCCGCCGCTCGCTCGACGACGACGACCGGGAGGTGCTCGCCTTCGAGGCGCCGCCCCTGGTGCGCAGAGGCCCCGTCGACCCGGCCGACCTCGTGGCGGCCGCGTCGTCCGTGGGCCTGCGCGCCGGTGACGTGCTGGACGCGGCCTGGGTGGACAACGGGCCCGGCTGGGTGGCCCTGCTGCTGGAGGACGCGCACGCCGTGCTCGCCGCCAGCACCCGTGGTGCGGGCCAGGACGGTCCCTCCGACATCGGCCTGGTCGGGGCCCACCCCGGCGGGACCGGCCCGGACGGGGCGGCCGTGGAGGTGCGCGCCTTCGCCAGGGAGGACGGCGCCTGGTGGGAGGACCCCGTCACCGGCAGCCTCAACGCCGGGGTGGGCCAGTGGCTCACCTCCGGGGAGGCGACGGTCCGCCTGCCCGACAGGTACACCGCCTCCCAGGGGACGGCGCTGGGCCGGCGCGGCCGGGTGCACGTGGCCCGCGAGGGCGAGCGGGTGTGGGTCGGCGGCGCGACGGTGGTGGGGGTCAGCGGCTCCGTGACCCTGTGACGGGGACGGGGACGGGGACGGGGACGGGGACTGTCGCGGCGCCGGCGTCACCGTCGTCGTCGCTCCAGAGCGCAGCCCGGTCCCTGCCGGCGCGCTTGGCGCGGTAGAGCGCGGCGTCCGCGGCGCGGTACAGCCCCTCGACCTCGCTGGCGTGCTGCGGGAAGTGGGCCGCCCCCGCGCTGACGGTCAGGCCGATCTCGCGCCCGTCGGGCAGGACCAGCGGGGTGGACCGCACGAGCACCACCAGCTCGCGGGCCACCTGGGCCGCGGTGGCGGCCGAACAGCCGGGCAGCAGGGCCGCCAGCTCGTCGCCGCCCAGGCGGCAGACCACCGCACCCGGGCCGCACGCCTGCCGCAGGAGGTGCCCCACGTGGGTGATGGCCGCGTCACCGACCGGGTGGCCCCAGGTGTCGTTGACGGTCTTGAACCTGTCGAGGTCGATGATGACCAGGGCGTTGCCGCGCGCGGCGGCCGACCCGCCCAGGGCCGAGCGGACGGCGTCGTCCAGCACGCGGCGGGTGACCAGCCCGGTGAGCGGGTCGACCGCGGCCTGCTGCTCGAGCTCGGACACCAGGGCCTCGGTGCGCACCTGGCCGCGCGAGACCAGCCAGGTCACCAGCACCACGAAGGCGGCCACGTTGACGCCGTCCACCAGAGCCCGCTCCGGCGGCAGCAGCGAGACCACCACCACCGCCAGGCCGGTCACGCTCGCGGCGGCGGTGGTCCAGGCCCCCCGGACGGGGAGCTGGGCGGCGGCCAGCAGCGGTGGCACGAGCAGGAAGACCAGGCCGGTGGCGGTGGCGTCACGGGTGACGAGGTCCGCCACCACGATGAACACCACCGAGGACAGGAGCACCGCGGCCCACCAACGCCCTCCGGGCGTCCAGCCGCGCAGGCAGGCGAGGGCCCCCGCGCCGCAGCCCAGCCCGGCGGCCCCCACCACCACGAGGCCGGCGACGTGGTCGGCGACGGGCACGGCCGTGAGGAGCATGAGCACGGCGCAGGCGAAGAGGGCAGCACTCATCCACCGAGCGGCCTCAGCGGGCCGACGCGGGGTGAAGGCGTGCACCCTCCGGTCCTCGGCAGCGGGGTGGTCGTCCTTGAGGGCTCCGGCTGTGTGACGCTCGTCTCCATGATCCTCCCCTCCTCCCCCGCGGTCGCGCTGGTCACCTGCTCCGAGGTGCCCGATCTCGACGACGAGGGACAGCTCCTGCTGTCCGCCCTGCGCGCCCGCGGCGCCGACGCGCAGCCCGTGGTCTGGGACGACGACGCGCGCTGGGACCGCGTCGACCTCGCGGTGGTGAGGTCCACCTGGGACTACGCCCCGCGCCGGGCGGAGTTCCTCGCCTGGGCGGCGCGCACGGCGTCCGCCACCGCTCTGCTCAACCCGCTGCCGCTGCTGGAGTGGTCCACCGACAAGCACTACCTCCTCGACCTGGAGGCGGCCGGGCTGCCGGTGGTCCCCAGCGCGTTCGTCGAGGTGGGCGCCGCGGCCGAGCACCCCTTCCTCGGGGTCGAGCACGTGGTGAAGCCCGCGGTCTCCGCCGGCTCCCGCGACACGCTGCGGCTCGGCGCCCACGAGGCGGACCGCTCGCGCGCCCACGTGCGGGCCGTGCAGGCCGGTGGGCGCTCGGTGCTCGTGCAGCCGTACCTGGCCGCCGTGGACGAGGTCGGGGAGACGGCGCTGGTCTTCCTCGACGGCCGCCTCAGCCACGCGATGCGCAAGGGCGCGCTGCTGCCGGCGGGCGGCGGGCTGGTGGAGGGGCTGTTCGCGCAGGAGGAGATGGCGCCGCGGGAGCCGTCAGCGGCCGAGGCCGAGCTCGGGCGGGCGGTGGTGGCCGAGGCGACCCGGCGCGCCCGGGCCGCGGGGGCACCGGCCCCGCTGTACGCCCGGGTGGACCTGCTGCTGGACGACGACGGCCTCCCGCGCGTGCTGGAGCTGGAGCTGGTGGAGCCCTCGCTCTTCCTCGACCACGCGCCCGGCGCGGCCGAACGCCTCGCGGACGCGGTGCTGGCCCGGCTCAGCCGCTGACCGGGACGCCCGTTCCGGCGCCGGGAAGGCCAGAACGCCTGTTCCGGAACGCGCGTCCCGCTAGCGTCGTCGTCGTGACCTCGGCGACGGGACCGGCTGCTGAGCTGGCGGCGCGGCGGGCCGCGCTCGTGGCGGCCCTGTGGCGCGTGGCGGTCCGCGACGGGCTCGACGCGGTGAGCGCCAGGTCCGTCGCCGCCGAGGCGGGGAGCTCCCTCGGGGCGGTGACCCGCGTCTTCGCCACGCAGGACGAGCTGCACGCCGCGGCGCTGCGGCGCGCGGTGGTGGTGGTCCGCCAGCGGGTGGCCGAGGCGCCCGTCACCGGGGACGCCGTCGGTGACGCGCTGGCCCAGCTGGCGCAGGTGGTGCCCCTCAGCGACGCCGACCGGCCCGAGGTCGCGGTCTGCTACGCCTACCTCGCCCGCAGCGCCACGGCCACCGCCTCGCCCGCGCTGCGCCGCGCGGCGGACGCCGTCGACGCGGGGCTGCGCGGGCTGTGCCACCGCGTGGTGAGCGCCCTGTCCCCGGCGGGTCTCGCGTTCGCCGAGCGGACCCGCCGCGCCGCCGAGCTCCACGCCCTCGTGGACGGGCTGGCCTTCGGGCTGGTCACCTGGCCGCACCGCCGCTCCGCGGGCGCGGCGCAGGCGCTGCTGCGGGGGCGGCTGGACCAGCTGACCCGGGCCTGACGCGCGCCCGACCAGCGCCGACGCGCGCGGGGTGGCCCCGCGGGTGGGCACCGACCACCATGGCGGTGTGGCCGGAGGTCTCCTGCACCAGCTCTGGAGGGACCTGCGCGGCGACCCCGCCGACCTCCGCACCGTCCGCGTCGGCGGCACCACGGGCCTGGTGAGCCCGCTGCCGGTGGAGGCGCTGGCGGTGGCCGCGGCCACCGTGCACCGGCTGGCCGCCGTCGGACCGTCGGGCGCGGCGCTGGAGGCGGGCGCAGCTCCCCCGGGAGACGGGCAGCTGGCGGTCGACGCCCGCCACGTCGCCGCTGACTTCGCCAGCGAGGCGCTGCTGCGCCTGGACGGCGTCCCGGCCGCCGGTGGGTTCGCCCCGCTGTCGCGCTTCTTCCCCACCGCGGACAGCTGGGTGCGCGTCCACGCCAACTACCCGCACCACCGGGCGTCGTTGCTGGCCGCGCTGGGCGTGGACGGGGCGGCGCAGACCTCGGACGGGAAGGCCGAGGCCGCGGTGCGCGCGGCGCTGCTGGAGCGGCAGTCGCTCGAGGTGGAGGAGCTGGTGGTGGCCCGGGGCGGTGTGGTGGCCGCCGTGCGCACCCCGCACGAGTGGGCGGCCTCCCCCCAGGGGGCGGCGCTGGCGGACGCGCCGCTGGTGGACCTGCGGCGCGTGGTGCTCCCCGGCGGTTCCCGGACCGCGTCCGCGTCCGCGTCTCCGTCCCCGTCCGTGCGGCGGGCGCCGGGGATCAGGGGCGCTCGCGTGCTGGACCTCACGAGGGTCATCGCCGGTCCCACAGGCACCCGGGCGCTGGCGGCGTGGGGGGCCGACGTGCTCCGGCTCGACCCGCCGCACCTGCCGGAGGCGCGCGCGTCACTGCTGGAGACCGGCTCCGGCAAGCGCTGGGCGGAGCTGGACGTCACCTCCGGTGACGGTCGGCGGCGCCTGGAGGAGCTGCTCAGCGGCGCGGACGTGCTTGTGCACGGGTACCGGCCGGGGGCGCTGGACCGGGTGGGCCTGGGCGAGGAGGACCTGGCCGAGCGGCACCCGCACCTCGTGGTGGCGTCCCTGTCGGCGTGGGGTCGGCGCGGGCCCTGGGCGCAGCGCCGCGGCTTCGACTCGGTGGTCCAGGCCGCCACCGGCATCGCCGTGATGACCGGCGGGGCCGACGGCTCCCCCGGCGCCCTGCCCGTGCAGGCCCTGGACCACGCCGCGGGGCACCTGCTCGCGGCCGCCGTGATGCGCGGCCTGGCGCTGCGCCGGGCCGCCTCCGCCTCCGGCGCCGCCGCGTCCTGGCACGCGCACGTGTCGCTGGCGGGGCTGGCCCGCTGGCTGCTGTCCCAGCAGGTGTCCTCCCAGCTCCCGCCCAGCGAGGGCCTGCGCCCCTCCGACCTGGAGCGCTACCTCGTGGAGCTGCCCTCTCCGGCCGGCTCCGTGACGGTGGTCCGGCCGCTGGGCGCGCCCGTGTGGCAGGCCGGCCTCACCCCGTCGGACCCGGTCTGGGCCTGACCCTGCGGCCTCGTCCTGGCGCTGCGGCGGTGCTGCTCAGCGACCGGGCAGGGCCGCGGGCAGAGCGGCGAACGCCTCCTGGCAGGCCGCCCCGACGGCGGGCGGCAGCGGCGCACCGAACGGCGTGACCACCAGCCGGTCCCGCCGGCTGCCCGCGCGCGCCCACGTGCCCGCGGCGCGGCCGTCGACCACCACCACCGGCTTGAACATCCCGTTGCCCCCGGGCACCACGAGCGCCTCGTCCTCCCGCGCCAGCGTGGCGGTGCGGTCGGCGTACCCGAGCACCAGCTCGTCGAACGCCGCGGTGAGCAGCACGCCGCGGGTGGCGTCGCGGACCGCGTCGAGGTCACCCACGAGGTCGGCCAGCTCGGGGCCGCCGAGCAGCGTGCGGCCCTCGCAGGTCACGGCCACCAGGCGCCCGGCGGCGTGCACCGCGGCGACGGCCCGGCCCGCCGCCCCGGCGGTCTGGTGGGTCCACCGCACGAGGTCGGCGACGGAGGCGGGTCCGTGGCCCGCGAGGTAGCGGGCGGCGAGGTCGGCGAGCAGCGCCTCCTCGGGCTCGTCCTCGCGGCGGGCGCCGTCGGGCAGCCAGGCGTCGGCCAGCACCACCAGCTGGTCGGTGCCCCGCAGGGGCCCCAGCACCAGCTCCCCGCAGGTGGCCAGGTGGTTGAGGAGGCGGTAGGTGGTGGACGTGCCCGGCTCGAACCCAGCGGCGGTCCACGCGCGGCCCAGCTCCTCGCGGCTGGCGGGACCGGCGGCGAGCAGCTCGCGCGCCACGGCCAGGGCGCGCTCGAAGGCCGCCTCGTCCAGGCCCGCGTCGCGCATGCGCTTGGCCGCCGCCTGGACGGCGCGCGGCCCGAGCAGGCGCGTCACCCAGCCGGCGTCGGCCGCGGTGAGCAGGTGCAGGGTGCCGCGCATCGGCCAGGTGCGCACGAGGCGGCCGTCGTCGAGGGCGGCGCGCACGGCCGCGGCGTCGCGGACCGGGGTGCGGCTGGCGACGGCGACGTGCGCGGCGGGCAGGTCCTGCGCCTGCACCGCCAGGAGGTGCGCCACCGCGGCCGCCGGGTCCGCCGGCACCTCCAGCGAGGGGTGGGCCACGAGCCGCTGGGACACCAGGCGCAGCCGCGCGACGTCGTCGGCGGTGAGGTCCGCCACGGCGGTGGGGGTGGCGTCAGGCACGGCTGGGCTCCCCCTGGCGGCGCAGGTCGTCGTCGTCGCCAGCGGCGAACTGGGTGGCGTGCAGCTCGGCGTACCGGCCGCCCAGCGCGAGCAGCTCGGGGTGCGTGCCCCGCTCGACGACGCGGCCGTGCTCCACCACGAGGATGAGGTCCGCCGAGCGCACCGTGGAGAGCCGGTGGGCGATGACCAGGGCGGTCCGGCCCGCGAGCGCCTCGGACAGCGCCGCCTGCACGGCGGCCTCGGAGGTGGAGTCGAGGTGGGCGGTGGCCTCGTCGAGGACGACGACGCGGGGCGAGGCCAGCAGCAGGCGGGCGATGGTCAGGCGCTGGCGCTCGCCGCCGGAGAGGCGGTAGCCGCGCTCGCCGACCACGGTGTCCAGGCCGTCGGGCAGCTCCTCGACCACGGTGCGCAGGCGGGCGCGGTCCAGGGCGTCCCAGAGCTGGGCGTCGGTGGCCCCGGGGGCGGCGAGCTGGAGGTTGGTGCGCAGGGACTCGTGGAAGAGGTGCCCGTCCTGGGTGACCACGCCGACGGCCGAGCGCAGGTCGGCGAAGGAGAGGTCGCGCACGTCCACCCCGCCCAGGCGGACGGCCCCGGTGTCGACGTCGTACAGGCGCGGCAGCAGCGACGCGGTGGTGGACTTCCCCGCCCCGGACGAGCCGACGAGCGCTACCACCTGGCCGGGCTCGGCGCGGAAGGAGACGCCGTGGAGCACCTGCGTGCCGCCGCGGGGGTCGAGCACGGCGACGTCCTCCAGGGACGCCAGCGAGACCTGCTCGGCGGAGGGGTAGGAGAAGCAGACCCGGTCGAGCTCCACCGCGAGCGGCCCGTCGGGCAGGGGCACCGGGTCGGGCCGTTCGCGCACCAGCGGTTCGAGGTCGAGCACCTCGAAGACCCGCTCGAAGCTGACCAGGGCCTGCATGACGTCGAGGCGGGCGCTCGCCAGGGCCGTCAGGGGCGCGTAGAGGCGGGTGAGCAGCAGCGCCAGGCTCACCACGGTGCCCGCCTCCAGGGTGCCGCGCAGCGCGAGGAAGCCCCCCAGCCCGTAGACGAGCGCGAGGGCCAGGGCGGAGACCAGCACGAGGGCGGTGACGAAGGAGAAGGAGACGACGGCGGTGCGCACGCCGATGTCGCGGACGCGCTCGGCGCGCGCGGCGTACTCGGCGGACTCGCGGGCCGGGTCTCCCATGAGCTTGACCAGGGTGGCGCCGGCGGCGGAGAACCGCTCGGTGGTCTGGTCGGTCATGGCGGCGTTGTGCCCGGCGGCCTCGCGCTGCAGGCCCGCCAGGCGCCGCCCCACCCGGCGGGCGGGGATGAGGAACAGCGGCAGGAGCACCAGCGCGAGCACGGTGATCGGCCAGCTCAGCGCCAGCATGACGCCGAGGGTGAGCAGGAGGGTCACCGTGTTGGAGACGACGCCGACGAGGGTGTCGCTGAAGGCGCGCTGGGCGCCGAGCACGTCGGAGTTGAGCCGGCTCACCAGGGCCCCGGTGCGGGTGCGGGTGAAGAAGGCGACCGGCTGGCGCTGCACGTGGTCGTAGACGGTGGTGCGCAGGTCCAGGATGACCGACTCCCCCAGCGTGGAGGACAGCCAGCGGCTGAGCATGCTGGTGCCCGCCTCGAGGACGGCGATGACGGCGATGAGCACCGCCAGGCCCACCACCACCGAGGACGCCTCGCGCTCGGTGATGGCCTGCACCACCCGCCCCGCCAGCAGGGGCGTGGCCACCGTCAGCGCGGCCTGCACCACCCCGACCAGCAGGAACCAGCCGATCCGCGCCCGGTGCGGCCGGGCGAACTCCAGGACGCGCCGCAGGGTGGCGCGGGAGAAGGGCCGCTGGTCCTGCTGGCCGTAGGCGGTCTTGTACAGGACGCCCCAGGCGGTGCCCTCGATGCTCACGCCGTCATGATGCCGCTCACCTCTGACGCTCCCGGGCGGCGCGGCGCCGGCCCGCGGTGGCGGCGAACAGCAGGAGGAACACCGCCCAGCTGCCGAGGCTGAGGAACAGCTGCGTGCGCGTGTCCGCGTTGAAGCCCATCGCCACGAGGATGGCCACGATGGCGGCGATCGCGACGATCGTCAGCACTGGGAACAGCCACATCCTCACCACCAGCCACTCCGGGTCGGTGCGCCGGCGCAGCACCAGCTGGCTCACGGCGATGAGCAGGTAGACGAAGAGGATCACCGCGCCGGAGGAGTTCAGCAGGAACAGGAAGACGCCCTCGGGGTCGATGGCCGCCGCGACGACGCACAGGAAGCCGACCACCGTGGACGTGAGGATGGCCGCCCGCGGCACGCCGCTGGGGCCGAGGCGCACCAGCGCCTTCGGCGCCTCGTGGCGGTCGGCCAGCACGAAGAGCATCCGCGAGGCGGTGTAGAGGCCGGAGTTCAGGCAGCTCAGCACGGCGGTGAGCACCACGAGGTTCATCACCAGCGGCGCGTACGGGATGCCCATCTGGCCCAGCGCAGCGGCGTACGGGGAGGCCCGCAGCTCCTCGGAGTCCCACGGGACGATGCACACCAGCAGGAAGATCGACCCCACGAAGAAGATCGCCACGCGCACCACCACGCTGCGGGTGGCCCGGGCGACGGCCTTGACCGGGTCCTTCGACTCCGCGGCCGCGATCGTCGCGATCTCCGCCCCCACCATCGAGAAGACGACGACGACGATCGAGCTGAAGACCGCCCCGACCCCGTGGGGGAAGAAGCCCGTGGGTCCCTGCGCGCCGGTGGTGAGGCCGGAGAAGTCCGTCGACGCCCCGGGCCACGCGCCGAGGACGAACAGGCCTCCCAGCAGGAGGAACAGCACGATCGCCGCCACCTTGATGCCGGCGAACCAGTACTCGAACTCCCCGAACGAGCGCACCGAGACCAGGTTGGTCACGGTCATGAGCACCATGAGCACGAGCGAGATGAGCCAGAGGGGCAGGGCGGGGGCGTACAGCTGGATGATCCGCGCTCCCGCCACGGCCTCGAAGCCGACGACGATGACCCAGAAGTACCAGTAGAGCCACGCCGTGGAGAAGCCCGCCCAGTTCCCCAGCGCGGAGCGGGCGTAGTCGCTGAACGAGCCCGTGCCGGGGTTGGCCGTGGCCATCTCCCCCAGCATCCGCATCACGAGGATCACCAGCACGCCGGTGAGGGCGTAGGTGAGGAACGCCCCCGGCCCGGTGGTGCGGATCACCTCGCCGGAGCCCACGAACAGGCCCGCCCCGATGACGCCGCCGATGGCGATCATCGTGAGGTGCCGCTGGCTCAGGCCCTTCTGCAGGCCCGGACCCGAGGGACCCCCTGCGGCCGCTGACTGGTCGTCGGTGCGTGTCGACATCGTCACGTCCTTCCTCGAGCGGTCTGACCGAGCCCCACAGCAGGAGCGTGACCCGGCGCGGTGGGGCCGCCCCCCGGCGCCAGCGCCCCGGGTGCCCAGGGTGCTCCTGTCGGGCGCCGAGCGCCCGGGGGGCGAGGCGCCGTCATGACCGGCTCGTCCCGCTCGACCCGCTCGACCGGGCGGGGAAGGTGGCCAGGACGCTGTGCCGACGGGAGTAGGCGAAGTAGAAGACGTAGCCGACCGCCATCCACACCAGGAACCTCAGCCACGTCTCGAGCGTGAGGTTGAGCATGAGGTAGAGGCAGGCGACCACCGACAGCGCCGCCACCACCCCCACCGCGGGCACGCGGAAGGAGCGCTGCAGGTCGGGGCGGGTGCGGCGCAGCACGACCACGCCCACCGAGACGAGGACGAAGGCGAACAGCGTGCCGATGTTCACCAGCAGGCTCAGCTCGGACAGCGGGACGAGGGCTGCGAGCAGGGCGATGACCGTCCCCGTGATGACCGTGATGCGCACCGGGGTGCCGGTGCGCGGGTCGGTGCGGGCCAGCGACCGCGGCAGCAGCCCGTCGCGGGCCATCGCGAAGGCGACGCGGGTCTGGCCGATGATGAGGATCATCGTGACGGCGACGAGGCCGAGGCAGGCGCCGACCGCCACCACCGAGCCCATCCAGCCGACTCCGATGGCGGTGAAGGCGGTCGCCAGCGGCGCGCCGTCGGCGGGGTCGATCTCGGTGTAGGGCCGCACGCCCGTGATGACCAGCGACACCGCGACGTACAGCACGGTCACCACGGCGAGGGAGCCGAGGATGCCGATGGGCACGTCCCGCTGGGGCCGGCGGGTCTCCTCGGCGGTGGTGGCCACCACGTCGAAGCCGATGAAGGCGAAGAACACCAGGGCTGCGGCCGCGACCACACCGCCCACCCCGAACACCGACGGCTCCAGGCCGAACAGCGTCTGCACGAGCGGCGTCAGCAGCACGCCCTCCTCACCCCCGCCGGAGGTGGCGGCGCCCTGCGCCGGCGGGACGAACGGCGACCAGTTGGCCGTGGAGACGTAGGAGGCCCCGACCACGACGACCAGCAGCACCACGCCCACCTTGACGGCGGTGAGCACCTGGTTGAGGCGGCTGGAGAGCCTGATGCCGGTGGCGATGACCGCCGTGAGCGCCAGCACGAGCAGCGCGGCGGGCAGGTCGACCAGACCGTCCTCGCGGCTGGAGACGGCCGCGGGCAGCGTGATGCCGACCTGCCCGAGCACCACCTGCAGGTAGGCGGAGAACGACGTCGAGACCGCGGCCGCGCCCACCACGAACTCCAGGACCAGGTCCCACCCGATGGTCCAGGCCACCAGCTCTCCGAGGGTGGCGAAGGAGAACGTGTAGGCGCTGCCGGCCACCGGGACGGTGCTGGCGAACTCGGCGTAGCAGACCGCCGCCAGCGCGCAGGCCACGGCGGCGATGACGAACGACAGCGCCACGGCCGGTCCGGCGCTCGAGGCAGCGGCCTGGCCGGTGAGCACGAAGATGCCGGCCCCGACGCTCACGCCCACGCCGAACACGACGAGGTCGAGCGCCCCGAGGCCCTTCTTGAGGGCGTGCTCCGGCTCCTCGGTGTCGGCGATCGACGCCTCGACGGACTTGGTGCGCCACAGACTCACGGCCCGCGATCCTGGTCCCCCTGGCGCTGGCCCGCCAACCGGGAGACACGGGGCCCCCGACAGCACCCCGGCAGCACCCCGGCAGGGTCACGGCGGGTCGCCGAGGGTGACCCGGCGCTCGGGCAGCCCCCCGTGCGCGCGCACAGCCCCCCGGACGGCCCTCTCGCCGGGGGCGGCCCGGGCGGCGGTGGCTACGGTCGCCAGGTGCTCCCCGACCCCGCAGCGACCGCCGACGGCGGCCCGGCGCCCGTGGCCCCCGGTGACGCGGCGGCGGCTCAGCAGCTGCGCCTGCGCCAGGCGCTGCTGGAGGTGTGCGTGCTCGACGACGTCGACCTGCTGCCCACCGCGGACGGTCTGCGCCTGACCGGTCCCCGCGGACCGCGCGACCTCTCGGCACGCGCCGGCGCCGTGGTGCTCGGCGACCGCGCCCCCAACGACCCTGACACCCGTCCGCGCCTGCGCAGCTGGCTGCGGGCCCACGCCGCCGTGGACCGCCGGGCGCTGCACGGCTGCCTGCGCCCGCTGGCGCTGCCCCGTGGCGCGGCGCTGCACCCCGGGCCGGCCTGGGTGCGGGCGAGCGTCCTCGGCGGCGCTCTCGACGTGGGTCTGGGGCTGGTGGGCGCCGTCCCGGGTGAGGCGGACCCGGTGCCGCTGTGGCCGGACCTGCTGGAGCGCCTCGACGTCGAGGCTGCCGCCGCGGGTGAGCGACCCTTCGACGCGGACGGCGCCTGGCGCTCCGCCGCGGCCCACCTGGAGGCGGCCGGCCGCGCGGCGGCGCAGCACGTGGAGCGCGAGCTGCGCGGCCGGGTGGTCGAGCACGAGGCCCGGCAGGACCCGGACCGCGGCCCCGCGCAGGCCGTGACGGTGGTGGAGCCCACCGACGGCTGCGACGCGCTGACGCTGCTGGCGTCGGCGCCGCTGCGGCGGTGGCTGGCCGAGGCGGACGGCACCGGGCTGCGCGTGGTGGCGGTCCCCTCGCGGGACCGCGGCTGGACCGACCTCGCCCGCATCGACGCCGACTTCGTCACCGCCGCCTGGGCGGCCACGGACCCCGACCGCCGGGGGCTGTCGCGACCGGCGCTGGTGACGCGCGACGAGGTGGCGCTGGCCCCGCGCTGGGTCCGCTAGGGCGGGTCTAGCGTGCTCGGGTGACCTCGCGCCCCACGTCCGCACCGGCCCGCACCCACTCCGCGTCCACGGTGGTCGCGGCGACCCCGGCGGCCGTGTACGCGCTGGTCAGCGACGTCACGCGGACCGGCGAGCACAGCGACGTCGTCGTCGGGTGCTGGTGGGACGCGCCGCCCGGCCCGCAGGGGCCGCAGCCGGGTGACCGCTTCACCGGCCGCAACCAGACCCCCGAGCGCACATGGGAGACCCGCTGCACCGTCGAGGAGGCGGTGCCGGGCCGGCGCTTCAGCTGGCTGGTCGGCGAGGGTCTCGTGCGGTGGACCTACGAGCTGGAGCCCGTCGAAGGCGGCACGCGGCTCACCGAGCGGTGGGAGTTCCTGGAGGACGGCATCCGCGTCTTCGGCGAGCGCTACGGCGAGCGGGCCGGCGCGGAGGTCGAGCAGCGCACGCAGGCGGCGCACCGGGGGATGCCCCGGACGCTGGAGGCGCTGCGCACGGCCCTCGAGCAGCAGGCCGGCTGACCGTCACCGCGGGCTGCGGCGCCGCCGGGCCAGCAGCACGCCGCCGAGCAGGACGAGGAGGCCGGTCGCGGCGAGCACCGGGGCGAACAGCACGGTGTCGCCGAACACGTCGAGGGCGACGTACGACAGCGCCCCCACGAGGTAGAGCCCGCCGAGCGCCAGGTGCACCCTCCGGTCCAGCGCCACCCCGGCGGCGATGGCCGCGGCGCCGAGCACGAGGAAGGCCACCGCCGTCGGCGTCCCGCCGATCTCGAGGAGCGCCACCGCCAGGCCAGCGGCCAGCAGCGCGCCGAGGTGGGGCCAGAAGGCCTCGCGCCGCAGAGACCTCCGGTCGAGCGCCACCCCCGCCGCGGCCAGGCCGACGGCCAGCAGCCACGCGGCCACCTGGCGCCCCAGGTCGCTCCCGCTGCCGCTGCTCAGCGCGTCGCCGAGGTCGAGCACCAGCGAGCCGAGCGCCGCCACCAGGGGCGCCAGCAGGAAGCTCGTGCGGTGGCGAGCCCACGCCGCCACCGCGGCCACCAGCGCCGACACCTCCATCACCATCCAGGCCGAGCCGCCCCAGTCCGCGAAGGCGTCGTAGTCGGCGTAGGGCGGCGCGCCCAGGGCTCCGGTGGCGGCGTGGGCGGCGAAGACGACCAGCGGCACCGTGCAGACGGCCACCGCGGCCACCACCCCGGCGGCCGCCGTCCCGGTCCCGCTGCGCCCGGTCCCGCTGCGCCGGGCCCGGTGGCGGAGCAGCTCGGCCAGCACCACGAACACCACGAGGTAGCCGCTGACGATCCCCAGGCCGGCCCCCGGGCCGTACTGGGCCCAGCCGGACCCGGCGAACACCGACATCGCCAGCAGCGCGATGACGCCGCCGGTGTACACGGCCACCTCGGCCGCGCGGGAGCGCTGACCGGGCGGGGGCTCGTCGGTGCACCGGAACCGGTGCGCCGGGGGCTCGCCTGCCACGGGCGGGGCGTCGGAACGCTCCACCAGCGCCGCCCAGAGCGCGTCGGCGGCCTGCGGCACACCGGCCCGCTCGGCGGCGCGCTCCAGCTCCGGGCGGGTGACCGTCAGCGCCGTCTCGTCGTCCACCCCGACAGGGTGGCGCGGGTCAGCTCCGCTCGGCCAAGGGCGCGCCGGGCCGCTCGCCCGCCGGCTCGGCCGGGGGCAGCCCGGCCACCCGCTCGGCCACCCCGCGGGCGATGTCCTGGGCGGTGAGGCCCGCGGCGGCCAGCACCTGGGCGCGGCTGCCGTGCTCCCAGAACCGCACGGGCACCCCGACGACGCTCACCGGGACCTCCACGCCGGCGTCGGCCAGGGCCTGCGTGGTGCAGGCGCCGACGCCGCCGGTGCGCACCCCGTCCTCGACGGTGAGCACGAGGCGGTGGCCGCGGGCCAGGTCGACGACGGCCTCGTGCACGGGCAGCACCCAGCGCGGGTCGACGACGGTCGCGCTGATGCCGTGCGCGGCGAGCCGCTCCGCCACCTCCAGGGCCAGCGGGGCGAACGCGCCGACCGCGACCACCAGCACGTCGCGCTGGGCGGGCTCCCCGTCGGAGCCGGTGCCGCTGGAGCCCGTGCGGGCCAGCACGTCCACGCCGTGGGCGCCGCCCACGCGCTCCAGCGCCGGGACGGACTCGGGGGCGGCTCCCTTGGAGAACCGCAGCACCGTGGGGGCGTCGTCGACGTCGAGCGCCTCGGCGAGCTCCTCGCGCAGCGTCGCGGCGTCGCGCGGGGCCGCCAGGCGCAGTCCCGGCACCACGGCGAGCAGGCTCATGTCCCAGATGCCGTGGTGGCTGGGGCCGTCGTCCCCGGTGATGCCGGCGCGGTCCAGCACGAACGTCACGCCCGCGCGGTGGAGGGCGACGTCGAGCAGCACCTGGTCGAAGGCGCGGTTGAGGAAGGTCGAGTAGACCGCCACCACCGGGTGCAGGCCCGTGTACGCCAGACCGGCGGCGGCCGTGGTGGCGTGCTGCTCGGCGATGCCCACGTCGATGACGCGGTCGGGGTGCTCGGCGGCGAAGCGGTGCAGGCCCACCGGGATGAGCATCGCGGCGGTGATGCCGACGACGTCGGCGCGGCGGCGGCCGACCTCGACCATCTCCTCGGCGAAGACCTTGGTCCAGGTCGGTGCCGCGCCGGCGGGCGCCAGGGACTGGCCGGTGTCGGGGTCGATGACGCCGACGGCGTGGAACCTGTCGGCCTCGTCGGTCTCCGCGGCGGAGAAGCCGTTGCCCTTGCGGGTCATGGCGTGCACGATCACCGGGCCGCCGAAGGCCTTGGCCCGGCCGAGCGCGTGCTCGAGCGCCTCGACGTCGTGCCCGTCGACCGGGCCGATGTACTTCATGCCGAGGTCCTCGAAGAGGCCCTGCGGGGCCACGAAGTCCTTGAGGCCCTTCTTCATCCCGTGGAGGGTGTCGTAGGCCATCCGGCCCGGCGCCCCGCCGCGGGCGAGGGTGGCCTTGCCCCACTCGAGGAAGCGCTCGTAGCCGCGCGTGGTGCGCAGGGTGGCGAGGTGGTGGGCCATGCCGCCGATGGTCGGCGCGTAGGAGCGGCCGTTGTCGTTGACGACGACCACCAGGCGGCGGTCGGCGTCCGCGGCGATGTTGTTCAGCGCCTCCCACGCCATGCCGCCGGTGAGCGCGCCGTCGCCGATGACGGCGACGACGTGCCGGTCGGCCTGGCCCTGCAGGGCGAAGCCCTGCGCGATCCCGTGCGCCCAGCTCAGCGAGGTGGAGGCGTGGGAGTTCTCCACGACGTCGTGGGCGGACTCCTCCCGGCTCGGGTAGCCCGCCAGGCCGCCGCGCTTGCGCAGGCCGGAGAAGTCCTGGCGGCCGGTGAGCAGCTTGTGGACGTACGACTGGTGGCCGGTGTCGAAGACGACGGCGTCGCGCGGGGAGTCGAACGTGCGGTGGATCGCCAGCGTCAGCTCGACCACGCCGAGGTTGGGCCCGAGGTGCCCCCCGGTGCGGCTGACCTCGCGCACGAGGAAGGTCCGGACCTCGTCCGCCAGCTCGCGCACCTCGGCGACGGACAGGCGGCGCAGGTCGCGCGGACTCGTGATCTGCGGCAGCAGGCCCACCGGCTGCCCTCCCCTCGTGCTGCGCCGCCGCGCGGGGTGCGGGGCGGTGCGAGAGCCGAGTCTAGGCAGCGGCGCTGATCGCACCCGCCGAGCGCGCCAGGTCCCGCACACCACCTGCACACCTGCCGGACCGGTGTGCCGGACGTCACCCGGTGGGGGGCCTCACAGCCGGGGCGGGCGCCGCACCCCGCGCAGCGCCTCCGCCACGAGGGCGACGCCTCGGGAGGCGGCGGCCAGGCGGGCCTGCTCGGAGTCGAGGGCGTCCAGGGCCCGCTCCACCACGTCGACGCCCACGGCGCCGGCGAGGTCGGTGCGCAGCGTGGCCACGGCCCGCCGCTGGCCCTGGGCCTGCGCCGCGACGTGGTGGCCCGCCAGCACCGCCAGCACGAGCGGGTGGCGGACCAGCACGTCGTGCGCGCGGTAGTCGGGCGGGCAGAGGTCCAGCAGCCAGGCGCTGGCGGTGCGGACGAACCCGTCGGTGTCCGGCGGGTGGACCTCGCGCGGCCAGCCGGGGGGCACGTGCGCGCTCACGGGTGCATCACGGGCTCGATCACGGGGAGCAGTGCACCAGCGCCCACCGACACCCCGTCAGGCACCCCGTCAGGCGGAGACGGCCAGTCCCTCGGCGCCCTCACCGGAGAGGCTCACCGAGCCGCCGTCCACAGCGACGCGCAGCGGAGACCCCGCCACCCGCAGGCCCGCCACCTGGAGCGCCCCGAAGGGCGAGCCCGGCACGGGCGCGACCGCCAGGTGGCCGCCGGGCACGTCGGGCCGCACGCCCAGCACCGCCGCCAGCACGGCCACGGCGGACGCCGCCGACCACGCCTGCGGCCGGCACGAGGCGGGGTACGGCACCGGCGCGGGCACGCCGCCGGGACCGGAGCGCGCCTCGCCGCCGTGCAGCTCGGGCACCCGGTAGCCGAACGCCTCGGCGGCCTCGAGCAGGCCCGTGGACAGCACCGACACCGCCTCGGCGTGCCCGTCGCGGGCAGCGCCGGTGATGGCGATCGCGGTGTCGTGGGTCCACACCGAGCCGCCGTGGTAGCTCAGCGGGGAGTACCCGGCCATCAGCGAGCTCATCGTCCGCAGGCCACGGCCCTCGGCCAGGTCGGGCTGCACCAGCCGGCGCGCGACCAGCGCCGACTCGGCGGCGCTCAGCAGGCCGGTGCCCAGCAGGTGCCCGGGGTTGGACGTGACGGAGTCGACCGGCGCACCGGTGGCGTCCAGCGCGATGGCCACGTGGCGGCCCAGCTCCCCCTCCACCCAGAACCGCTCCCGGAACCGGGTGGCCAGGTCGGCGGCCCACGCGCGCCAGCGGTCCCCGCCGCTGCGCCGGAAGGCGTCGAGCAGCGCGGCAGCGCCGAGCGCCGCCTCGTGGGCGTACCCCTGCACCTCGCACAGCGCTATCGGTCCCGCCGCCAGGCGGCCGTCGGACCACTGCACGGCGTCGCCGGAGTCCTTCCAGCCCTGGTTGGCGAGCCCGGTGCCCGCCCCCGCGCCCGCGTAGCGCAGGAAGCCGTCGCCGCGGTCCGCGGCGCGCGCCATCCACTCCAGCGCCCGCTCCAGGTGGCCCAGCAGCGGCTCGACGTCGGCGGCGGGCAGGCCCCAGCGCCAGGCGTCGTGCAGCAGGCACACCCACAGCGCGGTGGCGTCGACGGTGCCGTAGTAGACCGGCGGCAGGAACGCGGTGCCACCGGCCTGCTCGGCCTCGCTGGCGGCCCGGCGCACCTCGTGGAGGATCTTCCCGGGCTCCTCGCCGGTCTCGGCGTCGTCCCGGACCCCCTGCCGCGCCGCGAGCACGCGCAGCGTGGAGGCGGCCAGGTCGGTGCCCAGCGGCAGCAGCATCCGCGCCGCCCAGAGGGAGTCGCGCCCGAAGAGCGTGAAGTACCAGGGGGCGCCCGCGGCCAGGAAGACGTCGTCCCCCATCGGGCCGGCGGCACCGCCGGTGGTCCGCATGCGCAGGGCCTCGAGGTCCTCCAGGGACCGGGCGACCCACCGCGCCAGGCGCTGGTCGCCGCTGCTCACGGCCAGCTGGTCGGCCCAGCCGGCACGGGGGGCGGGCCCCACCACGGCGCCCTCGTCGCGCGCCTCGACCCGCCAGGCGGCGCTCCACCGCTGTCCCGGCGCCAGGTCCACGCGCCAGGTCAGCGCGGCCAGGGCTCCGCGGACGACGACGACGGCGCCGGGGGCGACCACGCGCGCGCTCACGCCGTCGCGCTGCCAGGACAGCCCGCCGTCGTCGTCGGCCCGGGGGGCCACCGCGGGCGCCGAGCGCCCGCCCTTGACCACGTCCATCGCCACGAGGTCCGCGGCGAGGTGGACCGTCACCTCGGTGCTCACGGGGGTGCGGGCGGAGCTGACCAGCACCAGCTCCTCGGCGAGGCCGTCGGGGGTGACCCGGCGGCGCTGCTCCAGGCGCACGGTGGGGTCGGGGGCGTCGTCACCGAGGTGGCGGGCCACGGAGACCACCAGCTGGCCGTCCGCGCCGTCCGGGGCGGCCAGCACGGACGTCGGCGCGGCCCCGCCGACGGTCGCCACCAGCGCGGACAGCACCCGCACGTCCCCGCACCACAGGCCCTGGGTCCCGTCCGAGGTCCCGAGATCGCCGACAGCGCCGACGGCGCCGCCGGGGCCGCACCACAGCTGCACCGGCGGCGCCAGCGCGGCCACGAGGTCGTGCAGCCACGGCTGCAACAGGCGCTCGGTGGAGGGGGTCGGCGCGGGGGCGGGGGCGGTCGCGGCGGGCTTCGCCTCGAGCAGGTGGGAGGGGCCGGAGCTCACCGTCGGACTCCTTCGAGCAGGCGGGTGGGGGATCTTCGAGTTGACATCCCCGGAGGTCGACACGACAGTACTCACGACCGGTTTGAACGTTCAAACGGAACGGCGAAGGCGCCCTCGCTGCGGCGCCGACGCCTGTTGACGCAGCCAGGAGGTGGCCCGTGACCAGCGCAGACGACCGCGTGACGCTCGTCAGCGTGGCGCGCGCCGCGGGGGTCTCCCGCCAGACCGTCAGCAACGCCCTCCACGCCCCCGGCAGGGTCGCGCCGGAGACGCTCGAACGCGTCCTCGCGGCGGTCGGGGAGCTCGGCTACCGCCCCTCGCTCGCGGCGCGGCAGCTGCGCACCAACCGCTCCCGCACCCTGGGCCTGCGCCTGGAGCACTGGGGCGGCGGCATCAGCGGCTCGGTGCTCGACAGGTTCCTCCACGCCCTCGTCGACGAGGCCCAGGGCCGCGGGTACCGGGTGGTGCTGTTCACCGCCGACGACGACGCCGGCGAGGTCGCCCGCTACGACGAGCTGCTCTCCAGCGGCCAGATCGACGGGTTCGTGCTCACCAGCACCCACCACGGCGACGCCCGGACCGCCTGGCTGCTCGAGCGCGGCGTGCCGTTCGCCACCTTCGGTCGGCCCTGGCCCGCGCCGGGGTCCGGGCAGCCGGTCCCCACCGACCACTGCTGGGTGGACGTCGACGGCGCCGCCGGCACCCGGGCGGCCACCGAGCACCTCATCGCCGCCGGCCACACCGCGCCGGCCTACCTCGGCTGGCCGGACGGCTCCGGCACCGGCGAGGACCGTCGCCGCGGCTGGGCGCGGGCCCTCGCCGAGGCGGGAGGCTCCCCCGCCGGCGCCCTGGAGCTGCAGGTCCCGGACTCCACCGCGGCCGCCTTCGCCGCGGTCACGGACGCCCTGACCAGCGCCTCCGCGCCGGCGCCGACCGCCCTGGTGTGCGCCAGCGACTCCCTCGCCCTGGGCGCCCGGGGAGCGGCCACCAGGCTCGGCCGCTCCCTGGAGGTGGTCGGCTTCGACGACACCCCGGTGGCCGACGCGATCGGCGTCTCCAGCGTGGCGCAGCCGCTCGGAGAGGCCGCCACCCTCGCCGTCGACCTGCTCCTGGCCCAGGTGGAGGCCGGCCCCGAGGGACCGCCTCCCCCGCGCCAGCACCTGCTCGCACCCCGCCTGGTGCTGCGCAGCGCCCCCTGACCGCACCGACCGCACTCCCCCCGCACCGACCGCACTCCCCGAGCGACGCCGAAGAAGACGACGAAGGAGAACCCATGTCCCACAGCACGCCCACCGGCCCCTCCCGCTCCGAGCGCTCCGGTCGGCGCGCCCGCCGGTCGCTCGCGAGCGCCGCGGTGCTCGCCGCCGGCGTCCTGGTGCTGTCCGCCTGCGGCGGCAGCGGCTTCAGCGACACCGGCTCGCAGGGCTCCTCCGGCGGCGCGAGCAGCGGCGGCGGCCAGCTGCAGGTGCTCATCGGCTCCTCCGGCCAGGCCGAGACCACCGCGGTGACCGACGCCGTGGCCGCGTGGAGCAAGGAGTCGGGCACGCCGGCGCGCGTCTCCGCGGCCTCCGACCTCGCGCAGGAGCTCAGCCAGGGCTTCGCGGCCAAGACCCCGCCGGACGTCTTCTACGTCTCCTCGGACCTGTTCAACTCCTACGCCGCCAGCGGCGCCCTGGAGCCCTACGGGGACCAGCTGAGCAACGCCGGCGACTTCTACCCGGTGCTCAAGCAGGCCTTCACCCGCGACGGGAAGCTCTACTGCGCCCCGAAGGACTTCTCCACCCTCGCGCTGGTCATCAACACCGACCTGTGGTCGAAGGCCGGCCTCACCGACGCCGACATCCCCACCACCTGGGACCAGCTGAAGACGGTGTCGCAGAAGCTCACCGGCAACGGGGTCGTCGGCCTGTCGACGTCGGCGGAGTACTCCCGGCTCGGGGCCTTCATGGCCGAGGCCGGCGGCGGCCTGGTCAAGGACGGCAAGGCCGTCGCCGACAGCCAGCAGAACGTCGAGGCGCTGCAGTACGTGCAGTCGCTGGAGTCCGACGGCTCCTTCAAGTTCGCCAAGGACCTCGGCGCCGGCTGGGGCGGGGAGGCGTTCGGCACGGGCAAGGCCGCCATGACCATCGAGGGCAACTGGCTCGTCGGGTCCATGGCCAGCGACTACCCGAACGTCAAGTACAAGGTGGTCGAGCTGCCCGCCGGCCCGGCCGGCAAGGGCACGCTGACCTTCACCAACTGCTGGGGCGTGGCCGCCGACTCCAAGAACAAGGAGGCCGCGGTCAAGCTCGTCGAGGACCTCACCTCCTCCGACCAGCAGCTGTCGTTCGCCAAGTCGTTCGGCGTCATGCCCTCGCTGCAGAGCGCGGCGCAGCCGTTCCAGCAGGAGTTCCCGGCGCAGGCGGCCTTCCTCGCGGGCGCGTCCTACGCCACCGCGGTGCCGAACCAGGAGGGCGTCTCCGACGTCATCACCGACCTGAACTCCCAGCTCGAGGGCCTGGGCACGGGTGACCCGAAGGCCATCCTGCAGCGCACCCAGACCAACCTCGAGGCCGCCCTCAAGAGCTCGGGGAGCTGACCCGTGGCCGCCCTCACCACGCAGAGCGCGGCCACCACACCGACCCCCTCGCGGCGGCGCCCCGGACTGGCGCGCCGCCGCGAGGCCGGGGCGGGGTGGCTGTTCACGGCCCCGGCGCTCGTGCTCGTGCTCCTGTTCATCGCCCTGCCCGTCGTCATGGCGCTGTGGGTGTCCATCACCGACTGGCGCGGGCGCGGCAGCCCCTTCGAGGCCGGCGTCCCCGTCGTCGGCCTGGACAACTACACGGACCTGCTCGCCGGCGGCGGCCTGCCCACGCAGGACCTCGGCACCGCGCTGCGGAACAACTTCTGGTACGTCCTGCTCGTGGTCCCCACCCAGACGGTGGTGGCGCTGCTGCTGGCCAGCGCGGTGAACAACCGGCTGCTGCGGGGCCGCGGGTTCTTCCGCACCGCGTTCTACTTCCCGTCCGTCACCAGCTCGGTGGCCATCACCGTGGTGTTCCTGTTCCTGTTCAGCGCCTCGGGCGCGGTGAACCAGGTGCTGTCGTGGCTGGGCATCAACGGGCCCAACTGGTTCGCCGACCCCGACGGCGTCCTCCACCTCCTGCTGGGGGTGGTCGGGATCGACTCCGCCCCGGGGCTCCTGGCCGACCACGGCCTGCTGGGCATCTCGTGGTGGGACTGGCTGGCCGGCCCGAGCGTCGCCATGACGGCCCTGATCCTCCTGGCGATCTTCACGACGTCGGGGACGTTCATGCTGCTGTTCCTGGCGGCGCTGCAGAACATCGCGGGCGAGGTCTCCGAGGCGGCCACCATGGACGGCGCCAACGCCTGGCAGCGGTTCGTCTACGTCACCGTGCCGATGCTCCGGCCGACCCTGTTCACCGTCCTCACCCTCGGACTGGTGGGCACGTGGCAGGTCTTCGACCAGATCTACACCGGCACGCAGGGCGGTCCGGCCAAGACCACCATCACGCCGGCCTACCTCAGCTACACGACCTCGTTCGTCAACGGCCAGTGGGGACAGGGCGCGGCGATCGCGTTCATCCTCTTCGCGATCATCGTCGTGCTGACGCTCGTGCAGCGCGCCGTGCTGAAGGAGCGGTGATGGGGACGACGACGACCGTCGAGCGCCCGGAGGCGCCCGCACCCGCTCCGCAGCCGGCGCGGCGCCCGCGCCGGCGGTTACGGTGGACGACGGCGACCTCGTACACCGTCTTGACGGTGCTGGCGCTGGTGTACGTGCTGCCGTTCCTCGTGCAGCTGGCCAACAGCTTCAAGACGGACGCCGCGGCCACGGCCGACCCGCTCGACCTGCTGCCCTTCCCCCCGACCCTCAGCGCGTACGCGCAGCTCTTCACGGGGCAGCCGTTCGCCCTGGCGGCCACCAACAGCGTGGTGGTCGCGGTGTGCGTGACAGCGGGACGCGTGTTCTGCAGCTCGCTGGCCGGCTACGCCCTCGCGCGCCTGCGCTTCCGCGGGTCTTCGCTGGTCATGGGGCTGTTCCTCGCGGTCATCGCGGTGCCGCCCGTGGTGCTGCTGATCCCCAAGTTCCTCGTGCTCAACACGCTGGGGATCTACAACTCCTACACGGCGCTGATCATCCCGCTCGTCGCGGACGCCGCCGGCGTCTTCATCATGCGGAACTTCTTCGCCTCGCTGCCCACGAGCGTGGAGGAGGCGGCCAAGCTGGACGGCGCGGGCGCGTTCCGCACGTTCTGGTCGGTGGTGCTGCCGATGGCGCGCCCGGCGGTCATCACCATCACGATCCTCAGCTTCCAGGCGTCGTGGAACGAGCTGAGCCACTTCGTCGTGGCCTCCAACGCCCCCGAGCTCGTCACGCTGACCAAGCTCGTCGCGCAGCTCGCGTCGGGTGGGCTGGGGCAGGCCAACCAGTACCCGCTGAAGCTGGCGGCGGCCCTGCTCATGACGATCCCGGTCGCGGTGCTCTTCTTCGTGTTCCAGAAGAAGATCATGTCCACGGCCGAGGGCGCCGTGAAGGAGTAGTCCCCCGCTCCTTCCCACGCGCGCGAGGGGGCCCGTCCGGCAGCTGCCGGACGGGCCCCCTCGTCGTCGTCCCCCGCCCCCTCCCTTCCGCGACGATCAAGGAAGCTGCACCCGCCGAGTCGTGCACGACTTCCTTGATCGTCATGGAAAGGGGGCTGGACGAGGTGGCAGACGGCGACGAGGCCGGCCCGAGCGCCCCGTGAGGGGCGCCGGACCGGCCTCGTCGGACCAGCGCTGCTGGTCAGGCGCTCAGCAGGCTCCGCAGCACGTACTGCAGGATGCCGCCGTTGCGGTAGTAGTCGGCCTCACCGGGGGTGTCGATGCGCAGGCGCGCGTCGAACTCGGTCACCGTGCCGTCCTGCTTGGTCGCCGTGACCTTCAGGGTGCGCGGCGTGGTGCCGGAGTTGAGCTCGGTGACCCCGGCGATGTCGAAGGTCTCCGTTCCGTCCAGGCCCAGGGAGTCGGCCGACTGCCCCTCGGGGAACTGCAGCGGCAGCACGCCCATCCCGATGAGGTTCGAGCGGTGGATGCGCTCGAAGCTCTCGGTGATGACGGCCTTGACGCCCAGCAGCGTGGTGCCCTTGGCGGCCCAGTCGCGCGAGGAGCCCGAGCCGTACTCCTTGCCGCCGAGCACCACCAGCGGGGTGCCCTGCGCGGCGTAGTGCTGCGCGGCGTCGTAGATGGTCTCCTGCGGGCCGCCCTCGACCGTGAAGTCGCGGGTGAAGCCACCGGCGACGTCGTCAAGGAGCTGGTTGCGCAGCCGGATGTTCGCGAACGTGCCGCGGATCATCACCTCGTGGTTGCCGCGGCGCGAGCCGTAGGAGTTGAAGTCCTTGCGCTCGACGCCGTGCTCGGCGAGGTAGCGCCCCGCGGGGCTGTCGGCCTTGATGGAGCCGGCCGGGCTGATGTGGTCGGTGGTGACCGAGTCGCCCAGCTTGGCCAGCACCCGCGCCCCGGAGATGTCCGAGACCGGCGACGGCTGCGACTGCATGCCCTCGAAGTACGGGGGCTTGCGCACGTAGGTCGACTCGCCGTCCCAGCTGAAGACGTCGCCGTCGGGCGTGGGCAGCGACTGCCAGCGCTCGTCACCGGCGAAGACGTCGGCGTAGTCCTTGGCGAACATCTCCTGGGTGATGGAGGTGCCCACCACCTCGGCCACCTCGGCCGCGGACGGCCAGATGTCCTTGAGGAAGACCTGCTGGCCGTCCGAGCCGGTGCCGATCGGGTCGGTCTCCGGGTCCCAGTCCATCGTGCCGGCGAGGGCGTAGGCGATGACCAGCGGCGGGGACGCCAGGTAGTTCAGCTGGACGTCGGGGTTGATGCGGCCCTCGAAGTTGCGGTTGCCGGACAGCACCGCGGCGACGGCGAGGCCGCCCTCCTGCACCCCGGCGGAGATCTCCTCCGGCAGCGGGCCGGAGTTGCCGATGCAGGTGGTGCAGCCGTAGCCCACCAGGTGGTAGCCGAGCTTCTCGAGGTAGGGCACCAGGCCGGCGCGCTCGTAGTAGTCGGTGACGACCTTGGAGCCGGGCGCCATGGAGGTCTTCACCCAGGGGCGGACCGACAGGCCCTTCTCCACGGCGTTGCGGGCCAGCAGGCCCGCGCCGACCATGACGAACGGGTTGGACGTGTTGGTGCACGAGGTGATCGCGGCGATCACCACGTGGCCGTGGTCGAGGTCGAAGGACTCCCCGCCGGCCACCGTCACCGGCACCTTCTTGGACGGGCGGCCCGCCGGGGTGGGCAGGTCCCCGCCGGAGTGCACCGGCGCGGAGCCGTTGCCGCCGGAGGCCGACGGCGCGTCGGAGGCCGGGAAGGTCTCCTCGAGCGCCTCGTCCTGGGAGGTGCCGGAGTCCTGCCCGTCGGCACCCACGTACGTCGGCAGCGTCTTGCGGAACGAGGCCTTGGACGCGGACAGCTCGATGCGGTCCTGCGGGCGCTTCGGGCCCGCGATGGACGGCACCACCGTGGACAGGTCCAGCTCGAGGCGCTCGGAGAAGCGCGGCTCGGAGGACGGGTCGTGCCAGAGGCCCTGCTCCTTGGCGTACGCCTCGACCAGGGCGACCTGCTCGTCGGAGCGGCCGGTGAGGCGCAGGTAGTCGAGCGTGATGTCGTCGACCGGGAAGATCGCGCAGGTGGAGCCGAACTCCGGGCTCATGTTGCCGATGGTGGCGCGGTTGGCCAGCGGCACGGCGGAGACGCCCTCGCCGTAGAACTCCACGAACTTGCCGACCACGCCGTGCTTGCGCAGCTGCTCGGTGATGGTGAGGACGACGTCGGTGGCGGTGGCGCCGGCGGGGATCTCGCCGGTGAGCTTGAAGCCCACGACGCGCGGGATCAGCATGCTGACGGGCTGGCCGAGCATCGCGGCCTCGGCCTCGATGCCGCCGACGCCCCAGCCGAGCACGCCCAGGCCGTTGACCATGGTCGTGTGGGAGTCCGTGCCGACGCAGGTGTCGGGGTAGACGACCCCGCCGCGGTCGTAGACCACGCGCGCCAGGTGCTCGATGTTGACCTGGTGGACGATGCCGGTGCCCGGCGGGACCACCTTGAAGTCGTCGAAGGCGCCCTGGCCCCAGCGCAGGAACTGGTAGCGCTCACCGTTGCGCTCGTACTCGATCTCGACGTTGCGCTCGAAGGCGTCCTGGCGGCCGAACACGTCGACGATGACGGAGTGGTCGATGACCAGCTCGGCCGGGGCCAGCGGGTTGACCTTGGACGGGTCACCGCCGAGCTCGGCGACGGCCTCGCGCATGGTGGCGAGGTCGACGATGCAGGGCACGCCGGTGAAGTCCTGCATCACCACGCGCGCGGGGGTGAACTGGATCTCGGTGTCCGGCTCGGCCGAGGGGTCCCAGCCGGCGAGCGCGCGGACGTGGTCCGCGGTGGTGTTGGCGCCGTCCTCGGTGCGCAGGAGGTTCTCCAGCAGCACCTTGAGGCTGAAGGGCAGGTCAGCGGCGCCCTCGACCGCGGAGAGGCGGTAGAGCTCGTAGCTCTTGGAGCCGACCCGCAGCTCGCCCCTCGCCCCGAAGCTGTCGACGCTGGTGCTCTTGGTGCTTCCCGAGCTCATGCCCGTCCTCCCGCTCGACCGATCTCCGCTGACCGCAGACCATCCTCGCCCACGCCCGGTGTGCGTTCGTCATCGGGCACGGCTGACTGAAGTACCTTGAGCTCAAGATACCTCGTCGGGCCCACGGCCTCCCGCCGCGGGAGCGGGTCTCAGCGGGGTCGGCGCTCCTGCCGCCCGCGGGGCACGACCAGCGGCGTCCCCGTGACCGGGTCGGGGACGACGACGCAGGCGAGGCCGTAGACGCGCTCGACCAGCTCTGCCGTGAGCACCTCGGCCGGAGGCCCGGCGGCCACCACAGCGCCGTCGGCCATGACCACGAGGTGCGTGGCGTAGCGGGCCGCGTGCCCGAGGTCGTGCAGGACGGCCACCACCGTCGTCCCCGCCTCGTGGAGGTCGGCGAACAGGTCCATCAGCTCCACCTGGTGGGCGATGTCCAGGAAGGTGGTCGGCTCGTCGAGCAGGAGCAGCGGGGTCTGCTGCGCCAGCGCCACGGCCACCCACACCCGCTGGCGCTGGCCACCGGACAGCTCCTCCACCAGCCGGTCGCGCAGCTCGTCCACCCCGGTGGCGACCATCGCCTCGGCCACGGCCACCTCGTCCGCCGCCGACCACTGCCGCACCAGCCCCTGGTGGGGGTAGCGGCCGCGGGCCACGAGGTCGCCCGCGGTGATGCCCTCGGGCGCGCTGGCCGACTGCGGCAGCAGCCCGATCCGCCGCGCCGCCTCCTTGGGCCGGTAGGAGGCGAGGGTCTGCCCGTCGAGCAGCACGGTCCCGCCCTGCGGGCGCAGCAGCCGGGAGAAGGCCCGCAGCAGGGTCGACTTGCCGCAGGCGTTGGGCCCGACGACGGCGGTGAAGGACCCGTCGGGGACCGCGAGGGAGAGGTCGTCGGCGACGGCGCGCCCCTCGTACCCCAGGCGCAGGTGCTGCGCCTCGAGCCTCGGCAGCCTCGACGCCGCCCGACCGGTCTGCTCGCTCACGCCGCCGCCCTCCCCGGCCTCCGGCTGCGGACCAGCAGCAGCGCCAGCAGGTACACCCCGCCGCCCACCACGGTCACCACGCCCACCGGCACCCCGGAGGCGAACCGCTGCGCCGCCTGGTCGGCCGAGAGCAGCAGCAGGGCCCCCACCAGCGCGGACCCGAGCAGCGGCAGCCCCGGCCCGCGCATCGCCAGACGGGCCACCTGCGGCGCGGCGAGCGCCACGAAGGCGATCGGCCCGGAAGCGGCGGTCACCACGGAGACCAGGGCGACGCCGACGACGACGAGCGCCAGCCGGGCCCGCTCCACGGGCACGCCGTGGGCGCTGGCGGTGTCGTCACCGAGCTCCAGCTGGCGCAGCGCCGCCGCGAGCAGTGCGAGCAGCGGCGCCAGGAGGGCCAGCGCCGCCAGCGCCCACCGCAGGTCCTGCCAGCCGACCAGCGACAGGGAGCCGGCGCCCCAGACCGCCCCGGCCATGGCCACCTCGGTCTGGGCGCGCAGCAGCAGGTAGGTGTTGGCGGAGTGCAGCACCGCCGTGGCGGCGATCCCGACGACGACGAGCCGGTAGCCCTGCACCGTCCCGCGCACGCGCGCCAGGGCGTAGACGGCGGCGGCGGTGAGCATGCCGCCCACCAGCGCGCCCGCGGTGGTGGAGACCCCGCCGCCGGTGGACCCGGTGGCCGACCCGGTGGTGGCGGAGAAGGCTGCGCCGGCGCCGCCGCCGAGCACGGTCAGCGACAGCAGCGCGCCGGTGTAGGCGCCGGTGGAGAAGCCGATGACGTCGGGCGAGCCGAGGGGGTTGCGGGTGAGGGACTGGAAGACCGCCCCGGAGGCCCCCAGCGCAGCGCCGAAGGCCAGCGCCGCGAGCACCCGCGGCAGCCGCCACCCCAGCACGATCGTGCGCTCGAAGCCGGCGCCCGGGTCGAGCACGGCGGTGAGCACCTGGGCCGGGGAGAGCGGGTAGTCCCCCGTGCCCAGGGCCACGACCGCGAGCGCGGCGCAGGCGGCGGCCACCGCCAGCCCCACCACCAGCGGCCGCCGGTGCAGGCGGATGCCGACCACCGGCAGCCGCCCGCCGCGCCAGCCCTCCCGCAGCCCCACCGACGCGCTCACGGGGCCGGCACCCGCTGGCGGCGGACCAGGGCGATGAGCACGGGGGCGCCGAGGGCGGCGGTGACCACGCCGGCGGGCAGCTCCCCCGGACGCAGCACGACGCGCCCCACGACGTCCGCGAGCAGCAGGAGCACGGGCGCCGCGAACGCGCAGCAGGCCACGAGCCACCGCTGGTCGGGCCCGACGGCCCACCGCACGGCGTGCGGCACCACGAGCCCCACGAAGGCGATCGGCCCGGCGGCCGCCGTCGCCCCGCCGGCCAGCAGCGCCACCGCGCCCACGGACGCCGCGCGGACCAGCCAGACCCGGGCGCCGAGGGCCTGGGCGAGGTCGTCGCCGAGCGCCACGGCGTTGAGCGCGGGCGTCAGCGCCAGGGCCACCACCAGCCCGGCGGCCAGCAGCGGCCACACCGCCGCGAGCCCGGACCAGCCGCGGTCGGCGAGGTTCCCGCTCTCCCACACCACGAGGGCGGAGAAGGCCTGCGGGTCGGACAGGCGCAGGGCCGAGGTGAGCCCGGCGAGCACCGCGCCGAGGGCCAGCCCGGCGAGCAGCAGCTGGACGGGCGAGCCGCGCCCGCCGCTGGTCGAGGCCCCCACCAGCTGCACGAGCACGGAGGCCAGCAGCGCGCCCAGCAGCGCGGCCCAGACCCCGCCGCCGGTGGCCGAGGCCCCCAGCACGCCCACCGCCACGGCCGCGGCGAAGGAGGCACCGGCGGTGACGCCGAGGACGCCCGGGTCCGCCAGGGGGTTGCGCGTCACGGCCTGGACGAGGGCGCCGGAGACGCCCAGGGCCGCGCCGGCGGCGAGCCCCAGCACCGTGCGCGGCAGCCGCTGGTCGACGACGACGCCCGCGTCCGTGCCCGCTGGCGCGGCCCCGCCGCCCAGCGCCGACGACAGCGCGTGCAGGACGGTGGCCGGCGGCACCGGGCGCGAGCCGACGGCGAGGCTCAGCCAGACCGCCACGAGGAGGCAGGCGGCCATGACGAGCAGCGCCGCGCGGCGCCGCCGGGCCCTGGTCATGCCGTCCTCACATCCGTGAGGTTAGCCTGGCCTCACTCGAAGGTCGCCGGGAGATCTCCTCGCCGTCCCCGGCGCCGTCCCAGCCTGCTCGCCCCCCGCCCGTCCCGCCACCGCTCAGGAGTCCCCGTGCGCCGCCGCGACCTGCTCGCCCTCGTCCCCGCCACCGCGATCGCCGCGGCGCTGGCCGCGTGCTCCTCGGGAGGCACCGCCTCCGGCGGGACCTCGTCGGCGGCGCCGTCCGGCTCGGCCAGCGGCTCGGGCGGTGCCGGCTCAGCGTTCCCCGCCACGGTGCAGACCAAGTTCGGCGACGTCACCGTCACGGCCGCCCCGCAGCGCGTGGTCGCGCTGGGCTGGGGAGACGCCGAGACGGCGCTCGCCCTCGGCGTGCAGCCCGTCGGCGCCTCCGACTGGCTGGCCTTCGGCGGCGAGGGCGTCGGCCCGTGGGCCAAGGGCCTGTACACCAAGGCCCCGACGATCATCGCCACGCTCGAGCCGTCCTACGAGGCCATCGCGGCGCTCCAGCCCGACCTCATCCTCGACACCAAGAGCTCCGGCGACGCCGCCCGGCACCAGCGCCTCTCCCAGATCGCGACCACGGTGGGCGTGCCCACCGGCGGGGACAGCTACCTCACCACCACCCGCCAGCAGGTGGAGCTGGTCTCCACCGCGCTGGGCAAGCAGGCCGAGGGCCAGCAGCTGCTGGAGGGGCTGCGCGAGGGCTTCGAGGCCGCCGCGGCCGCCCACCCGCAGTGGAAGGGCCGCACCGCCACGGTGGCCACCAAGACCTCCAACGGCTGGGGCGCCTACGTCGCCGCCCCCGGCGCCGAGGGCTCGGACCCGCTCGGCGGGCGGGTGGAGTTCATGGAGGCCCTCGGCTTCCAGCAGAACCCGAAGATCGCCGCGCTGCCGGCCAACTCCGGCGGCTTCAGCGTGGACGTGTCCACCGAGCAGCTGGACCTGCTGGACGCCGACGTCGTCGTCGCCTTCCCGATCTTCATCCCCACCAGCGACATCACCGGGGACGCCGCCTGGGGCGCCGTGCCGGCGGTGGCCGCGAAGCACGCCCTCGTCATCGACGGGGACACCGCCAGCGCGTTCTCCCTGGGCACCACGCTGGCCACCCAGTACGCCCTGGAGCAGCTGGTGCCCCAGCTGGAGACCGTCTCCCCCTGACGGGTCGTCAGGCGCGCGTGAAGCGCGCGACGGCCTCCACGTGGTGGGTCTGCGGGAACAGGTCGAACGCGCGCAGCGCGTCGAGGCGGTACCCCAGCTCCCCCAGCACCGCCACGTCGCGGGCCAGCGCCGCGGGGTCGCACGCGACGTGGACCACCGTGCGGGGCCGCAGCGCCGCCACCCGCTCCAGCACCGGGCGGCGCGCGCCGACCCGCGGCGGGTCGAGCACCACGACGTCCACGTGCTCGTCGTCGGCGGCCATGGCCGCGAGCGCCCGGTCCACCCGGCCCGGCAGCACCCGCACCTGCGGCAGGTCGCGCAGGTTGCGGCGGGCGTCGGCCACCGCCCGCGCGTCGCCCTCCACGCTGACGACGCCGCCCTCGGCGCCGACCTCCTCGGCCAGCGCCGCGGTGAGCAGCCCGGCGCCCGCGTACAGGTCGGCCACCCGGTCGCCCGGCTCCAGAGCGGCGAAGGCCACCACGGCGCCCGCGAGCGCCGCCGCGGCACCGGGGTGCACCTGCCAGAAGCCGGAGCCGGTCACCCGGAACGTCCGCGGCCCGCGGGGCAGCTCCACCTCCTGGGCCACCCAGGTGCGGCCGCGCACGCGCGCCAGGCCCTCGTCCCCCACCACCGCCAGGGACGACGGCACGGGCGGGGTCGGCAGGCGCAGCCGGCGCCCCTGCCCGTCGCCCGTGCGGCGCGGGGTCACCACGAGCAGGCGGTCCTCACCGGGCTGCGGGGCCACCACCTCCACCGCCTCGGCGCCGGGCCAGGTCACCGCGCGCGGGTCCAGCTCGGCGGCGCGGGGGGCGGCGATGCGGCAGTCGTCCACCTCCACCACGCGGTGGGAGCGGTGCTCGCGCAGGCCGAGGCGCCCGCCCGGGCCCACCGCGTACTGGACGCGCGTGCGCCAGCGCAGCCCGGCCTCGACGTCCACCCCGTCGCCGTCGACGGCCTCCACCACCAGCCCCGACCCCGCCGGAGCGCCGACCACGCCCGCCAGGGCGGCGGCGTCGAGGCCGGCGAGGCGCTCCAGCTGCTCGGCGACCACCGCGGCCTTGAGGGCGCGCTGCGCGGGCGGCGCGGCGTGCTGCCAGTCGCAGCCGCCGCACAGGCCCGGCCCGGCCCACGGGCACGGCGGCGCCACCCGGTCCGGGGAGGGCCGCAGGACCTGCACGGCGTCGGCGCGCCAGTAGCTGTCGCGAGGGGCGCCCTCGGTGACGCGGGCCAGCACGCGCTCGCCGGGCAGGGCGTGGCGCACGAACAGCACCCGGCCCTCGTGGCGGGCCACGCAGTGGCCGCCGTGCGCGACGGCGCCGACCTCGACCTCCACCTCCAGGCCCACGGGCGAGACCTCGGACGGTGCCTGCTCGGTGCTCACCGGGACTGCCCCTCTGCTGCTGACGACGCTGACGACGGGGAGTACGGGGAGGACGACGACGCTGACGGGGGCGCCGGCCTGGCCAGACCCCCCTGGCGCACCGAGCCGGCCGCGGGGCCGTCCCAGCGGTCCTCTGCGCCTGCGGAGGAGCTCAGCTGGAACGGCACGCTGGCCACCACCACCCCGGGCGTGAACAGCAGGCGCCCCTTGAGCCGCAGCGCCGTCTGGTTGTGCAGCACCTGCTCCCACCAGTGGCCCACCACGTACTCGGGGATGTAGACCACCACCAGGTCTCGTGGCGACTCCCGGCGCAGGTCGCGCACGTACTGCACGATCGGGCGCGTGATCTCGCGGTAGGGGCTCTCCAGCGCCTTCAGCGGCACCGGCAGGTCCAGCGCGTTCCACTGGCGCTGCAGCGCCGCGGTGTCCTCGGGCTCGACGTCCACCGTCAGCGCCTCCAGCACCGACGGCCGGGACACCCGGGCGTACGCCAGCGCCCGCAGCGTGGGCCGGTGCACCTTGGAGACCAGCACGATCGCGTGGACCTTGGACGGCAGCAGCTTGGCCGCCGGGGTGGCCTCGACGGCCAGCTCGGCCGCCACCCGGTCGTAGTGCTTGCGGATGGCCCGCATGAGCACGAACAGCACCGCCATCCCCAGCAGCGTGATCCACGCGCCGCGGGTGAACTTGGTGATGAGCACGATCACCAGCACCGACCCGGTCATCCCCACGCCGACCGCGTTGATGATCCGCGACCGCACCATCCGCGAGCGCTCGCGGGGGTCGGTCTCGGTGGCCAGCAGGCGGGTCCAGTGCTTGACCATGCCGGTCTGGCTCATGGTGAAGGAGATGAACACGCCCACCACGTAGAGCTGGATGAGCTTGGTGACCTGCGCGTCGAAGGACACGATCAGCACGATGGCCACGCCGGCGAGCGCGATGATCCCGTTGCTGAACGCCAGCCGGTCCCCGCGGGTGTGCAGCTGGCGCGGCAGGAAGCCGTCCCGGGCGAGGATCGAGGCCAGCACCGGGAACCCGTTGAAGGCGGTGTTGGCCGCGAGCACGAGGATCACGCCGGTGGCGATGGTCACGAGGTAGAACGCCGGGGGGAACCCGGCGAAGACGGACTGCGCGATCTGCCCGATGACCGGGTCCTGCACGTAGCTGCCGCCCACCGGCGCGCCGTCGCGGATGAGCTGGGTGGCCGGGTCCTCGGCGAACTGCACCCCGGTGGCGCGGGCCAGCAGGATGATCGCGAAGAGCATGACGATGCTGATGCCGCCCAGCAGCGCCAGCGTGGTGGCGGCGTTGTGGCTCTTGGGCTTGCGGAACGCCGGGACGCCGTTGCTGATGGCCTCCACGCCGGTGAGGGCGGCGCAGCCGGAGGAGAACGCGCGCGCCAGCAGCAGCGCCCCGCCCAGCCCGGTCAGGCCGGCCTCGTAGCCGGGCTCGGCCACCAGCCCCAGGCCGGCGCTCTCGGCCGGCGGCAGGTCGCCCAGCACGAAGCGCAGTCCGCCGACGAGCGCCATGACGCCGATGGCGCCCATGAAGACGTACGTGGGGATGGCGAAGGCGGTGCCCGACTCGCGGACCCCGCGCAGGTTGAGGGTGGTGAGCACCACCACCACCGCCACGGCGATGAGCACCTCGTGCCCGTTGAGGAACGGCAGCGCCGCCGAGGCGTACTGGGCCCCCGAGGAGACCGAGACGGCCACCGTGAGCGTGTAGTCGCACAGCAGCGCCGCCCCCACCGTCACACCGCCGGTGCGACCGAGGTTGGTGGTGACCACCTCGTAGTCGCCGCCGCCGGAGGGGTACGCGTGCACGTTCTGCCGGTAGGACGAGACGACCACCACGAGCACCAGGACGACGACGAGCGCGATCCACGGCGACAGCAGGTACGCGCCCGTGCCGGCGATGGCGAGGGTGAGCAGGATCTCGTCGGGGGCGTAGGCGACCGAGCTGAGGGCGTCGGAGGCGAACACCGGCAGGGCGATGCGCTTGGGCAGCAGCGTCTCGCTGAGCTTGTCGCTGCGCACCGGGCGACCGACGAGCAGCCGCTTCACCGCGTCCGTGATGGGCACGAGCGTCGATGGTAGGCCGGACCGGGGGTCCCGGGGTGCGTCCGACCCCGCGGACGGCCCCGACGTCCCCGTCGTCGCCGTCGTCGTCCTCGTCGTCCCCGTCGTCGTGGTCGCCGTCGTGGTCGTCGTCCGGTCGGCGGCGCCGCCGCCCCGCCCCCCGGCCGCGCGCTGTAGGTTCGCTGGCGTGCGCGTGGTCATCATGGGGTGCGGGCGGGTCGGCTCGGCCCTGGCCCTGCGCCTCGACGCCCTCGGCCACCAGGTCACCGTGGTGGACCAGAACCCCGACGCCTTCCGGCGCCTCGGCCCCTTCGACGGGGACCGGGTGACCGGGGTCGGCTTCGACAGGGACACCCTCGTCGAGGCCGGCATCGAGAGCGCTGACGCCTTCGCCGCCGTCAGCAGCGGTGACAACTCCAACATCCTCGCCGCGCGCGTCGCCCGCGAGACGTTCGGCGTGACCAACGTCGTCGCCCGCATCTACGACCCGGGGCGCGCCGAGGTGTACGAGCGCCTCGGCATCCCCACCGTCGCCACCGTGCCGTGGGCCGCCGACCAGGTGCTGCGGCGGATCCTCCCGCAGGGCGCCACGAGCGAGTTCACCGACACCACCGGGACGCTGTCCCTGGCCCAGGTGCAGGTGCACCCGGGCTGGGTGGGCACCCGCCTGACGGTGCTGGAGGGCCGCGTCGGCGCCCGCGTCGCCTACCTGGTGCGGCTGGGCCGGGCGCTGCTGCCCGGACCGGACACCGTCCACCAGGACGGCGACCAGGTGCACCTGCTCGCCCGCGCGGAGGACGTCGCGGGCGTGGAGCGGGCGCTGGGCCGCCCGCCCGCGGCCGAGGAGTGAGCGCGGTGGCCGTGCGAGCGGCGCTGGCGCTGCAGGTGGCGCTGGTCCGGGTGGGCCGCGTGTCGAGGGTCGAGGGGGCGTCGTGCGGGTCGTGATCGCCGGAGCGGGCAACGTGGGGCGGTCCATCGCCCGCGAGCTGCTCGGCAACGGGCACCAGGTGCTGCTCATCGACAGGGACCCCCGGGCGATGAAGATGCAGTCGGTGCCGGAGGCGGACTGGCTGCTGGCCGACTCCTGCGAGACCTCCAGCCTGTCCGAGGCCGCGCTCGACACCGCGGACGTGGTGGTGGCCGCCACCGCGGACGACAAGGCCAACCTCGTGACGAGCCTGCTCGCCAAGACCGAGTACGGCGTGCCGCGCACAGTGGCGCGGGTCAACAACCCCAAGAACGAGTGGATGTTCGACGAGGCGTGGGGCGTCGACGTGGCGGTCTCGACGCCGCGGCTCATGACGGCGCTGGTCGAGGAGGCCGTCTCCATCGGCGACCTCGTGCGGATGTTCACCTTCCAGCAGGGCGGCGCCGCCATGGTGGAGCTGACCCTCCCGGCGGCCTCCCCCCTGGCCGGCACGCGGGTCGGTGACGTCGCGTGGCCGCCGGACACCGTGCTCGTGGGCATCATCCGCACGGGACGTCCCATCGCGCCGTCCCCGGACGACGCCCTGGAGGGACGCGACCAGCTGCTCCTGCTCACGGTGCAGGACAGCGAGGAGGCCCTCAAGGAGCTGCTGGCGCCCCCGGCGCCGGACCGGCAGAGCGGCCTCGAGGACTAGTGAGCCCCCTGGCTCCCTGACGGCGGGGAGCTCCCCGCCGCGGGAGCGTCCTGCGCGGCGGCTCCCGCTCGGCGCAGCGCGAGCCACGTCACCCAGGCGGCAGCGGCGAACAGCGGCAGGCCCATGGCCAGCCGGGCCACGCCCAGCGCTGTCACGGCACCCGCGAGGTAGAGCGGGGTCTGCACCGCCAGGCGCAGCACGAACAGGCCCACCCACATCCAGGTGAGGCGGCGGTGCAGGCGCAGCTGGGCGGGGTCGCGCCGCCACGCGCCGCTGCCCGGGCCTCCGCCGCGCGCGGCGGCGACGAGCAGGCCGGTCACCGGCAGCGGGCCGCCGGGCAGGGGGCCGGCCTTCGGCAGCGGCAGGGTGGAGACGGCCAGCACCACCGCGTACACGGCGTTGAGCAGCAGCCCCCACCAGTAGAAGTCGACGGCGTCGCCGGTGCGCCAGGCGGTGAAGGCGCAGATCGCCACGCCCGCGGCGCCGGCGAGCGCCTGCTGCAGCGGCTGGCGCGCCACGAGGCGCGCCAGGCCCGCCAGCGCGGCCACGCTCAGGGCGAGCCCCCCGGCCCACACCAGCGAGCGGGTGGCTGTGACCACGATCACGAAGACGAGGCCGGGGAGGACCGCCTCGACGGCCCCGCGGGGACCGCCGACGGCGTCCGCCAGCGAGAACCGCTCGCCGGAGGCGGCCCGTCCGACGCCGGACTGCAGGCTCACCGCTGCGCCGCCCGGGTCAGGAGGCGGCGGTGGCGGGGACGAGCTCGTAGCGCGGGTTGTAGACGGTCTTGCGGCCGTCGTCGCAGCCCACGAAACCCTCCACGCGCACCGCGGCGCCGGGGACGATGCCGGGGATCTCGCGCCGTCCCAGCCAGATGACCGTGAGCGTGCCGGTGCCGTCGAACAGCTCCGCCACCAGGGCCGGGACCCCCGCCCGGGGACGCAGCGTCACGGTGCGCAGGGTGCCCGAGACGCTGGCGCGCCGGCGTCCCGACAGCGAGGCGCAGGGGGTGCCGCCCATCGCGGCCGAGGCCTTCTGCGCGTCCTCGGCGATCAGCTGCTCGTTGCCCGCCGTCAGCCGCGACAGAGCGCGCAGGAGCGGGTGGCGAGAGGACTTCACTGTGCCCATGGCGACGAGGGTAGGCGCTCGGAGGGAGTGCTGCGGGCGAGTCCGGGAGCCGCTGGGCCGGACGAGCGCGCGCGGTGCACGGACTCGCCCGGGCGGCCCCCGGGCGCGCTGCTAGGCCTGCTCGGACCCCGCCGCGGACCCGTCGGCGCCGGGCTGCTGCCCGTCCGCCGGCGCGGCGCCGGGGGGCGCCTGGGGCAGCCGCAGCGGCAGCAGGTCACGGGGGGCCATGGCCTCGGCGCCGCGGACCACGACGGCGCCGCGGAGCAGCTCCTCCAGGGGGGCCGCCGCCTGGGCGTCCACCGCCGCCGGGCCGGACAGCACCGCCCGCAGGAACCAGCGCGGCCCGTCCACGCCCACGAAGCGCGCCGGCGAGGCGACCACCTGGCCGTCGGGCAGACGCGTGGGCACCTGCGCCACCAGCTCGGTGCCGTACGGGCCGGGCACCTCCTGGGAGAGTCCGCCGGAGCTGGCCAGGGACGCCGCGATCTCGTCGCGGACCTCGCCCCAGATGCCCTGGGTGCGGGGCGCGGCGAAGGCCTGCAGCTGGGCCGTGGAGCCGGCGAGCGCCACCGTGGCGGCCACCACGCGGCGGGTGCCGTCCTCGACCTCCAGCCGCAGCTCCATGCCGGGCACGCCGGGCAGGCGGAGGGCGCCGAGGTCCACCCGCGGCAGCTCGTCGTCCACCTCGGTCACGTCGAAGGGACCCTGCGGCCGCGGCGAGAGGCCGGCGGGTGCGGGGGCCTGCGCGGGCTCCGCCGAGGTCGCGGCACCGGCGCCGTCAGAGCCGTCAGCGCCGTCAGCGCCGTCACGGGAGGAGCCGGTGGTGGCCTCTCCGGCCTCGTCGTCGCGCGCGGAGCGGCGCCGGAAGATGCTCACAGCACGTCCCTCGTCGTCGTGGTGGAACCGGTCGCGGTGGTCTGACCGGTGGTCTGGCCGGTGGTCTGGCCGGTGTTCTGGCCGGTGGGGTCGGTGGTCGCCTGCGCGCCCGCGGGGGCGGCGTCCCATCCGCCGGTGGAGCCGTGCCCGCCGCTGCCCCGGTCGGTGGCGTCCAGCACCTCCACGGGCACGAACCGGGCCCGCGCCACGCGCTGGAGCACCAGCTGGGCGATGCGGTCGCCGCGGCGCACCTGGAAGGGCTCGACGGCGTCGGTGTTGACCAGGGTCACGCGGACCTCGCCGCGGTAGCCGGCGTCCACCGTGCCGGGCCCGTTGAGGGTGGTGACCCCGTGGCGGGCCGCCAGGCCGGAGCGGGGGTGCACGAAGGCGGCCCAGCCGTCGGGGACGGCCACGGCCACGCCGGTGGGCAGCGTCGCGCGCCCCCCGGGGGCGATGACGGCGTCCACGGCGGAGCGCAGGTCCGCGCCGGCGTCCCCGGGGTGGGCGTAGGAGGGGTCGGGCAGGTCTGCGGTGAGGCGCTGCAGGGGGACCTCGAGCTCCTCCGCGCCGGGCAGCGCCGCGCTCGACCCGTGCGGGCCTGTCGAGGGGCCGGCCGGGTCGCCCTCGAGCCCCGCCCCTGCTGCGAGCACGCCTGTCACGGGCCGAGCGTAGGCGGCTGCGGGACGTGCGAGGCTGGCGGGGTGGGCCTCTCGCACGAGCCGCAGGACGCGGCGCAGCAGCCTCAGCAGACCGGACCCGGGTTCTCCGAGCGCCTGTGGCCGAAGCCGGCCACGTGGCTGCTGGTGCCGCTGGCCGCGGCGTTCGGCGCCGCCACCGGGTTCATCGGCGGCCCGGTCTGGGTGGTCGTGGGCGGCGCGGTGATGGCGCTGGTGGTGGTGGCCTGGCTGGTCTCGGCCAGCTCGGTGGTGGCCCTGGGCGCGGACGGCGTGCTGCGGGTCGGGGAGGCGCACGTGGAGGTGCACCACCTCACCGGTGCCGTGGCCGCCCGCGGCGAGCGGGCCACCGCGCTGCGCGGACCGCTGCTCGACGCCCGCACGCACCTGCTGCTGCGCGGCTGGGTGGACCCGGTGGTCCTGGTGGGCCTCGGGGACCCCGAGGACCCCACGCCGGCGTGGCTCTTCTCCTGCCGGCACCCCGAGGACCTCGTGGAGGCGCTGGCGCGGCACGGCGTGAGCGGCCCCGTGGCCGTGCACGTGCCCTTCAGCGGCGGTCTGCCGCTGTGGGGCCCGGGCAGCCGCGAGGCGCTGGACGCGGCGGCGCCCCGGCCGGAGCTGGGCTCGGACCGGGGCGCTCAGGGGCGCCCCGCGGACTAGCTGCCCGCTCAGCGGGCGCCACCCGCGGGGGCGGTGGTCCTCCAGCCCCGGCGGTCCCGGGGCTGGAGGCGGTGGGTGCTGGGTGTCAGGCCGCGCACTCGGTGCAGACGAGCTGCCCGCCGTCGTCGCTGGCCAGCTGGCTGCGGTGGTGCACGAGGAAGCACTGCGAGCACATGAACTCGTCGGCCTGGCGCGGGAGGACGCGCACGGAGAGCTCCTCGCCGGAGAGGTCGGCTCCCGGGAGCTCGAAGCCCTCGGCGGCCTCGGTCTCGTCCTCGTCGACCGAGGCGGCGCCGGGCTCGTTGCGGCGGGCCTTCAGCTCCTCGATCGAGTCCTCGGACAGCTCGTCATCGGTCTTGCGGGGTGCGTCGTAGTCGGTCGCCATGGTGGCTGCTCCGGATCTGGCTGGTGGTGGGGCTGGTCGGGGTCCTGCCGGGCGCGGTGGGGACGGCTGGCCGTGGGTCGTGCCCTCCGGCGCTGAGGCGGACCGCCAGGTGTACCGGCTGCCGCCGCAGATCCGACTGCGACACGACTGGGAAACCTCTGTGGATGGCCTGCTTCTCCTCACCGCCCGCGGTGGACGGACCCCCTGCAACACCGGGGACGCCGCTGGCATGCCCGGTAGCGCCGGGATCATGCCCTACCCGCTCCAGGCGCGCGCACCGGGTCCCCCCGGAGCCCCCGCGAGGCGGCTGCCGGACCCGTGCGGAGCGGGCCCGGCAGCCGGCCGGCAGAGGGCCGGCAGAGGGACGGCAGAGGGACGGCAGAGGGACGGCAGAGGGACGGCAGAGGGCCGCAGGCGGCCTCAGACGGGCGGCAGGGCCCCCGCCCGGAACAGCTCCGCGGCGAGCTCCTCGGCGAGCCGGGGTGCGGCGGCCACGAGCATCTCCTGGCTGGCCCCGGCGCCGTCCAGGCCCACCAGCGCCACCCCCGCCTCCGCCGCGACCAGCCACCCGGCCGCCGCGTCCCAGGGGTTGAGGCCGCGCTCGTAGAAGGCGTCCAGGCGTCCGCTGGCGACGGCGCACAGGTCGAGGGCGGCGGAGCCGATGCGGCGCACGTCGCGCACCCGCGGGAGCAGGTGGGCCACCACGCCGGCCTGCTCCTGGCGCCGCTGCGCGGTGTAGCCGAACCCGGTGCCGACGAGGGCCTCCGCGAGCGGCGGCCCGGCCGCCGCCACGACCGGCTCGCCGTCGAGGCGCGCGCCGGCTCCCCGGACAGCGGTCCACGTCTCCCCGGTCTCGGGGTTGTGGACGCACCCGGCCACCGGCTGCCAGTGCGGCGGAGCCGGCTCCCCCGCCACCACGGCCACGCTCACCGCGTACGCGGGGATGCCGTACACGTAGTTGACGGTGCCGTCGATGGGGTCGAGCACCCAGGTCAGACCGCTGGTGCCCCCGGTGGTGCCGCCCTCCTCGCCGAGCACGGCGTCCTGCGGGCGCTCGGCCCGCAGGAGGTCCCGGATCAGCTGCTCGGCGGCCGTGTCCATGGCCGTGACCACGTCCGTGCGGCTCGACTTGGTGGCCGTCACGGCCCCGTGCTCGGCGCGGCCGGCGCGCACCAGCTCCCCGGCGGCCCGCGCCGCCCGCTCGGCCAGGGCGACCAGGGCGTCCGCCTCCTGCGGCGAGAGCCCGCCCGGCAGGCCCGAGGCGCCTTCGGCGGCCGGCGGCACCGCCGCGCTCACGAGGCGGTCCCGGACGGGGCGGCGGCCACCTGCGGGTCCACCCAGTCCGCGCCGCAGGCTGCCGGCCGGTCGGGCGTGCGCAGGTTCCGGCAGCACCCGACGGGGCACACGTCGTGGCTGGCGCCGAGCGGCCCCACCGCGGGGCGCTGCGGCGCCTCGCCGCGCTCCGCGGCCGCCCGCTCGACCACGAGGTCCACGAGGGTCCTCACGAAGGCGCTGTGCACACCGGCGGTCGCCGCGCGGGCCACCGGCAGCCCCAGGCCCTCGGCCGTCTCGGCGGCCTCGGTGTCGAGGTCGTACTTGACCTCCATGTGGTCGCTGATGAACCCCACGGGGGCGACCACGGCGGCCGGCGCGCCCGCCGCGCTGATCGCCTCGAGGTGGTCGTTGACGTCGGGTTCGAGCCACGGCTGGGTGGGCGGGCCGGAGCGCGAGCAGTAGACCAGCGCGCTCGGGTGCTCCACCCCGGTGCGCTCGGCCACGCGGCGGACCACCTCGGCGCGCACGGCCTCGTGCTGGGCCTCGTAGGCCCCGCCACCGGGCCCCGCGGCCTCGGCCATCCCCGTCGGGATGGAGTGCGTGGTGAAGACGAGGTGGGCGCCGTCGCGCACGTCGTCGTCGAGCTCGTCCAGCGCGGCCAGCACCGCGTCGGTGTTGGCGTCCAGGAAGCCGGGGGCGTTGAAGTAGTGGCGCACCTTGTCGGCGCGCAGCGCGCGGCCCTCCCCGGCCAGGGCGATGAGGGAGGCGGCCACGTCCTCGCGGTACTGGCGGCAGCCGGAGTACGACGCGTACGCGCTGGTGGTCAGCACCAGCACCCGGCGGGCACCGGCCTCGTGGGCCTCGCGCAGGGTGTCGGTCAGGTAGGGCTCCCAGTTCCGGTTGCCCCACACCAGCGGCAGGCCGTCCAGGCCGCGCGCGTCCAGCTCGGCCCGCAGCGCCGCCAGCAGCTCCTTGTTCTGGTCGTTGATGGGGCTGCGCCCGCCGAAGGCGAAGTAGTGCTCACCCACCTCGACGAGGCGCTCGCGGGGGATCCCGCGGCCGCGGGTGACGTTCTCCAGGAACGGCACCACGTCGTCGGGGCCCTCGGGCCCACCGAAGGACAGGAGCACGAGCGCGTCGTACGGGGCGCTCGGGGACGTCTCGGCACTCACCCGTCCATCCTGCCCCGTGCGGCTGAGGACGGCGCAGGGAGATCGACCGGAGACCGCCCGTGCGGCACCGGGCAGCACCGGACGCGGCGGGACGATCCGGTGGAAGTCCCCCGCGCGACCCGCCGGGCGCCGCGCGCGGCCGACGCGGCGCCTCGACGCGGGGGAAGCGCGGGTGGCACCCTGGCTGCTCGGGTCCGCGGCGGGGTGCCGCGGCACCGCCGCGCCGACGGTGCGAGCTGACGAGACGGGGAGGTCGGGTGCGCGACGGGCTGGAGGAGCCGCTGGTGGCGGACGCCGCAGCGGCGGGTGCGGACGCGCCCGTGGAGCTGGCGGTGGTCGGCGCCGACCCGTCGGACCCGTCGGTGCTGCTGCTGGAGGCCCCCGACGGGCGGCGCTTCCGCCTGCCCGCGGGCTCGCGCCTGCGGGCCGCGGTGCGCAGCGCGGGGCCCGTCACCCACCCCGTGCCGGTGGTCAGCGAGCCCCTGCGCCCGCGGGACATCCAGGCCCGCATCCGCGCCGGCGAGACCGCCGCGGACGTCGCCGCCGACGCCGGGGTCCCGCTGGAGCAGGTGCAGCGCTACGAGGGGCCCGTGCTGGCCGAGCGCGCCCACGTGGCCAACCTCGCCAAGCTGGCCGTGGTGCGCGGCGGTCCCGGCCGCCTGACGCTGGAGGAGGCCGTCCGCGCCCGCCTGCTGGCCCGCGGCGCCGACCCGGGCACCGCAGCGTGGGACGCCTGGCGCCGCGACGGCGGCTGGGCGGTGCAGGTGGCCTTCCGCGCCGCCGGCCGCGACCGGTCCGCCCAGTGGTCCTTCGCCCCGTCCAACCGCGTGCTGGAGCCCCTGGACGACGAGGCGCGGTGGCTGACGGCCCCCTCGGACGACCCGACGGGCCGCCGCCTGGCCGCCGTGCGCGTCTACGACGTGGAGGCCGAGGACGCCCGCCTCGAGGGCGGTCACGAGCCGGCCAGCCCCGCGGGGCACGCCTCCGGCCACGCGCCCGCGCCGTCCGCGCCGTCCACGGGTGCCGGCCCCTCGCTGGCCCCGGGCTCGGTGTCGACCACGGCGCCGCCGGTCACCTTCGAGCCCTCGCCCCCCGCGGGCCCGGTGGAGACGCCGGCCGACGGGCCGCACCGCGACGCCGGACCGCCGCCGTCGCCCCGGAGCCCGGCGCCCTCGCCGTTCGCCGCACCGGCCGCTCCGGCGTCGGCGGCACCACCGGCTGCGCCCACGGCACCGCCCGAGCTCGAGGAGCCGGAGGACGACGGCGCCGCGTCGGACGAGCCGGTCACCGCCGACGACCTCGCCTCGCGCACGCTGGACCTGCTCGACGCCCTGCGCGACCGGCGCGGGCGCCGGGTGCCCCTCGACATGGGCCCCGACGGTGAGCCCTGGGACGACGAGGAGGACGACGACCTCCTCAACGCCCTGCTGGACCTGCCCCCGGGCTCCGACCCCGACGCGCTGGAGCTGCAGGAGGAGGTCGACAGGGCCCGCGCGCGCCTGCGCATGGTCACGCCTCCGCGGGGGCTGCAGATCCCCCGCTCCGGGGACGACCCCGCCGGTGCCGGGGAGGACGACGACGCGCCGCCCGCCCCCGCCGGCCCGCGGGCCTCGCTGGGCCTGGTCCCCGCTCCCCCGCCCACCGAGCCCCTGCCCTCCACCCCGGCTCCGGTGCCGGCGCCACCCGCGACCGGCAGCACGCCGCGGGAGCTGCCCCGTGACGCCGACCTCGACGGCGAGCTCCTGCGCCGGGAGCCGACCACCCGCCGCGAGCGCTGGCGCGGGAGCGACGCCGCACCGTCCCCCCAGCCGCAGGCCTCACCACGCCCCTCCCCGTCCGGTCCCGCCCGGGACGAGGACGACGAGGACGTCCGTCCTCAGGTCTCGCGCAGCGTCCCCGCCCCGGACGGCGTCGAGGACCCCGAGCACGACGGCGACGACCCCGGCGAGCAGCCCGCCCGCCGCCGGCGCAGCGTGCCCAGCTGGGACGAGATCGTGTTCGGGGCGCCCCGGCGCGACTGAGACCGGAGCCGTTCTCGGCCCCAGCAGGGGCGCTCAGCAGGGGCGCGCGGCGGCCTCCCGGACGTCGACGTCCGTCGTCGTCGAGGGGGCGCGGCGGCCCGCGGTGGCCTCGGTCTCGCGGCGCATGTGGTGGCGGCGGCACAGCACCTCGTAGCCGACGGCGCCCGCGCCGGCGGAGACGTCTCCGACCACCACCTGCTCGCCGTCGGTGACCATCGTCCCGTCGACCGTGCGCGCGTTGTGGGTGGCCCGCGCCCCGCACCAGCACAGCGCCTCGACCTGGAGCACCTGCACGCGGTCGGCCAGCTCCACGAGGCGGGCGCTGCCGGGGAAGAGCCGGGTCCGGAAGTCGCTGGTGATGCCGAACGCGTACACGTCCACGCCCGCCTCGTCGACGACGCGGGCCAGCTGCTCCACCTGCTCGGGGCGGTAGAACTGGGCCTCGTCGCAGACGAGGTAGTCCAGCGGGCCGTCCTCGCGCGCTCGGGAGACGACGGCTTCGAAGTCGGTGCCCGCCGTCACCTCGTGGGCGGGCCGGCGCAGGCCGAGGCGGCTGGAGATGGTGTCGGCCCCGGCGCGGTCGTCCCGCGTGAACAGCAGCCCCCGGCGCCCGCGGGCGCGGTGGTTGTGGTCGACCTGGAGCGCGAGGGTCGACTTCCCGCTGTCCATGGTCCCGGAGAAGAAGACGAGCTCGGCCACACCCCCATCTTGGCGGGCGCCTCCTCAGCGGCGGCGGGGGCTCCCGGAGACCAGCAGCGGGACGAGCACCTCGTCGGCGGTGCGGCCGCCGTGCATGCCCACCAGGCCCGCGAGCTCGGGGCGCTGCACGCGGCTGTCGTGCACGGACACCGCGCCGCTGGCCGCGGCGACCACGTCGCCGGTCCGCTCGAGCACGGCCGCGTCGAGGCCGTGCGGGCCGAACCAGCCGGCCTCGACGGCCTCCTCGCGGCTGGCCACCTCCAGGACGTGGCCGAGCCGCTCGCGCCAGGTGGCGAGCACGTCGGCCGCTGCTCCGGGGGCGCAGTGCAGCTGGGGGGCGCGCGGCTCCCCCGCCACCACCTGCACCCCGGCGGCCAGCTCGGGGTCGGCGGCCACGTCCCAGCGGGCGTCGTCCGGGACGTCGACCATGCCGTGGTCGCCGGTGACCAGCAGCACCGCTCGCGGTGGCAGCCCGGCCAGCAGGTCCGCGACGGCCGCGTCGACGCGCTCCAGCTCGTCGGACCACTGCGGTGAGGCCCAGCCGTGCGTGTGGCCGGCCTTGTCGAGGTCTCCCCAGTAGACGTGCACCAGGGCGCGGGTCCGCTCCCGGGCCGCGGCGCGCAGCGACCCCAGACCGGCCTCCACCCGGCCCGCGAGGCTGGACGCCGCCCGGAAGCGCCCGCCGCGGGAGGTGGCCTCGGTGAGCCCGGAGCCGTCGAAGAAGCCCGGGCCCACCCGCGTGACCGCGGCGCCGGCGGCGGCGAGGTGCTCGAAGACGGTCGGGTGCGGCTGCCAGCGGCGCGGGTCCGGCGGCGGCGCACCGGCGGCTCCCGCCCCCGGTCCCCCGGCTCCCGGAGCGACCTCCCAGGAGAGCTCGTTGAAGAGGACCCCGGTGGCGGGGTCGCGCACCTGGTAACCCATGATCCCGTGCTGCCCGGGGTGCAGGCCGGTGCCGATGGACGCTGTGGAGGTGGCCGTGGTGGAGGGGTAGCCGGCGGCGAGCACCGCCGCGCCGGGAGCCCCCGCCGCGGCTGCCATGGAGCGCAGCCGCGGGGCGTGGCCGCCGCGCGCCGCCAGGAGCCGCTCCCCGAGCCCGTCGACCAGCAGCACGCAGACCTGCTCGACGCCGTCGTGGGCCTCCCGCAGCGCCGCGGTCAGCGGGGAGGGCTCCTCCCGGACCGGGGCGCCCAGCAGGTCCGCCACCGCGGGCAGCACGTCCGCCAGCGCGCCCTGCACCGCGGGACCGCGCGGCGACGGGGTGCTCACGCGCGCGGAGCCCGGGTGGCCCTGGTGAGGCTGCGGGCGAAGCGCCGGGCGGCCAGCACCGCGGCCTCGCCCTCGGCGTCGGCGCTGATCCGCAGCGACACGTCGTCAGCGGTCATGGTGCCGGTGTAGCCGTGGTCGGCGTCGCACTCGGGGTCTCCGCAGGTGGCGGGCTCCACGTCGAGGCGGCTGAGGGTCCCCCAGGCCACCGTGAGGGTGAGCTCCTGGGGGGCGGCGCCGGACCGGTGCCGCTCGGGCGCGGTGACGCGGTGGCCCACCACCACCGAGCGCACGTCGTGCAGGGGCACGGACTCCGAGGAGGCCACCGCCACCGGCGCACCGCCGGTCTCCGGCGGGTCGTGGTCGTCCACGTGGGCGGTGACGAGCCGGGTGGCCGTCAGGGCCAGCACCGTGACGTGGCGGCGCACGGCGTCGGCGTCGAACGTGGTCTCCAGGTGCACCAGCGCGTCCACGAGCGGCTCGCCGGCGAGGGACTGCAGGACCACGTCGGCGAGCAGCTGCGGGTAGTACCCCGTCTGCTCGAGCTCGGCCACCAGGTCCCGCGGGAGGCGCTCGGCCTCGCCGGGCGCCTCGCTGCGCCAGCCCGGCACCGCCGGTGCGCTGGACGTCCCGCCACCCAGGAGGCCCTCCGGCCCCTCCGCTCGCCGTCTGCCGGCGCCCTCACCACCCCACACGCCGGCCATCCTCCCACCGGGGTCCGACGTCAGGCGGGCAGCACCCGCCGGCCGGCGTCGGAGCGGCCCACCGGCACCGCCAGCTCCACCTGGGCCCCCAGCACCGCCAGGCCGCGCTCGGCCACCTGCACCGGCGAGAGCTCGCTGGAGAACACCTCCGGCAGGTCGTCGGCCATCACCGAGATCCGCGCCAGCAGGTCCTCCAGCGAGCCGACGTCGACGGCGGGGGTGCCCATGTACCCGAACAGGCGCGGAGCCGCGCGCAGCGTGCGGACCAGGTCCACCACGTCCACGTCGGTCAGCGGCGGGATGCGGTGGGAGACGTCCCCGAGCAGCACGGTGGTGTCCCCCGCGAGCCCGAAGGAGACCAGCGGTCCGAACAGCGGGTCCTCCAGGGTCCGCACGAGCACGGAGATGCCGGAGGGCGCCATGGCCTGCACGAGCAGCGCGGGGGCCGGCCCCCCTCCGCTGCCGGCGGGACCGGCGAGCATGGCGTCGACGTGGGCGCGCAGCTCCCGGGCGTCGCTGACGTCCAGGCGGACCCCGCCCAGGCCGGGGTGGCGCAGGTGGCGCTCGGTGGCCTTGACCACCACCGGCCAGCCCACCCGGTCCGCCGCGCGCACCGCCTCGTCCGCGGAGCGCACCGTGACCACCGGCCACAGCTGCACCCCGTAGCACGCGAGCAGGGCGGCGACCTCCTCCTGCTCCAGCCGCAGCGGGGGGTCGTCGGGCGTGCGCCCGTCCAGCAGCGACTCCACCAGCGCCCGCGCCGCCCGCGCGTCGGTGCCCGCGGGGGCCACCCGGGCGCCGTGGTCGCGCCGCCGCCACGCGGCGTAGCGCACCACGGCCGCCAGCGAGCGGACGGCGTCCTCGGGGGTCGTGTAGACCGGCAGCGCAGCGGCGGCCGGCCGGCCGGCGCCGTCGTCGTCGTCCCGGGGCCGGCTGGGGGGCTGGAGGGTGCGGGTGGGCTCCACGCCGCCGACCAGCGCGACCAGGCACGCCGCGCACGGCTTGCCCGCGGCCGCCGCCACCTCCTGCAGGGCCGTGACGACCTCCCGGTCGACCTCGGCCACCGGCGGGATGAGGCAGGCCACCACCACGTCGACGTCGGGGTCGGTGAAGACCCGCTCGAGGGCGGTCCGGACCTCGGAGGCGTCGGCCTCCGGGGCCACCACCACCGGGTCGGCCACGTCCAGCCCCCACGAGACCGCGGCCTCGGCCGCGAGCGCCGCCAGGGCCCCGGAGTTGGCGACCACGCCCACGCGCTCCCCGGCCGGCAGCGGCTGGGTCTGCAGCAGCTGCGCCACGTCGAAGAGCTGGTGGACGTTGTCCACGCGGATGACGCCGGCCTGGCGCAGCATCGCGTCGAGGGCCTCGCGGGGCGCGCGGGTCTCGCGCACGGCGTGCCCCGGGGGCACGGTGAAGGAGCTGACCCCGGACTTCACGACGACGACGGGCTTGGTGCGCGCCAGCCCCCGGGCCACGCGGGAGAACTTGCGGGGGTTGCCGACGCTCTCCAGGTAGAGCCCGACCACGGAGGTGGCGGGGTCGTCCTGCCAGTACTGCATGCAGTCGTTGCCGGAGACGTCGGCGCGGTTGCCCGCCGAGACGAAGGTGGACACGCCCAGGCCGCGGCGGTGGGCGGCGTCGAGCACGGCCACGCCGAGCGCCCCGGACTGGCTGAACAGGCCCAGGCCCCCGGACGGGGGCACCACCGGGGCCAGGGACGCGTTGAGCCTCACCGCGGGGTCGGTGTTGATGATCCCGAACGAGGTCGGGCCCACCAGGCGCATCCCGTGCACCCGCGCCAGGCGCAGCAGCTCCCGCTGGCGCGCCAGGCCGTCGGCGTCGACCTCGGCGAAGCCGCTGGAGACCACCACCAGGCCGCGCACGTCCAGCTGCGCCAGCTCGGCGACCACGCCGTTGACGGACTCCGCGGGCACCGCGACCACGGCGAGGTCCACGGGCCCGGGCACGTCGGACAGGGAGCGCACCGCCGGCACGCCCCGCACGACGTCGGCCTCGGGGTGCACCACGTGCACGGCGCCGGTGAAGCCGCCGCCGACGAGGTCGGCCAGGAGCCGCCCGCCCACCGAGCCCGGCCGGCGCCCGGCGCCCACCACCACCACCGAGCGGGGGTGCAGCAGCCGGCGCAGGCTCTCCGCCTCGGCGCGGTGCTCGCGGGCCTCCATGACCTCGCGGGACCTGTCGGTGGGGGTGACGTCCACCGTGAGCATGACCACGCCGTCCTCGACGGCGCGGGTGGTGGCGAACCCCGCCTCGGTGAAGACGTCGAGCATCTTGCGGTTCTCGGGCAGCACCTCCGCCACGAAGCGGGTGATGCCCTGCTCGCGGGCCGCCACCACGAGGTGCTCCAGCAGCACCGAGCCCACGCCGCGGCCCTGGTGGGCGTCGGAGACGTTGAAGGCCACCTCGGCCACACCGTCACCGACGCGGTCGTAGCGGCCGACGCCGATGATCGCCTCGCCCACCAGCACCACCAGGGCCACCCGGTCGTGGTGGTCGACCGTGGTGAACCGGGTGAGGTCGCGCGGGGACAGGCGCGGCATCGGGGCGAAGAAGCGCAGGTAGGTGGAGCGCGGCGACTGGGCCACGTGGAAGGCCTGCAGCGCGTCGGCGTCGGCGGGGCGGATCGGGCGGATGTGGGCCGCTCCCCCGTCCCTCAGGACGACGTCCGCCTCCCACGCGCGCGTCCACGCGGGGTGGGTGGGTGACACGGTGTCGAGGTTAGTCGGCGAGCGACGGCCGCGGCGCTCCACCGCAGGACGGCGCAGGTCCGTGCGGCGGGGTGCCGGCGGGGTGGCAGGGTCGGGGCCGTGGAGCTCGACGAGGTGCTGCGGCGCCGGCGGGCGGTGCGGCGGTTCACCGGCGCCCCCGTCTCCCGCGAGGCGCTGGACGCCGTGGTGGCCGCCGGGGTCGGCGGACCGACCGCCGGGGGCTCGCAGGGCAGGTCGCTGCTCGTGCTCACCAGCGCAGCGGACCGCGACCGCTACTGGCGCGCCACCAGCGACGACGTCGGCTCCCCCGACCCCTGGCTGGCCGGGATGCTCACCGCCCCGGTGGTGGTGCTGTGCCTGGCCGACCCGGGCGCCTACGTCGAGCGGTACGCCCGGCCCGACAAGGAACGGGCCCGCCCGGACCTCGGCCCCGACCACTCCGACGCCGCCTCCTGGCCGGTGCCCTGGTGGGACGTGGACGCGGGGGCGTCCGGCCTGCTGGTGCTCCTGGCTGCCGTGGACGCCGGGCTGGGCGGCTGCCTGGTGGGCGTGCCCCCGCCGCGCTGGGCGCGGGTGCGGGGGGCGTTCGGGATCCCCCCCTCCCACCGCCTCACCGCGGCCGTGGTGCTGGGGCACCCCGCCCCCGAGCTCCCGCGCTCACGGCGCCGGCCTGCCGTGGCCGCCGTGGTGCACGACGGCGCCCACGGCCGGCCCTGGGTCACCGGGACCTGACACCGGTCCGCGGACCGGCCGGGCTCCCGCGGCGCGTCAGCGCGGGGCCCGGCCCCGTCAGCGCAGGGCCCGGACCCACCCGACGGCTCGGGCGGCGTCGCGGCGGGCCTGCTCGATCCGCACCGCCAGCAGGAGCACGACGGCACCGGCGAGGAAGAGCCCCACCGCGACCGGGACCTGCCGCGCGTACGGGCCCAGCTGACCGACGGCGACCACGAGCGCCGCCGCCGCACCGAGGACCACCGGCGCCTGCAGCGACCAGCGGATCCCGGCCCAGCAGACCAGCGCACCCGCGACGGCCACGACGGCGGTCCGCCACGGGCTGCTCGTGACGGCGGCGTGCAGCGCCGAGGGCAGCAGCGCAGCCGCCAGGCCCGGGCCCAGGACGGCCCACGAGCCGAGCCCGGGGTGGCGCTGCCAGACCAGCGCACCCACCGCCAGGGCCAGCGCCGCCGGCGGCAGGGACCACCACTCCACCTCGGCCGGGGCGGGCAGGACCCGCCCCGCCTCGCTCCACCACGCCGCGGACAGCAGCACGACGGCGGGCAGCGCCCAGGCGGTGCGCCGCCGGTCCCCGGCTCGCGCGAGGGCGCCCAGCCCGGACACCGCGAGCGGCACCGAGGGGTGGACCGCACCGTCACCGGTCATGAGCAGGGCCACCAGGCCGACGAGCCCCCAGCCCGCGACCAGCACGGCCTCCGGCGCGCCGCGCACCACCGCCGACAGCGCCAGCAGCACGGCCGCGACGCCGAGCGCGAGCAGCACCGCGAGCACCCCGGCCACCGGGTCCGGCGCGGTGAGCACGCCGCCGAGGGCGGCGGCCGACCCGGCCGCGGCCCACACGGCCCGCGGGACGGGCAGCGCGCGGCGGTCGGCGAGGGCCTCGGCGGGGGCCGAGGCGACCGGGCGGCGCGCCCCGGCCAGCAGGGACGCGAGGGCGAGCGCGTACCAGGCGGCGGGCCGCCACCAGGTGCTCTCGGAGCTGCCCACCACCGGCTCGCCCAGCAGCGAGCCGCCGGCCAGGGCGAGGGCGGCGACCGCCACCGGCCACGGCAGCAGGCGCGGGCGGACGGCCAGGAGCGCGGCGGTGACCGCCGAGACCCCCAGCGCCAGCAGCAGCAGGGCGAAGGCGCCGCCCGCGGCGGCCAGGGAGACCAGGGCGCCGATGACCCCGCCGTAGGCGACCACGACGGCCGTGCGCCGCAGCTGCGGGCGGCCGGCCAGCAGCGCCCGGGCAGGCGTCGGGGCGGGGGCCTGCGCGGGACCCTCCGCGGCCACGGCGGCCCCCTGCGGGACGGGCCGCCCGGCGCGGCCCGCCGTCCAGGCCGCGGCCAGCGCGAGCAGGGCGAGCTCGAGGGCCGCCAGGTAGGGGGCGGAGGCGTCCGGCCCGCGGCCCGGAACGGCGTCAGCGCCGGCGTCCACCGAGAGCAGCACGACCACCGCCGCCCCCAGGTGCGCCGCACCGACGACGAGGGAGAGCACGCCCAGGCCGCGGGCGTGCACCGCCAGCAGCCGGGACGCGGGCGCCGAGAGCACCGCGAGCGCCAGGGCCGCCGCGGCCCAGGTGAGCAGCTCACCGTCCACGGCGAGGGTCAGCGCGGTGGGGACGCCGGCGGTGAGGAGCACCGCCGCCCAGGCCGGGACCACCGGTCGGGCCGGGTGCGCCGCCGGGCGCAGCCAGCGGTCCCCAGCAGCGCAGGCACCGACGGCCACCAGGAGGGCGCCCAAGCCGTAGGCGTCGGCGTCGGTGGCGCCCAGCCCCAGCACGTCGAGGCTGCGAGCGGCCCCGAGCACGACCAGGAGCACCACCACGGACACCAGGGCCAGGGCCTCCGCGCTGGCCCCGAGGGCGCGGCGCGCCGTGGCGCGCGAGGCCGCGGCGGCACCGGCGCAGACCAGCAGCAGGACCAGCGCCTGCCCCAGGGCGCCGATGGCGCTCCACACCAGGGCCCGGAACGCGAACGCCCCCGCGGCGACGAGCACGACGCCGGTCACGAGGAGCAGCTGCTGCGCCCCGAAGCGGCGCTGGCGCGGCATGGACGGCTGCCCGGACGGCTGCCCGGACGGCTGCCCGGACGACTCCGACAGCGCCGGCCGGTCGGTGGGGGGCGCGTAGGGGCCGGCACCCGGGAGGTGGGTGGCCCCCGCCGGGACGCCGGCGGCGGCTGCGGGCCCGGGGGCCGCGGTCCGGGCCGACGCACCGGGCGCCGCCCACACCGCCTCCGCCGGTCCGGTCGTTGGACCGGCCGCCGGGCTGCTGGTGACCGGAGCAGCCGGCACGGCAGGAGCGGCGTCGGGCCCACCCGCCAGCGCCGCCAGCAGCCCGGCACGGCGGTGCTGCAGCAGCGCGAGCTGCTGGTCGAGCTCCCACAGGGCCGCGGCGTCCTCGCCGACCAGGCGCAGGCCGCAGCGCGGACACGCGGGACGGCCGGGCACCAGCGGCGCCGAGCAGCGCGGGCAGCCGGGCTCGGGTGGCGGGGCGTGCTGCTCGGAGTCGCTCACGCGTCCACTCTGGCAGCGCGGACCGCTCGCCGTCGTCGTCCGCGCGGGGGTTGTGGACAACGCCGGGCCTGTGGCAGCGGCCCAGGTCAGAGGCGTGCCGACCGTCGCGGTGCGGCGAGATCCGCCACTCCTGCCCGGTCTGTCCCACCCGCGCGGGAGGATGGTGCCCATGGCACGACGCAGCACCCCGGCCCCCTCCGACGGCAGCCAGCCGCCCACGGGGAGGGTCGTCGACGTCGACGTCGACGAGGAGATGCGGTCCTCGTTCCTCGAGTACGCGTACTCCGTCATCTACTCCCGCGCCCTGCCCGACGCGCGCGACGGCCTCAAGCCGGTGCAGCGCCGCATCCTGTTCCAGATGGGCGAGATGGGCCTGCGGCCCGACCGCGCCCACGTGAAGAGCGCCCGCGTCGTCGGTGACGTCATGGGCCGGCTGCACCCCCACGGCGACACCGCCATCTACGACGCCCTGGTCCGCATGGCGCAGGACTTCTCCCTGCGCCTGCCGCTCGTCGACGGCCACGGGAACTTCGGATCCTTGGACGACGGTCCCGCGGCTTCCCGATACACCGAGGCGCGGATGGCCGTCTCGGCGACGGCGATGGTGGACGGCCTCGACGAGGACGTCGTCGACTTCGTCCCCACCTACGACAACTCGGCCACGCAGCCGTCCGTGCTGCCCTCGGCCATCCCGAACCTGCTGGTCAACGGCGCCTCCGGCATCGCGGTGGGCATGGCCACGAACATGCCCCCGCACAACCTCGGCGAGGTCGTGGCGGCCGCGAGGCACCTCATCGCGCGCCCCGGGGCGACGCTGGAGGACCTCATGCGCTTCGTGCCCGGTCCCGACCTGCCCACGGGCGGGCGGATCGTGGGGCTGGAGGGCGTCCGGGACGCCTACGCCACCGGGCGCGGCACGTTCCGCACCCGCGCGACCGCGCGTATCGAGGACATCACCGCCCGCCGCAAGGGCATCGTCTTCACCGAGCTGCCGTACACGGTGGGCCCGGAGAAGGTCATCGAGAAGGTCAAGGACGCCGTCTCGGCGAAGAAGCTGCTCGGGATCTCCGCCATCGACGACTTCACCGACCGCCAGCACGGCACCCGCCTGGTGGTGGAGGTCAAGACCGGCTTCCAGCCGGAGGCGGTGCTGGAGCAGCTGTACCGGCTGACGCCGCTGGAGGACTCCTTCGGCATCAACAACGTCTGCCTGGTCGAGGGCCAGCCCCGCACCCTGGGGCTGCGCGAGCTGCTGCAGGTGTTCATCGACCACCGCCTCGAGGTGGTCCGCCGCCGCAGCACGCACCGCCTGGGCAAGCGGCGCGAGCGGCTGCACCTGGTGGAGGGCCTGCTCATCGCCGTCGTCGACATCGACGAGGTGATCCAGGTGATCCGGACCTCCGACGACGGCGCGGCCGCCCGTACGCGGCTGATGGAGGTCTTCGAGCTCTCCGAGCTGCAGGCCGAGCACATACTGGAGCTGCGGCTGCGGCGCCTGACCCGGTTCTCCCGCATCGAGCTGGAGACCGAGCGCGAGGAGCTGCTCGCGGCGATCTCGGACCTGGAGGCGCTGCTGGCCGACGAGCAGCTCCAGCGCGAGGCCGTCTCCGACGAGCTGGCGCAGGTGGCCCGCGACCACGGCACGCCGCGCCGCACCGTGCTGCTGGAGGCGGGGGCGGCTCCGGCGACGGCCGCGGTGCCGCTGCAGGTGGCCGACGACCCCTGCTGGGTGCTGCTCTCGGCGACCGGTCTGCTGGCGCGCACCGGTGGGGCCGAGCTGACCGCGGGCGGGCCCCGCACCAACCACGACGTGCTGCGCAGCGCGGTGCGGACGACGGCGCGCGGTGACGTGGGGGCGCTGACCTCGCGCGGCCGCGTGCTGCGGGTCGGCGTCGTCGACACCCCCGTGCTCCCGCCGACGGCGGGTGCCCCGAGCCTGTCGGGCGGGGCGCCGCTGCGGGAGTTCGTGACGCTCGAGGCCGGCGAGGAGGTGGTGTCGCTGGTGCCCCTGACCCCCCAGCCCGGGGACGGCGAGGGCGCCGGGCTGGCGCTGGCCACCGCCCAGGGCGTGGTGAAGCGGGTCGCGGCGGAGCCGTGGGGAGCCCGCGACTCCTGGGAGGTCATCGGCCTCGACGCCACCGATGCGGTGGTCGGGGCGGCCTGGCTGGCCACGGGCACCGAGGAGCTCGTGTTCGTCACCAGCGACGCGCAGCTGCTGCGCTTCAGCGCCTCCCTCGTGCGCCCGCAGGGCCGCCCCGCCCGGGGCATGGCCGGCGTGCGGGTCACCGCGGGCGAGCGGGTCGTCGCCTTCTCAGCGCTCAGCGCCGCCGAGGCCGCCCGCGCCGAGGTGGTCACCGTGGCCGCCGCCGAGGGGGCGCTGCCTGGCTCACCCGGGGTCAGCGTCAAGGTGGCCCCCTTCGAGGAGTACCCGCCCAAGGGCCGTGCCACCGGCGGGGTCCGCTGCCACCGGTTCCTGCGCGGCGAGGGTTCGCTGGCCCTGGCCTGGGTCGGCCCCGGCCCGGCGCGCGGCGCCTCGGCCACCGGCGCGCCGGTGGAGCTGCCGGAGCCGACGGGGCGGCGCGACGGGTCGGGGGTGCCGCTGTCCGGCGCGCTGACGGCCGTGGCCGGCAGTCCCGCTCCCGCGGCCCCCGACGACGACGGGGGCGCGCCCGCGGACCCGCGGGCCTGAGCCTCAGCGGGGCTCAGCGCGGCACGGCGGTGCCCCAGACCACCTCGACCTGGTGGGGGGCGTACCCCAGCCGCTCGTACAGCCCCAGCGCACCGCTGGGGTTCTCCCGGTCCACGTCGAGGCCGGCGGCGTCCATGCCGGCCTCGGCGAAGGCCCGCAGGCTGGCGGCCAGCAGCGCCGCGCCGACGCCGCGGCGGCGGTGGGCGCGGCGGGTCCCCAGCAGACCCGTCCACCCCTCCTTGAGCCCGTCCACCCAGTCCTGCTCGAAGGCGAAGGCGATGGTGTAGCCGGCGACCTCCGGCCCGTCCGCACCGTCGACGGCATCGGCGAGGGCGACGAAGCTCCAGTCGGTGCGGGCGTCGCGGTGCCCGCTGACCCAGCGGCTCCAGTCCTCGCTGCTGCGCGGCTCGCTGCCGCGGTGGTCGGCGAAGGCCTCGTTGTGGGCCAGGCGCACCCGTTCGTCCAGCTCGGGTGACCACCGCACCAGCCGCAGGCCCTCGGGCAGCTGCACCTCCGGGAGCGGTGCGGCGTCCGGTCCGGTCAGGAGGCGCCGCATGACGAGGTGGTAGCGCCGCACCTCGAACCCGGCGGCCCGGGCGAGCGCCGTGCGGTCGGCGAGCCGCTCGTCGCTGTGCAGCACCAGCTCGCCCGGTGCCGAGCCCGGTGCGGCGGCGATGAGCTGGCGGCCGACGGCGCACTGCCAGGCCAGCAGCTGGCGCCCCAGGCCCCTGCCGCGGTGCTCGGGGTGCACCCCGCCCCACAGCGAGGCGCGCACGGTGCTGACGTCCCCGGGACGCACGTCGACCAGGCCGAACGCCAGGAGGCGCCCGTCGTCGTCCTGCGCGGCCAGGGAGCGGTGCGCCGGGTCCTTCCAGGAGCCGGCGAGCAGCTCGTCGCGCAGGTCGTCCTCGGTGTAGCGCTCGGCGGGCTGGTCAGCGGCCTCGACGGCCCGGGTCAGCTCGTGCCAGCGCGGGAGGTCGTCCTCGCGCAGCGGCCGCCAGGTCACGCCGGGGGTGACCGGCTCGGGGAGGTCGGTGGTGCTCACGCGCTCGCACGTTATCCAGCGGTGGGACCTGACGCACCCCGCCCGCCGTCCCCCGCTGGGGCGGAGACCGGGCTCAGCCGCTCAGCCGCCCAGCCGCGAGGGGTCCTCCACCCGCGTGCGCAGGCCGGCGCGCCGGCGCTGCAGCCACGTGAAGAACCACAGCACGAAGCCGAGGGCGAGCAGCGACCCGGCGATGGAGTACTGGACCGGGGCGCGGTCGGTGAGCGGGCTCACGAGGTACAGGCAGACCACGGCGCCGACCCACGGCAGCGCGGTGGGGGCCTTGAAGTGCTCGTGGTCCACCCGGTCCCGGCGCAGCACGAGCACCGCCACGTGCACCACGGTGAAGACCGCCAGGAGCAGCAGCGAGGTCGTGCCGCCGAGGTTGCTCACCACCTCCGAGCCCGGGTCCGCGGCCGCGAGCGCCGAGACGGCGCTGATGAGGACCAGGGACAGGCAGGTGCTGAAGACGACGGCGGTCCACGGCGTGCGCCGGCCGCGCAGCACGCGGCCGAGGAAGCGAGGCAGCACGCCCTCCCGCGACATCCCGTACAGCAGGCGCGAGGCCATGAGCATGTTGAGCAGCGCCGAGTTGGCGACGGCGAACATCGTGATGAGGGCGAACACGCCCAGGGGGAAGCCCGGGGCGCCGGCCGAGACCACCTGCAGCAGCGGGGTGTCCCCCTCGGACAGGTCCTCCAGCGGGACCACGGCGACGGCGATGACGCCGACCAGCAGGTACAGGGCGCCGGCGGTGCCCAGGGCCAGGAACATCACCTTGGGGAAGGTCCGGACGGGGTCGTGCGTCTCCTCGGCCATGTTCACCGAGTCCTCGAACCCCACCAGGGCGAAGAAGGCCAGGGCCGTGGCCGCGGTGATGGCGGTGAACGGGGCCTGGTCGGGGTTGAGGTCGAGCGTCGCTGCGCGGGACAGGTCTCCCTGGCCGCCCAGCAGCGCCCAGGCGCCGACGCCGATGACGATGAGGAGGCCGGAGAGCTCGATGAGGGTGAGCACGGTGTTGGCCTTGACGCTCTCCCCCACCCCCCGGAGGTTGACCGCGGCCACGAGCAGCATGAACGCCAGCGCGACCACCGTCACCACGAGGGCGCCCGGGGCCTCGACCCCGAAGAGCTCCAGGCTGTTGGAGGAGAACGCCCGCGAGGCGGTGGACGCCGAGGTGATGCCCGAGCACATCACGGTGAAGGCGACCATGAAGGTCAGCACGTGCACGCCGAAGGCCTTGTGCGTGTACAGGGCCGCGCCAGCGCACCGGGGGTACTTGGTGACCAGCTCCAGGTAGCTGCAGGCGGTGAGCATCGCCACCGCGAACGCCACGAGGAAGGGGACCCACACGGCCCCGCCGACCTCGTCGGCCACCTGCCCGGTCAGCGCGTAGATGCCGGTGCCGAGGACGTCGCCGATGATGAAGAGGAACAGGAGCTTGGTGCCGATGGCCCGCTTGAGCGCGGGTTCGCCGGGTTCGCCGTGCACGGACGCGGTCTCCGTCGTCGCCATCGCGTCAGGGTGGCGTGCCGATCTTGGGCGCGCCAGCCGAGATCACGCCGGGAGCGGTTTCGCAACCCAGCTGTGACACGGCCTCACGCGTCGATGCGGTCCGCGTCCAGGCCGGAGGCCCCGTCCACGATGAAGTCCTTGCGCGGCGCGACGTCGTTGCCCATGAGCAGCTCGAACACGCGCTCGGCGGCTGCCGCGTCGGCGATGCCGACGCGGCGCAGGGTGCGGTGCGCGGGGTCCATGGTGGTGCCGGCCAGCTGGTCGGCGTCCATCTCGCCCAGGCCCTTGTAGCGCTGGATGTCCGGCTTCCAGCGCCGGCCCGCCTGCTTCAGGCCCGCCAGCGTGCTCTGCAGCTCGGCCTCGGAGTAGGTGTAGACGTACTCGTTCTTGGTGCGGCCGTTGCCGATCACCTCCACCCGGTGCAGCGGCGGCACCGCCGAGTACACCCGTCCCGCCTCGACCATGGGCCGCATGTAGCGGAAGAACAGGGTGAGCAGCAGCGTGCGGATGTGCGCGCCGTCCACGTCGGCGTCGGCCATGAAGATGACCTTGCCGTAGCGGGCGGAGTCCAGGTCGAAGCTGCGCCCCGACCCCGCTCCCACCACCTGGATGATCGCCGCGCACTCCGCGTTGCGGAGCATGTCGGCGATCGAGGCCTTCTGGACGTTGAGGATCTTGCCGCGGATGGGCAGCAGCGCCTGGAAGTCGCTGGAGCGCGCCAGCTTGGCGGTGCCCAGGGCGCTATCGCCCTCGACGATGAACAGCTCTGACTTCTCCACGTCGTTGCTGCGGCAGTCGGCCAGCTTGGCGGGCAGCGTGGAGGTCTCCAGCGCGGTCTTGCGGCGCTGGGTCTCCTTGTGCTGGCGGGCGGTGACGCGGGCGCGGGACTCGGCGACCACCTTCTCCAGCAGCGTGGCCGTCTGGAGCTTGGTGCCCTTGGCGGGGCTCGTGAAGAGCGCCGCCACCTCCTTCTCCACGACCCGGGTGACGATGGCCCGCACCGCCGCGGTGCCCAGCACCTCCTTGGTCTGGCCCTCGAACTGCGGCTCGGCCAGGCGCACCGTGAGGACGGCCGTCATGCCGGCGGTGACGTCCTCCTTGGTGACCGGCTCCTCCTTGGCGCCCACCTTGAGCTTGCGGGCGTTGTCGGTGATGGCCTTGCGCAGGGCCCTGAGCAGCGCGTTCTCGAACCCGGCGACGTGGGTGCCGCCCTTGGGGGTGGAGATGATGTTGACGAAGCTGCGCAGCTCGGTGTCGTACCCGGTGCCCCAGCGCAGGGCGACGTCGACGCCGCACTCCCGCTCGACCTCCTGGCTGACCATGTGGCCGCGCTCGTCGAGCATCGGCACGGTCTCCTTGAACCGGCCCTCCCCCTGCAGCCGCCAGGTGTCGGTGACCGGCGGGTCGGTGGCGAGGTGGTCGACGAACTCGGTGATGCCGCCGTCGTGGCGGAAGAGCTCCTCGTGGGGGCCGTCCTGGCCGGGGGTCCCCGCCAGACCGCGCTCGTCGCGGACGCGCAGCTCCAGGCCCGGGACGAGGAAGGAGGTCTGGCGGGCGCGCGTGACGAGCTCGTCGTAGGAGAACGCCGCCTCCTTGAGGAAGATCGTCGGGTCCGACCAGTAGCGGACGCGCGTGCCCGTCCGGCCGCGCCGCACCTTGCCGACGACCCGCAGCTCGGAGGCGTCGGTGAACGGCGAGAAGGTGCTGGAGGGTGAGGGCGCCGCGCCGCTCCCCGCAGCCCCGCCGGCGGGGTCGGCGAAGGTGCCGGGCTCGCCGCGGCGGAAGCTCATCGCGTGCGTGACGCCCCCGCGGTCCACCTCGACGTCGAGGCGCGCCGACAGCGCGTTGACCACGCTGGCGCCCACGCCGTGCAGGCCGCCGGAGGCCGTGTAGGAGCCTCCGCCGAACTTGCCGCCGGCGTGCAGCTTGGTGAAGACCACCTCGACGCCGGTCAGCCCGGTGCGGGGCTCCACGTCGACCGGGATGCCGCGCCCGTCGTCGCGGACCTCCACCGACCCGTCGGCGTGGAGCACCACGTCGATGTGGCTGCAGTGGCCGGCGAGGGCCTCGTCGACGGAGTTGTCGATGACCTCCCACAGGCAGTGCATGAGCCCGCGGGAGTCCGTGGAGCCGATGTACATGCCGGGGCGCTTGCGGACGGCCTCCAGGCCCTCCAGCACCGACAGGTGGCGCGCCGTGTAGTCGCCACCGCCGGCCGTCTGGGCGGGTCGCTGAGGGGTCGAGGTCACCCGGTCAGGGTAACGACGGGCACCGACACCGCGGCGCGCTTCGCGCACGTCCTCTCCGCGCGGCCGAGGGCACCGCTGCCGCCGTTCCGGTTACGCGGTCGGCGAAAGGGTTCCGTCCGACCGCCGGGAAGCATCGAGGCGTGGTTCGATGCTGAGACTGGTGGACGCCAGACGGCGTCCTCCACCGGTCCGGGCGCCAGCCCGGACCACGAGGCACTCGGAAGGGGCCACAGTGACCGCTGTCCTGACGACTCCGCCCATCACCGCCGCCGAGCGGTGCGACCGCTGTGGGGCGCAGGCCTACGTGCGCGTCCTGCTGGCCTCCGGCGGCGAGCTGCTCTTCTGCGCCCACCACGGGCGTGAGCACTCCGCCCGCCTGCGCGAGGTCGCGGCCGAGATCCACGACCAGTCCGACCGGCTGACGTCCTCCACCCCGGCCTCCGCGCCGGCCGAGGAGCGCTGAGCCCCACCCGCGTCCGAGGGCGTCGGCGGTGAGCGTGGTCACGCTCGTCGCCGGCGCCCTCGTCGTCGTAGGCCTGGCGGGCATCGTGCTGCCGGTCCTGCCGGGGAGCCTGCTCGTGGGCCTCGGGGTGCTCGTCTGGGCGATCGCCCAGGGGACCCTGGGCGGCTGGCTGGTCTTCTCCGCGGCGGCCGTGCTGCTCGCGTGCGGCTGGGGCACGTCCTACGTGTGGACCGGCAGGCGGCTCCTGGCCGCGGGCGTGCCGACGCGGTCCCTCGTCATCGGCGCGCTGGCCGGCGTGGTGGGGGTCTTCGTCATCCCCGTCGTCGGCCTGCTGGTCGGCTTCTGCGTGGGCCTGTACCTCGCCGAGGTGGGCCGCCTCGGCTACGGCGAGCCGTCGTGGCGGTCCACGCGCCTGGCGCTCAAGACCGTGCTGCTGTCCATCGGGGTGGAGCTGCTGCTCGCGCTCGTGGCCGCGACCGTGTGGCTGGTGGCTGCGCTCCACGCGGGCTGACAGCGGCTCACACCGGCTGGCCACAGCTGGCGGATCCCTGCACCGCCCACGACGACGGCGAAGCCCCCTCCCGCGCAGCGGGAGGGGGCTTCGCCGTGCTGGGCCGCGCGGGCCCGGACCTCAGTCGAGGTAGTCGCGCAGCACCTGCGAGCGCGACGGGTGGCGCAGCTTGCTCATCGTCTTGGACTCGATCTGGCGGATCCGCTCGCGCGTCACGCCGTAGACCTTGCCGATCTCGTCGAGGGTCTTCGGCTGGCCGTCGGTCAGGCCGAAGCGCATGGAGACCACGCCGGCCTCGCGCTCGGACAGCGTGTCCAGCACCGAGTGCAGCTGCTCCTGGAGCAGCGTGAAGCTCACCGCGTCCGCCGGGACCACGGCCTCGGAGTCCTCGATGAGGTCACCGAACTCGCTGTCGCCGTCCTCGCCGAGGGGGGTGTGCAGGGAGATCGGCTCACGGCCGTACTTCTGGACCTCGACCACCTTCTCGGGGGTCATGTCCAGCTCCTTGGCCAGCTCCTCCGGGGTGGGCTCGCGGCCCAGGTCCTGGAGCATCTGGCGCTGCACGCGGGCCAGCTTGTTGATGACCTCGACCATGTGCACCGGGATGCGGATGGTGCGGGCCTGGTCGGCCATGGCGCGGGTGATCGCCTGGCGGATCCACCAGGTGGCGTACGTGGAGAACTTGTAGCCCTTGGTGTAGTCGAACTTCTCCACGGCGCGGATCAAGCCGAGGTTGCCCTCCTGGATGAGGTCCAGGAAGAGCATGCCGCGACCGGTGTAGCGCTTGGCCAGGGACACCACGAGGCGCAGGTTGGCCTCGAGCAGGTGGTTCTTGGCGCGGCGGCCGTCGTGGGCGATCCACTGCAGCTCGCGCTTGTAGCCCGGCTCGAGCGTCTCGTCGGAGGCCAGCTTCTCCTCGGCGAACAGACCGGCCTCGATGCGCTCGGCGAGCTCGACCTCCTGCTCGGCGTTGAGGAGGGCGACCTTGCCGATCTGCTTGAGGTAGTCCTTGACCGGGTCAGCGGTGGCGCCGGCGGAGACGACCTGCTGCGCGGGCGCGTCGTCGTCGTCGGCGTCGGAGACCACGAAGCCGGTGTCGCTGTCGGCGGCCTTGGCGGCGGGGGCGGCGTCCTCGTCCTCGGAGTCGCCCTCGACGTCGGCGGCGACCTCCGGGGTCTCGTCCGCCACCTCGATGGCGGCGTCGGCCTCGGCGTCCTCGCCGACGAGCGCCTCGACGTCCTCGGGGCTCTCGTCCTCGGGGGAGCTGTCGTCAGCGTCCTTGGCGGCCGTCTTGGCGGGGGCCTTCGCGGCCTTCGCGGCGGGCTTGGCGGGGGCCTTGGCGGCCTTCGGCTTGGCGGCGGCGCGCGGCTTGGGGGCTGCGGCGCCCTCGCCGTCGGCCTCGAGGGTCGCGGTGGCGGAGGCGGCGCGGCGCGAGGTGGCGGCGGCCACGGCGCGGGCCGGGCGGGGCGCCTCGGCCTCGTCCGCCGGGGCGGCGGGGCTCGCGGCGGGGCGGGTGGTCGTGCGGGCGGCCGGGGCGGCGGCGCGGGTGGTCTTGGCGCGGGCGGGACGGGCCGGCGCGGCGGGCTGCTCGACGACGACGGTGACCTCCGCCGCCTCGAGCGCGCGCAGCACGGCCTTCATCCGCTTCATGGGCACCTGGGCGTCCTCGCAGGCGGAGCGCAGCGACGCGGCCTGGACCGAGCCGCTCGCGGTGCCCTCGCGCAGGAGCTCCTGCAGGCTGGGGTGGCTGAACTCCGGCGGGAGCGTGGGCGTGGAGACCGACGACACGGACTGCCTTTCGTCGACTGCGGATCACTGGCTGAGGGGCGGTCACGCCGCCCTGACAGGTGTCACAACGCCCGGGGTGCCGCCTTGCTTCCCGGTCTACCCGGAACAGGGCATGCGTCGCCGAGGACCTTGGCAAGCCATTGTGCCACGCGCAGGAGGCGGTGCGGGCCACCGCCCGGGACTTTCCGGGCAGGACGGCAGGTGCCGCCCGATCGGACGCACCAGGGGCCCCGGCAGCGGCGCTGCCGGGGCCCCTGGTCGGCGGCTCGTGGCGCCCGGTGGCCTCTGATGACCGCCTCAGGAGGCGGCGGGCTTGACGGTGATGACCGGGCAGGGCGACTCGAGGAGGATGCGCGTGGCGTTCGCGCCGAGGATCAGCTTCCCCACGCTGGAGCGGCGGCGCAGGCCGATGACCACCAGCTCGGCGCCCTCCGCGGCGGTGATGACCTCCTCGGCGGCGTCGCGCAGGGGACCCGGCGGCACCAGCTGGTGGTCGACGTCGAGCCCGTCCAGAGCGGCCTGCAGCTCCGCGGCGGGCATCGGCTCGCGGCCGGTGTCGACCACGAGCAGCGAGGTGCCGCGCAGGGCCGCCTCCTGCCCCGCCCGGGCCAGCGCGGCCCGTCCCTCGTCAGTCCCGGCGAAGCCCACGACGACCGCCATCGCACCCCCATCGCTCCCCCGCCGCTGACGGGCAGCAGGCGGACACGGCGCGTCTCGCCGTGGGGCGAACCTACCCACCCGGGAGGCCGCGACGCGCACCAGCGCTGGTCGCGGCCCTCCCGGGGCCGCGCTCAGGCGCTGAAGAGCTCCCCGGCCACCTTGGCGATCGCCTCGCTCTCGATGAGGAACCCGTCGTGCCCGTAGGGCGAGGCCACGACGTCCAGCTCGGCGCCGGGCACTCCGTCGGCCAGCTCCTGGGACAGCGCGACCGGGTAGAGGCGGTCGGTGTCGACGGCCACCACGCGGGTGCGGGCCGTGACGCGCCCAAGGGCCGCGGCGGTGCCGCCGCGGCCGCGACCGGCGTCGTGGCTGTTCATGGCCTCGGTGAGCACCACGTAGGAGCCGGCGTCGAAGCGGCGGACCAGCTTGTCGGCGTGGTGCTCCAGGTAGGACTCCACGGCGAAGCGCCCGCCGCCGCCCAGGGGCTGCTCCCCCGGCTGCGCCGACCGCCCGAACCGCGCGTCCAGCTCGGCGGCGGAGCGGTAGGTGGTGTGGGCGACCATCCGCGCCAGCCCCAGGCCGCGGTGGGGGCCCTCACCGGGGGCGGCGTCGTAGTAGTCGCCGCCGTTCCAGCCCGGGTCGGAGCGCACCGCCGCCAGCTGCGGGGCGCACCAGGCGATCTGGTCGGCCGTGGCCCGCGCCGTGGTGGCCACGGCGAGCAGCCGCTCCACGCGGTCGGGGTGGGTGACGGCGTGCTCGACGGCGCGCATGCCGCCCATCGAGCCGCCGACGACGGCCGCCCAGCGCTGCACGCCGAGGACGTCCGCCAGGGCGACCTCGGCGGCCACCTGGTCGCGGATGGTCAGGTAGGGGAAGCGGCTGCCCCACGGGCGGCCGTCGGGCGCCTCGGACGACGGGCCGGTGCTGCCCTGGCAGCCGCCGAGCACGTTGGGCGCCACGACGAACCAGCGGTCGGTGTCGATGGCCAGCCCGGGGCCGACGAGCTCGGACCACCAGCCCGGCGTCGGGTGGCCCGGCCCGGCCGCCCCGACGACGTGGCTGTCGGCCGTGAGCGCGTGGCAGACCAGCACGGCGTTGCTGCGGTCGGCGTCCAGGCGCCCCCAGGTCTCGTAGGCGAGCCGCACCGCGGGAAGGGACCCCCCGGCCTCCAGGGCGAGCGGGCCGAGGTCGGCGAACAGGCGGTCGCCGACCGGGTCCCCCTCGCGCCAGCCGCCGCTGACCGGCAGCTGCGCCCGGGCCGGGCGCGCTCCCGGCCGCGTGGCGCCGGGCCCCTCCCCGCGGGCGGCCCCGCTCATGCGCCCTTCGCGGCGGTGAAGCCGGCCTCGAGGTCGGCGAGGATGTCCTCGATCCCTTCCAGGCCCACCGCCAGGCGCACCAGGCCGGGGGTGACCCCCGCGGCGCGCTGCTGCTCGGCGTCCAGCTGGCTGTGGGTGGTGGAGGCCGGGTGGATCACCAGGCTGCGCACGTCACCGATGTTGGCGACGTGGCTGTGCAGGCCCAGCCCCTCCACGAAGCGGCGGCCGGCCTCGGCACCGCCGTCGATCTCGAAGGCCACCACGGCGCCGACACCGCGCGGCAGCAGCTCCTGCGCGCGCTGGTACCAGGGGCTGGAGGGCAGGCCGGCGTAGGAGACGGACAGCACCTCCGGGCGCTCCTCGAGCCACTGCGCCACGCGGGTGGCGTTGGCCACGTGCCGCTCGATGCGCAGGCTGAGCGTCTCCAGGCCCTGGGCGATGAGGAAGCTGTTGAAGGGGGCCAGGGACGCTCCCAGGTCGCGCAGCAGCTGCACGCGCGCCTTGAGGATGTACGACAGGTTGGCGCCCAGCGGGCTGCCGACGCCCAGGTCCCGCGCGAAGACGAGGCCGTTGTAGCTGTCGTCGGGGGTGGTGAAGCCCGGGAACCTGTCGCCCTGGCCGTAGTCGAACCGGCCGCCGTCGACGATGATGCCGGCGATCGCGGTGCCGTGGCCGCCGAGGTACTTGGTGGCCGAGTGGACGACGACGTCGGCGCCGTGCTCCAGCGGACGCAGCAGGTACGGCGTCGCCACCGTGTTGTCGACGACCAGCGGCACCCCCACCTCGTGCGCGACGCCGGAGACGCCCCTGATGTCGAGGACGTGCGAGCGGGGGTTCGAGACCGTCTCGGCGAAGAAGGCCTTGGTGCGCGGCGTCGCCGCGGCCCGCCACGCCTCCAGGTCGTCAGGGTCCTCGACGAAGGTGACCTGCACGCCGAGCTTGGGCAGGCTCCGCTTGAGCAGGTTGTACGTGCCGCCGTAGAGGCTGGCACTGGCCACCACGTGGTCGCCCGCCTCGGCGACGTTGAGCAGCGCCAGGGTCTCGGCGGCCTGCCCCGAGGAGACCGCGAGCGCGCCGACGCCTCCCTCGAGGGAGTTGACGCGCTGTTCCACCACGTCGGTCGTGGGGTTCATGATCCGCGTGTAGATGTTGCCGAACTTCTTCAGCGCGAACAGGTCTGCGGCGTCCGCCGCGTCGTCGAAGACGTAGGACGTCGTGGAGTAGATCGGCAGGGCGCGGGCGCCGGTGGCGCTGTCGGCCGTCTGGCCGGCGTGGATCTGCCGCGTCTCGAAGGACCAACCGTCGTTCACAGGTACTCCCCTGACCTCAGGGCCAGGGCGCGACGGGCCAGCGCCCGCCGGGCCCGTGGCCCGCGCTTGCCGCTGCCCCGGTCGGGGAGCGGCCAGGTCATCACCCGGGGCACCCCACCGCGGGCGGGGGTTGCCGGCCAGCGAGCCGGGGCTTCGCGCTGGCGCTCATGACCTCATCGGAGGATAGGCAGCGCCGCAGCGGCACTCCACCTCGTCTCAGCATGTGGACACCACTGTCACCCCACCGGCCGGTCCTCCCCGTCACCCCGTCAGCGGCGCGCCGCGCTCCCGGCCGCGCTCCCGGCCGCGCTCCCGGCCGGGCGGCGGCAGACCGATGCTCACGGCCTGCAGGACCAGCGCGGACAGCGAGTGCCCGGGGTCGAGCTCGAGCGCCGCCTCGGCCCAGACCCCGGCAGCCGGCGCCGAGCCGGCGCACCAGGCGACGTACGCGGCGCACCCCGTGGCCGCGGCGCGCCAGGAACCGGTCGCCCGGCGGGCCAGCTGCTGCAGCACGGCGAGGGCGGCGTCCGGGTCCGCAGCGGCCCCGGGGGCCGCCGCCAGGTCCGGCAGGGCCTGGGGCACCGCCGTCGCCAGGAGCTGGTCGCGCAGGGGCAGGCGCCGCAGGCCGTCGAGCAGCTCCGCCGCGCTGGCCGCGGGCAGGCGCAGACCCGCGCCGGGTGCGGCGGTCTCGTCCGCGAGCAGGCGGCTCCAGGTGCGCCGGAGGGCCCTGCTGCCGGGCCTGCCGCGCGACGCCAGGTCGGCCAGCGCCTCGGTGACCGCGGCATCACCGGCGTCCTGGGGACCGCTCGGCTCGTCCGGGCCACCCGAGCCACCCGACCCGGCCGCCGCCACCGCGGTGCGCAGCCCGCGCTCCCAGCCCGCGCGGTCGGCGGGGAGCACGCGCCCGGCGAGGACCATCTCCGCCGCCACCTGCGTGGCCCCGAGGCGCTCCAGCGGGAGGCCCTCGGCCGGGCAGCAGCCCCGGTCGCAGGAGTAGGAGTAGAGGCGCCCGCGGTGGAGCAGCCACGGCTCGGGCTCCACACCGGCGCGGACGAGGGCAGCGCACACGTGGGCGGCGCGGTCGGCCCCTGGCAGGGGCAGCAGGCCGTCACCGGTCCAGGACCGCGGCCGCGGCACCTCCGGCCCGCCCCGGAGCGGGGGCACCAGGGACAGCCGGCGGCGGGTGCCCCTCTCCGCCGGCGGGACGCACCCCTCGTCGGTGACCACGGCGACGAAGCACCGCCCGGCGCCGTCCGCCACCACGTGGCGGACCACCGCGTCCACCACCTCCGGCTCGTCCACCGCGGCGACGTCCACCCTCCCCACCACCCCGGTGCGCCACCTCGGAGGCCGCAGGCTGACCACCAGCAGGCTCTCGCGGGGGCGGAAGCCGAGGGTGTGCTCGGCGAGGGACAGCACCTCGAACGGGCTGCTGCTCCTGATGACGCTGGCTCCGGGCTGCTCCACGGGGTCAACGCTGGTGGCCGCGGCCCCGGCACCAGAAGGCCTGCGGGGCGCCTGTGGACGGACCGCCGCCTCGACCCCTCAGAGCCCCGCCTGTGGGCCGATGACGGACCTCGCCCTCAGCCGACGACGTCCCCCGGCACCACGGTCGAGCGGCTGCCCCGCCCCTGCCACCGGCGGCGCGGGGACGCCCCGGCCGAGCGCTGCCGCTCCTCCCACGCCAGGAACGCCTGTCCCTCCGACAGCAGGGACCCGGCGAGCCAGGCGAGGACGGCTGCGTCGTCGGCGAGGCCCACCGGGCCCAGCAGGCCCTCCGGCAGCAGGTCGACCGGCGAGGCCACGTAGAGGGCGGCACCCGCCATGAGCGCCAGGCGCCCCCGCGAGCACCCGGTGTACCGGCCGGTGACCACGGCCGGGACGAGCCGCGGCACGCAGGCGAAGACCGCCGAGGTGCGCGGGCCCCCGCGGGCGCGTCCCCGGCGCACGGCCCACCACAGGGCCCGTGCGGCGCCGGGAGCGCTGCGCGCCGCTCGCGGCGCGCCCGGGCTCACCGTCCCGCTCCCCCCGTGACCTCGCCCGCGCTGCCGCGGCGCAGCGGGAACGCGGCGCGGGCGGCCTTGGCGGTGCGGCGCAGCGCGTAGGCGTCCAGGCCCGCGCCGAGCAGGCCGCCGGCCAGCGGCAGCCCGCGTCCCAGGCGCGACAGGCTGGAGCGTCCCAGGCGCGACAGCAGCTGGAAGCCGATCGCCTTGTTGAGCACCGCGAGCCCGGGGCCGGCGAGCTGCTTGCGCGCGAGGCGGGTGACCAGGCCCCCGGGACCGGCGAGCCCGAACTTGGTCAGCAGCGCACCGCCGTCCTCGTCGGCCAGCACCAGCAGCACCGCCGAGCGGACCTCCTCGGAGGACAGGTCGTAGCCGCGCAGCGCCGCCGTGCCGGCCACCGTGCGGGTGGCGATGACGTAGTAGCCCAGGAGGTTGGCCGGGAGCGCGACCGGCAGCGTCACGAAGCCGCCGAGGCCCGTGACGAAGCCGCCGACGGCCGCGGAGCGGGTGGAGGAGGAGACGAGCGCGTCGATCGCGTCCTCGACGTCGCTGTGCTTGCGCCGGGCCGCCGCGGCGGCGTCGGCGGCCGGGGCCAGCGGTCCGGCGCCGTCGATGCCGAGGTCGACCAGGCGGCGCACCAGCTGCGTGGCGGCCTGCGACAGGCGACCCCGGTCGGCGTCGTCCGACGCCTTCGCCAGCGCCTCGTCGGCGGCGGAGTCCTCGTCCTTGGAACGGCGCAGCAGCGGCATGGGCCTAACGGTAGGCCCGGTGCTGGGGCCACGGCGCGTCGAGATCGCGCAGCTCGGACCAGCCCCGCTCGCGCGCGGTCCACGCGGCCAGCACGCCGGCCACCAGGCTGGGGCTGTTGAGGTCCCCGGCCAGCACGGCGTCGCGCGCGGCCTCCAGCGGCACCCACGTGGAGACCATCCCCGCCTCCTCGGCCTCGCGGTGGTGCCGCTCGGCCTCGGGCACGGGCGACAGGTCGCGCGCCAGGAACAGGCGGAACGCCTCGTCGGAGCCGCCCGGGGACAGGAACCAGTCGAGCAGCACGTGGTAGCGGCCAGCCCGCAGGTCGGCCTCCTCGGCCAGCTCGCGGGCGGCCGCCAGGTGCGGGGGCTCCCCCGCCACGTCGAGCAGGCCCGCGGGCAGCTCCCACAGCAGGTGCTCGACGGGGTGGCGGTACTGGCGCACGAGCAGGATGCGCTCGTGCTCGTCCAGGGCCAGCACCCCGACGGCGCCGGGGTGGCGCAGCAGCTCGCGCGTCACCGTGCCGGAGCCCAGCGCCCCGCCCTCGACGCCGTCCAGGGCGACGACGTCGCGGACGAGGTCCCACACGTACCCCCGGTGGAGCACCTCGCTGGTGCGCGGGGCCGAGGTCACGAGCTCGTCGCGCGGGGCTCCCGAGGCCCCGGCCGTGGCGCTGGCCGGAAGGCCAGCGCCACCCCCGTCAGCACCGCTCACGCGGTGACCTCCAGCAGCCGCTCGGAGGCCTGGCGCGCCAGCGCCGCGGCCACGAGCCCCTGGAACAGCGGGTGCGCGCGGTCGGGGCGGGAGCGGAACTCGGGGTGCGCCTGGGTGCCCACGTAGTACGGGTGCACCTCGCGGGGCAGCTCGACGTACTCGACCAGACCCCGGTCGGGCGAGGTGCCGGAGAAGACCAGACCGGCCTCCTCCAGGCGCCCGCGGTAGGAGTTGTTGACCTCGTAGCGGTGGCGGTGCCGCTCGGAGACCTGCGTGGAGCCGTACGCCTCCGCCACCACCGAGCCCTCGGCGAGGACGGCGGGGTACAGGCCCAGGCGCATGGTGCCGCCGAGGTCGCCGTCGCCGGAGACGATGTGCTCCTGCTCGGCCATGGTCGCGATGACCGGGTCGGACGCGCCCGGCTCGAACTCGGTGCTGGAGGCGCCCTCGATGCCGGCGACGTTGCGCGCGTGCTCGATGACCATGCACTGCAGGCCCAGGCACAGCCCGAGGGTGGGCACCTGGTTCTCCCGGGCCCACTTCAGCGCGCCCAGCTTGCCCTCGATACCGCGCACGCCGAAGCCGCCGGGCACGCAGACCGCGTCGACCCCGGACAGCTCGCGGCGGGCGCCCTCGGGCGTGGTGCACGTGTCGGAGGCGACCCAGCGCAGCTGGATCCGCGCGTCGCAGGCGATGCCGCCGGCGCGGATGGCCTCGGTGACCGACAGGTAGGCGTCGGGCAGGTCGATGTACTTGCCCACCAGCGCCAGCACCACGGTGTGCGCCGGGCGGTGCACCCGGCGCAGCAGCTCGTCCCACGCGGTCCAGTCGACGTCGCGGAACGGCAGGTCGAGGCGGCGCACGGCGTAGGCGTCCAGCCCCTCGCCGTGCAGCACCTTGGGGATGTCGTAGATGGAGGCGGCGTCCACGGCGTTGACCACGGCGTCCTCGTCGACGTCGCACATCGCGGCGATCTTGCGCTTGACCGACTCCGGCACGGTGCGGTCCGAGCGCAGCACGATCGCGTCGGGCTGGATGCCGATGCTGCGCAGCGAGGCCACCGAGTGCTGGGTCGGCTTGGTCTTGAGCTCGCCGGAGGGGCCCAGGTAGGGCACCAGGGAGACGTGCACGAAGAAGCAGTTGTCGCGCCCGATCCGCTGGCGCACCTGGCGCGCGGCCTCGAGGAACGGCAGCGACTCGATGTCACCGACGGTGCCGCCGACCTCGGTGATGATGACGTCCGGGGCGGGCTCGCCGTCCGGGCCGGGCTTCGCCTGCGCGCGCATCCGCTCGACGATCTCGTCGGTGATGTGCGGGATCACCTGCACGGTGTGCCCGAGGAACTCCCCGCGCCTCTCCTTGGCGATCACCGTGGAGTAGATCTGGCCGGTGGTGACGTTCGCCGCGGCGTCGAGGTCCACCCCGAGGAAGCGCTCGTAGTGGCCGATGTCGAGGTCGGTCTCGGCGCCGTCGTCGGTGACGAAGACCTCACCGTGCTCGAACGGGTTCATGGTGCCCGGGTCGACGTTGAGGTACGGGTCGAGCTTCTGCATCGAGACCCGCAGCCCGCGACCGCGGAGGAGGTGGCCGAGGCTCGAAGCCGTCAGACCCTTGCCGAGGGAGGAGGCAACGCCCCCGGTCACGAAGATGTGCCGGGTGGTGCCCCCGCGCTGACCCTGCGTTCCGCGTTTCGCCACGGGCTGCCAGCCTACCAGCGGCCCCGGACCTCCCCGGGCCCGCTGGTCCGGCGTCACGCGGCCGGGCGCACCCGCGCCGGCGCCCTCAGCGCTCCTTCGCGGCCGCCACCAGCAGCTCCTCGGCGTGCGCGCGCGCCGAGCCCGACTCCTCCTGGCCGGCCAGCATCCGCGCGAGCTCCACCACGCGCTCCTCGCCGTCCAGCGCCGTCACGCCGCTGACGGTGACCTGCCCGTCCACGGCCTTGGCCACCCGCAGGTGCTGGTCGGCCCACGCCGCCACCTGCGGCAGGTGGGTCACGACGACGACCTGCCGGTCGCGCGCCAGCCGCGCCAGGCGCCGGCCGATCCCCACCGCGGCCTTGCCGCCCACCCCGGCGTCGACCTCGTCGAAGACGAACGTGGGGACCACGTCGCTGGCGGCCAGCACCAGCTCCAGCGCCAGCATGACCCGGGACAGCTCGCCGCCGGAGGCGCCCTTGGCCAGGGGGCGCTCCGCCTGCCCCGGTGAGGGGCGCAGCAGCAGCGCCACGTCGTCGGCGCCGGTGGCGCCCAGGCCCGGCAGCCCCTCCCGGTCGGCCGAGGAGGGCGGCGACGGCGCGACCTGCACCAGCAGCTGCGCGTGCGGCATGGCCAGCCCGGGCAGCTCGGCGGTGGCCAGCTCGGACAGGCGCTCGGCGGCGCTGGCGCGCGCCGCGGTGACCTCGGCGGCCACCGCCAGCAGCTGGGCCACGAGCCCGTCGCGCTCGGCGCGCAGGTCGGCGGTCCGGTCGCCGTCGCCGTCCAGCTCGAGCAGGCGCGGGGAGGCCGCCTCGGCCCAGGCCAGCACCGCGTCGACGCCGGTCGGCGCGTCGTCGGCCTGCGCGGCCCGGTCCGGGACGGCTGCCGGCAGCGCCCGCACGAGCGCGGTCAGCTGGGCCCGCCGGTCCTGCACGGCGGCCAGCCGCACCGGGTCGACGTCGACGGCCTCCGCGGCAGAGGCGAGCTCGGCGGCGGCGTCGGCGACCAGGTAGCCGACCTCGGCCAGCTGGTCGGCCAGGGACCCCAGGTGCGGGTCGTGCTCGCGCACGGCCTCCAGCGGCCGCCGCGCGGCCTCGATGAGCGAGGCCGCGTCGGGGGCGTCCTCGGCCAGCGGGTCGCCGGTGAGGGCGGCGTGGGCCAGGGCCGCCGCAGCGCGCAGCTCCTCGGCGTGGTCGAGCCGGTCGGCCTCGGCCGCCAGCGCGCGGTCCTCCCCCGGCTGCGGGGCCACGGCCTCCACCTGGTCGAGCCCTGCGCGCAGCAGCTCCGCCTCGGCGGCCCGCTCCCGCGCCGTGGTGACGATCTCGGCGAGCTCGGCGTCCAGCGCCCCGAGCCGGCGCCAGGCGGCCGCGTAGCGCCCCAGCGGCTCGGCGACGGCGTCGGCGGCGAACCTGTCCAGCGCCTGGCGCTGGCGGGCCGGCGAGCGCAGCAGCACCTGCTCGGACTGGCCGTGCACGGCCACGAGGTCGTCGGCGAGCTCGGACAGCACCGCCACCGGCACCGAGCGACCGCCCGCGTGCGCGCGGCCGCGTCCGGTGGCGGAGACGCTGCGGGCCACGATGAGCACGTCGTCGTCGAGCTCCGCGCCCGCCTCCGCGGCCCGGGCGGCGGCCCGGCTGCCGGGGGCCACCAGGAACCGGCCCTCCACCACGGCGGAGTCGGCTCCGCGGCGCACCGACCCGGCGTCGGCGCGCGCGCCCAGCAGCAGCCCCAGCCCGGTGACCAGCATGGTCTTGCCGGCGCCGGTCTCCCCCGTGATGACGGTGAACCCGCCGGACAGCTCCAGCGTGGCGTCGGTGATGACGCCCAGGGAGCGGATCCGCACCTCCTCCAGCACGGCCCTCACCCGATCCCGCGGGGCGGGGCGGGGCGCCGGGTGGAGGAGTGACCGGCTCCGGCCACCCCCTGGGGAGCACCGTCGTCGGGACCGCGCCACCCCCCGACGGCCAGGCCGAACTTGGCCACGAGCCGGTCGGTGAACGGGCCGGTGCTGATGTGCGCCAGGCGCACGGGCTCCGGGCCGCGGCGCACCTCGATGCGGGCGCCGGGGCGCACCTGCACGGCGCGGCGCCCGTCGCACCACACCACGCCGTCGGTCTGGTTGCGCTCGAGCACCTCCACGGCCATCACCGAGTCGGGGCTCACCACGAGCGGGCGCGCGAACAGCGCGTGCGCGGAGATCGGCACCATGAGCAGCGCCTCCACCCCCGGCCACACGACCGGCCCGCCGGCGGAGAACGCGTACGCGGTGGAGCCGGTGGGCGTGGCCATGACCACGCCGTCGCAGCCGTAGGTGGACACCGGGCGCCCGTCCACCTCGGTCACGAGCTCCAGGACGCGCTCGCGCGCGCCCTTCTCCACGCTGACGTCGTTGAGGGCCCAGGAGGTGGCGCGCACCACACCGCCCTCGACGATGTCCACCTGCAGCGTGAGGCGCTCCTCCACGCCGTAGTCGCGGGCGGCGACGTGCGTGACGGTGCTCTCCAGGGCGTCCCGCTCGATCTCGGCGAGGAAGCCGACCCGGCCCAGGTTCACCCCGAGCAGCGGCACGCCCGTGCCGTGCACCAGCTCCGCTCCGCGCAGCACCGTGCCGTCACCGCCGACGACGACGACGAGCTCGAGCCCGTCGAGGTTCCCCGGCTGCACCCGCCGCACGCCCGTGCAGTCGGGGATGTCGGCGGCCTCGTCGTCGAGCAGCACCGGCTCGATCCCGGCGGCGTCGAGCAGGGCCACCAGCTGGCGGGCCGCGTCGACCGCGTCCTGGCGTCCGGTGTGGGTCAGCACGAGCACTCGCCTCACGGCGTTCCTCCCGGTCCTTCGGCGACAGCGGTGGCCACGAGCTGCTCGACCTCCTCGGGCGGCAGCGGCTCCCCGCCGCGCAGGTGCACGAAGTACTCCACGTTGCCGCTGGGCCCGGGCAGCGGGCTGGCCGCGCAGGCGTGCAGCCGCAGGCCCAGCTCACCGGCCGCGGCCACCACGTCGCGGACGGCGCTGGCGCGCAGCTGCGGGTCGCGCACGACACCGCCCGACCCGAGGCGCTCGCGACCCACCTCGAACTGCGGCTTCACCATGAGCAGCAGGTCGGCGTCGGGCGCGGCCGAGCGGACCAGCGCCGGCAGCACGAGCCGCAGCGAGATGAACGACAGGTCGGCCACCACCAGCGACGGCGCGGGCGCCACCTGCTCGGCGGTCAGCTCGCGCACGTTGGTGCGGTCGTGCACCTCGACGCGGTCGTCGTTGCGCAGCCGCCACAGCAGCTGCCCGTAGCCGACGTCGACGGCCACGACGGAGGCGGCGCCGGCGCGCAGCAGCACGTCGGTGAACCCGCCGGTCGACGCGCCGGCGTCCAGGCAGCGCCTGCCCTCCACCGCGACGCCGGTGGCCTCCAGCGCACCCAGCAGCTTGTGGGCGCCGCGGCTGGCCCAGCCCGCGTCGTCGGCGTCGTCCTTGACGACGACGGCGGCGCTGGCCTCGACCTGCGTCGCCGGCTTGGACGCCACGGCACCGCCGACGGTCACCCGCCCCGCGGCCACCAGCTCACCGGCGTGCTCGCGGGAGCGGGCCAGGCCGCGCCGCACCAGCTCGGCGTCGAGGCGCTGCCGACGCGCCACGGGGCTCACCCGGCGTCGGCCAGGCGGGCGCGCAGCGCCTGGTGCGCCTGCGAGAGGGCGCGCGAGGCCGCCAGGGGGTCTGCCCCCGGAGCAGCGGCGACGGCGTGCAGCGGTGCCAGGGCGGCGTCGACAGCGGCGTCGCCGGTGCGCGGCAGGCCGTCGGAGGTCGCTTCGGAGACCGCGCCGGAGGTCACAGCGGAGGTCACGGGCGCCCGCCGCTGTTCTGCCCGTCCTCGGCCGCGGCCTCGTCCGTGCCGGCGGTGGCCTTGCGGGGGCGGCGGACCGGGGTGACGCGCGGGGCCGGCTCCTCCTGGCCGGCAGGGCCGGAGGCGGCGTCCGCCCGGGCCTGCGCGGCGGTGGGACGGCGCCGGGTGGTCGCGCGGGCGGACGGGCGGCGAGCGGGCGCCGGCGGTGCGTCCGGCGCGGGCGCCTCCGTCGTCGTCGTGGTCTCCGGGCCGCTCGCCTCGGGGGTCGGCGGCGCTGCGGGCGGCGCGGCCGGGGCCGAGGGGCGGGTGGAGTGCGGGGCACCGGCCGGCGGGCGGCCGCCGACACCGCTGCGGGAGGTCGCCCGCGCCCGGGCGGCCGAGGGGCGCCGGGCCGGCCTCGACGCGGTGTCCGACCCGCCGGTCCCGGAGGACGACGACGGCGACGGTGCGCCCTGCGACGCTCCCTCCAGCGCCGCGACGCGGCGCTGGAGGCGGTCGACCGAGCGCTTGAGGGCGGCGACCTCCTCGGCGCTGGCGAGCCCCACGGCGACGCCGGCGCGCTCGACCTCCGCCCGGACCGCCTCGCGGACCGCCTCCAGCAGGCGCGCGCGGGCGATGGCCGAGAGGTCGTTGGCCGCCTGCGCGTAGCCGCGCAGTCCCTCGAAGGTCATGGCTCCCCTCCCGTGCACGTCCTGTGCACACGCTCGAGCGCGTCTCGAGCGCACCGCTGCGGGCGCACCTGCGCCCGCCTCACGCTACCCGGCGGAGCGGGTGGTCAGCCTGACGGCTGCTCCCGCCGGCAGCGGACGCTGAGGTCGGTGAGGGCCGAGGTGAGGTCGGCGTCCAGCTGGACCGCCGGCCCGTCGTCGTCCCGGGCGTCCTGGGAGGCCCACGCCGCGGCGCACGCCGCACGGAGCAGGTCGAGCAGGTCCTCCAGCGGGGCCCCCGCCGCGGGCGAGCCGTCCGCCCCGGACAGCGACCCGCCCTCGAGCACCACCCGGGCACCGCCGCAGACCGCGCCGCCCTCCACCAGGCGGGCGGTGGACGGGGCCGGGGCGTGCAGCGCACCGAGGTCGGGCAGGACGAGGTCGGGGCGCTGCCCGGCGGGCGCGGCGACCAGCGCGACGGCGCTGGTGAGACCGGTGAGCACCAGCGCGCCGGTCATGCCCGAGTTCACGGCGCCCGCGACGTCGGTGTCGAGCCGGTCGCCCACCACCAGCGGGCGCTGGGCCCCCGCGCGCGCGGCGGCGGCGTGGAACAGCGTGGGCTGGGGCTTGCCCGCCACCAGGGGGTCGACGTCGACGGCGTTGCGGACCGCGCCGACCAGGGAGCCGTTGCCGGGGGCGGGGCCCCGCTCGGTGGGCAGGGTCAGGTCGGTGTTGGTGGCCACCCACAGCGCCCCGCCGCGCACGGCCGCGGCGGCGTCCGCGAGGTCGCTCCAGCCGAGCTGGCGTCCGAAGCCCTGCACGACCGCGGCGGGGTGCTCGTCAGCGGGGGTGACCGGCTCGAGGCCGGCCTCGACCAGGGCGGCCCGCACGCCGGGACCGCCCACGGGCAGCACGCGGGCACCGGCGCCGAGGCGCTCGACCACCAGCTGCGCAGCGGCCTGCGAGGAGGTGGTGACCTCCTCGTCACGGGCGCGGATGCCCAGGCGGCGGAGGTGGTCGGCCACCTCCTGCGGGGTGCGGGAGGCGTTGTTGGTGGCGTACCCGACGGCCCTGCCGTCGTCGTAGGCGCGCCCGATCGCCTCCACGGCGCCGGGGACGGCGTCCTCACCGACGTAGACGACCCCGTCGAGGTCGAACAGCAGCAGGTCGTGCGCCTCAGCGAGCGTGGACGTGCCGCCGTCGGTGCTGTCGGTGCTGTCGGTGACAGCGGTGTTCTCAGTGCTACCGGTCACCGGTGGCCTCCTTGCGGGCGCGCAGCGTCGCCCTTACCTGGGTGAGCGAGTCTCGGTACTCGGGGCGGTCGGGCCGCATGGCGACCGCCAGGGCCAGCTGTTCGGCGGCCTCGGGGAACCTGTCCAGCCGGGACAGGCTCAGCCCCAAGCCGAAGCGGGCGTAGTCGGAGTCGGGGGCGACCTCGACCAGTGAGGCGAAGGTGGTCGCGGCCTGGCCGACGCGGCCGGCGTCGAACTGGGCGCGGGCGAGGGCTTCGAGCACGCTGGCAGAACCGGGCTGGTCCCGGTTCGCGCGCTCCAGCAGCACCGCCGCCGCCTCGGCGTCTCCGCTGCTGAGCAGCGCCAGCCCGCGCTGCAGCCACTCGTAGGCACCACCGCTGGGGGCTCCGGGGTCGCTGGACACCCGGCGACGGTACGACGAGAGCCCCGCGGACGGCGCCGCGGGGCTCTCGATCGGACTCGGGGTCAGCTGCGCGGCTGGGAGTCCTCGGCGTCCTCGGCGTCCTCGGCGTCCTCGGAGTCCTCGGAGTCCTCGGAGTCCTCGGAGTCCTCGGAGCCCTCGGAGCCCTCGGAGCCCTCGGAGTCCTCGGAGTCCTCGGAGTCCTCGGAGTCCTCGGAGTCCTCGGAGTCCTCGAGGAGGTCGTACACCACGACGTCGTCCTGGTCGTCCGGGTCCTCACCGGTCAGGCGGTCAGCGGCGCCGGTCTCGCCCGTCGTGTCAGCGGCGGCGGCGCGCTGCAGCCAGGCCTGGGCCTCGCCGTGCCGACCGGCCGCCTCGAGGGCGTCCGCGTAGGCGGACATCAGGCGGGCGTGCCAGGGCTCCCGGCTCTTGCTGTCGAGCTCGGGGCCCTGCAGGGAGACCACCGCGGCCTCGGCCTGGCCGAGGTCCTGCCGGGCGCCGGCGGCGACGATGCGCATCTCGATGCGCCCCGCGAGGTCCAGCCGGGCCACCTCGGGGGTCGCGGCGAGGTCGAGCGCCCGCTCGGGCCGGCCCAGTCCCCGCTCGCAGTCGGCGAGCACGGGGAGGTGGACGTCGGACCCGGTCAGGCGTCGGGCCGTGCGCAGCTCGCGCAGTGCGTCCTCGAAGCGACCCGCGGCGTACGCGGCGAGGCCGGCGGCCTCGCGCACGGAACCGATGCGCCCGGCACGCCGCGCCGCCGCGGCAGCGTGGGCGTAGGCGGCCTCGGGGTCGGTGTCCATGAGGCGACCGGCAGCCACCAGGTGCCGGGAGACGACGACGGCCGTGTCCTTGGACAGGGTCAGCAGGTCCGAGCGCACCTCGCGGTCCAGCTCGGTACCGGTGATGGTGTCGGGCAGGCGGGGCTCGTCGCGGTGGGCGGGCCCGCGGCGCGAGGTGGACGGCGCGCTGCGGTCGCGGTCCCACGGACGAGCAGCGCTGGGAGCGCGACCGGGCCCGCCGGCGCGACCGGCGCCCCCGCCATCACGTCCACCGTCACGACCGCCGAAGCGCCCGCCGCCCGCAGCGGCACCTCCGCGCGACGGAGCACCTCCGCGGGAGGGACCGCCGGTGCGAGACGGAGCACCGCTGCGAGACGGAGCGCCGCTGCGGGACGGTGCGCCACCGTAGGTGGAAGGACCGGAACGGCCGGGGGCGCCACTGCGGGGAACCCCGTAGCCACCGGCGCGGGGGGCGGACCTGTCTGCACCGCCAGCACGGTCGGCGCGGCCCGCGCCGAACCCACCGGAGGGACGGTCGGCCGGCCTGCCACCAGCGGCGTCGCGGGGACCGCTGCGGAACGGCCGTCCCGCACCGCCGCTGGCCTGGTCGGGTCGCTGGGGACGGTCGGACCCCTGGAAGCGGGAGCCGCCGGCAGCGGGCCGGCCGCCGTCGCGGGCGCCGAAGGGACGGTCCCCGCCGACCGGTCGGTCACCGCCGCGGTCGTCACGCGCCGGACGGGGGCCGCGGTCGTTCCACTGCTGCCGCTCACCCCGCTGGGGGCGGTCAGCGGGTCCGCCGCGTCCGCCAGCGGAGCCACCAGCCGCGGGACGGCCCCCCGCACGCGCGGGACCACCGCGCTGCCACCCGGCAGACGCTCCCCCGGAGCGCCCAGCCCCAGCACCGCCACGCGGCGACGAGGGGCCGCGGTCGCCAGACCGGGAGCCACCCGCACGAGAGGACGACGTCCTGTCGCTCCTGCGCTGCTCGTCATCCTGCACGGGGTCCTCCTCGGGGTGTCACGCGATCGTCGGCCAACGCATCGAGGGGGATCGTCCACTGCACCTCTGCAGTGGACGACCCCCCTCGACGAAAGGATGTCCGGCGGTGACCTACTCTCCCACCCAGCTTCCCGGGCAGTACCATCGGCGCAGGTGGGCTTAGCTTCCGGGTTCGGAATGGGACCGGGCGTTTCCCCACCGCTATGACCGCCGTAACACTATCGAGTTCTCGGCACCCCAACAACGCAGGGGTGGTCACCCGTGACTCGGGAACCGCACAGTGGACGCGAACAGAACTCACGTTCTTAACTTCAACCCTTGACCGACGCACTCCACCACCAAGGATGGGGTGTAGCAAGTCATCGGCTTATTAGTACCGGTCAGCTACAACCATTACTGGTCGTCCACATCCGGCCTATCAACCCAGTAGTCTGCTGGGAGCCTCTCGGACTCGAAGTCCATGGAGAC